>JBBEBL010000180.1:13219-17907 GCA_040882345.1 Chloroflexota bacterium
CCTCCCTTGGAGCGTCCGTTGGTCATCGGGTGGTCTGTCACCGAGTGGTCGAACGGAAGACGGAACGGCGGTCCGACACCCGACCGGGGCCTGTCCGTCGTCGAGCCGGTCACCGGGCGACCGACCCGAGGAAGGAACCCTGATTCCTGGCGGTTCCGTCGTCCGTACGGTCACGGGGTGACCGGATCCCCTGGACCGGTCACGGGGTGACAGGATGCGCCGGGCGGCGACGGCGAGGCTCAGTGCTCGACGACCTTGGGCAGGTCCTTGGCCTGATCGATCCAGCCCTGTACTTCCGACTCGGACGGGACGCGACGGACGATGCTGGGACGAGCGGCAACGACTTCCTGAAACGTGGTGGCGAGATTGGCGGCGTTGCGCTGCGCCAGCTCCGCCGGCGAATCCACGCCCGCCGCCTCCAAGAGGTCGGAGTACTCCGACCCGACACCCTTGATGCGCATCAGGTCCACGTGGTTGACCCACTCCAGGATGAGGGCACTCTCGATGCCCGAGGCCTCCGCGAGGATGCACGCCCGCTCGGCTTGGCGCCCTGGTCCAGCAAGTCGTCCGTCGTGGTCACCCCGGCGGCCGCGAGCTTCCCGGCGTAGACGGCTCCGATACCCTCGACCTCTTCGACCTTCACGATGATCCTCCGGTGTGACGTTGTCTGGTCAGCTCGGATCATCCCCGATGATACGCTGCGATCCCCGCACGGAGACCACGATGGACCAGCCGTTCCGCGACGCGATCACCGCCGGCTACACCCTCGATGAGCCGTCCATCGTGATCGGCAGCGCGATGCACCAGGGCGAGCTGTTCAACGACACGCGCGTCCAGGTGGCGCTGTCCATGCTCAATCGCCACGGCCTGGTCGCGGGCGCCACGGGGACCGGCAAGACCAAGACCCTCCAGCTGATGGCGGGTCAGCTGTCGCGGGCCGGCGTCCCGGTCTTCGTCGCAGACATCAAGGGTGACCTGACGGGTCTGGCGGCGCCTGGCGGCACGACCCACCCCAAACTCATCGAGCGCAACGAGTCGCTGGCCTGGGACTTCCAGCCGTCCGGCCACCCGGTCGAATTCCTGTCCCTGTCCGGGGCGCTCGGCTCGCAGGTGCGCGCTACGGTCAGCTCCTTCGGGCCGTTGCTGCTGGGCAAGGTCCTGGACCTCAACGAGACCCAGACCAGCATCCTCGCGCTGATCTTCAAGTACTGCGATGACCACGACCTGCCGCTCCTGGACCTCAAGGACCTCGCGACGACGCTGAAGTTCCTGTCCAGCGACGAGGGCAAGCCGTTCCTGGCGGAGTACGGGGGCATGTCGCCGGCGTCCGTGGGCGTCCTGCTGCGATCCATCGTGGTCCTGGAGCAGGAAGGGGCGGACACGTTCTTCGGGGAGCCGGAATTCGACGTCGAGGACCTCCTGCGGACTGACAGCGATGGCCATGGGATCATCTCCCTCCTGGAGCTGTCGGACGTCATGGACAAGCCACGGCTGTTCTCCACGTTCATGCTCTGGATGCTGGCCCAGCTCTATGAGCACCTGCCGGAGGCCGGTGACCTGCCCAAGCCGAAGCTGTGCTTCTTCTTCGACGAGGCGCATCTCCTGTTCGACGATGCATCCAAGGCGCTGATGGACCAGATCGAGCGCACGGCCCGGCTCATCCGCTCGAAAGGCGTCGGCGTCTACTTCGTCACGCAGGTGCCGGCGGACGTCCCGTCGTCCGTGCTGGCCCAGCTCGGCAATCGGATCCAGCACGCGCTCCGGGCGTTCACGCCGGAGGACGCGGACGACCTCCGGAAAGCCGCGCGGACCTTCCCGGTGACCGACTTCTACGACGTGGAGAAGACGCTGACCTCGCTCGGGACGGGCGAGGCCCTCGTCACGGTCCTTTCCCCTCGGGGCGTCCCGACCCCGCTGGCGGCGACCCGCCTGCTGGCGCCCGACTCGCTGATGGCGCCGATCGACGAGGTCCTGTTCCGGGGGCGGATCGCGATGAGCCCGCTCCAGGCCAAGTACGGCGAGACGGTGGATCGCGACAGCGCCCACGAGCGGATCACCGCCCGGCTGGCGGCCGCGCGTGAGGCCGCCATCGCCGCCACCCAGGAGGCGGCGATGCGGGCCGGCGTGGAGCCCACCACCGCGGCCGGGATGAACACGATGACGCCCGCCCAGCTGGAACGCGAGATGAAGCGCCAGCAGCGCGAACTGGCGGCCGCTCAGGCGAAGGCGGCGCGACAGGCGGAGGCTCAGCGCAAGGCGCAGGAGCGGGCGGCGGCCACGGCGGCGAAGGCCCGCCAGCGCTCCATCGACTCCGCCATCCGTACCGGTGGCCGGGTCGTGACGTCGCGATTGGGCCAGGACATCGTGCGCGGCGTGTTCGGGACACTGTTCGGCGGCGGGAAGAAGCGCTAGCTGGCCCGCCGGCTGGGCACGGTCGGGCGGGTCTCCGCCAGTCGTCGCGCAGCGAGCAGGCCGGAGGCGATGGTGAGCAGGCCGACGCCGACGATCGCGGCCGGCATGCCCAGCCGATCCGCCACGATGCCCGCGATGATCGCGCCGACCGCGAAGCCGAGGTCGCGCCACAGTCGGTAGACGCCCAGGGCCGCCCCGCGCCACGAGGGTTCCGCCACGTCCACGATGACGGCCAGCAGGGTCGGATACACCATCGCGGTGCCCACGCCGAGGGTCAGCGCGGCCGCGAGCCACAGCTCGAAACCGGAGCCCAGGCCGATGGCCAGGATGGCGACCCCCTGTACGAGCATCCCGGCGACGATCAGCGGGCGTCGGCCGATCCGATCCGACCACGCGCCGGTCACCGTCTGGCCGATCCCCCACACGGCCGGGTACGCCGCGGACAGGGCGGCGATCTGCACGAGATCCAGCCCGGCGGACGCGTAGTACAACGGCAACAGGCCCCATGCCAGCCCGTCGTTCAGGTTGTTCACGAGGCCCGCCTGGGACGCCGCGGAGAGTGATGGCTCACGGAAGGTGGTCCAGCGGACGACCGTGGCCCACGCGGGACGCGCGGTGTCGCCGTCGCTCGCCTGCTCCGCCCGTGCGTGTCCTCTCGTTTCGCGGACGAACAGGACGGAGACCCCCAGGCCGAGGCCGGCGAAGATGATCCCCAGGAAGAACGGGGCGGGACGCAGCCCGTACTCGGCCGCGATGAACCCGGTAGCGAGGGCGGTCAGGGCCACCGCGCCGTACCCGGCGGCCTCGTTGAGGCCAAGGGCGAGACCGCGCCGCTCCGCTCCGACCAGGTCCACCTTCATCAGGACGGTCGTGGACCAGGTCAGCCCCTGGCTCACGCCAAGGAACACGTTGGCGACCACGATCCAGTCCCACGACGGTGCCCAGATGATCAGCAGCGGGACGGGCATCGCCAGCAGCCAGCCCGCGACGAGGACTGGCTTGCGCCCGTAACGATCGGCCAGGTGGCCCGCGGCCAGGTTGGTCACAGCCTTCGTCACCCCGAACGCGACCAGGAACGTGAGCGCGACGGCGACGCCGGTGATGCCGAATGCATCACGTCCCAGCAGCGGCAGCAGGGTCCGCTCCTGCCCCACCATCCCGCCGACCAGGCCGTTGACCCCGACGAGCAGGGCGAACTGGCCGGCGTTGGCGCGAAGGCCGAGGCGTGGGGTGGTCATCGGGGCGGGCGGGTCAGGGCAGGCGCTCAGGTGATGACGAGGCCGTCCGGGACATCGGCGGCGACCGCAGGGTAGCGCGGCTTCAGGGCGGCGATGGTGTCCGCCAGGATCGTGGCGACGGCCAGGTTGCGGAACCACTTGCGGTCGGCCGGGATGACGTACCACGGGGCGTGGTCGGTGGACGTCTTCGTCAAGGCCTGGTCGAAGGCGGCCTGGTAGTCGCCCCAGCGCTCGCGCTCCTTGAGGTCCCCCATGGAGAACTTCCAGCGTTTTGTGGGGTCGTCGTAGCGGGCCTGGAAGCGCTCGCGCTGCTCGTCGGGGGAGATGGACAGGAAGAACTTGAGGACCGTCGTGCCGTTCTCCGCCAGGTGCCGCTCGAAGGCGTTGATCTGGTCGTAGCGCTTCGACCACACCGCCTTCGGCACGAGGTCGTGGACGCGGACGACGAGGACGTCCTCGTAGTGGGAGCGGTTGAAGATCCCGATCTCGCCCTTGCGCGGCACCCGCTTGTGGACCCGCCACAGGTAGTCGTGGGCGAGCTCCTCAGCACTCGGTACCTTGAAGGACGTGACCGGGCAGCCCTGCGGGTTGAACGCCTCCATGACCTTGTTGATCGTGCCGTCCTTGCCGGCGGCGTCGATGCCCTGCAGCACGACGAGGACGGACCGCTTCGCCTCCGCCCAGAAGCGATCCTGGAGTTCGCCCAGTCGCGCCAGCTGGCGCTCGAGTTCCGGTGCGGCGGCCTCCTTGTCCCAGCCGAACGTGGCATCCATCGGGCGGCGAGCCAGCCGCATCCGTATCCCGGGCTCGACGCGCAGCGCGGCACGAAGGTCGGTCGGGTCGCTGGCCATCGGTGTCTCCTCAGCGGCGGTCGTATGATGCGGACCCTACCCCAATGCGTTCCCCCCAGGAGCACCCGCATGACCGTGACCGCCGGCACCACGCCGCATCCCATCTTCCTGGCCGGCCGCTGGGTCACCTCGCCGGACGTCCTGGAGATCGCCAACCCGGCCGATGTGGACGAGCCAGCTGGCTCCA
>JBBEBL010000181.1:0-11066 GCA_040882345.1 Chloroflexota bacterium
CAGCTGGCGACGCGACAACCCCTGGACCTGCTGCTTGCGCAGCGACTTGATGGCCGGTCCGGAGATCGCGCCCGGGTGGTCCGTCCGATCCATGGCTGCCATATCAGGTCACCGCGTGCCCGCGGAACCGTTCTGCGCGCACCACGAGGAGGAGGCCCAGCGCCGCGAGGACTGCCGCGACCGCGACGATGGCTCCGAGCTCCACGGCCCCTCGCTCACGCGACACGGCCGCGTCCGCAGCGGACGGCTCGATGGCGCCGCCACCGGCCACGGCCGTGATCTTCAGCTCGACGGACAGCGTCTCGTCGCCGATGGCCTGGAGTTGGTAGACGCCCGTCGGCAGGTGTGCCGGGATCGTCACCTCGAGGCCGAGCATCCCGTCAGCATCCGTCGTTGCGGTCCCAAGATCCACCGCCACATCCTCGCCCTGCAGGACCAGCACCCGTTCATCGTCGGGTTCCAGGTCGTTGCCGGCCAGCAGGATCGTTCCACCAGCGGTCACCTCACCGGGCTCGACCGTGATGCCGGCATCAGGCGAATCCGCCAGGACCGGGCCGGCCAGGACAGCAAGGACCATGAGCCCCAGCCAGATGGCAGCTGGCAGCGACTTACGCACGTTTGGTACCACCTTTCGACGTCGCACCCAGGAGGGGGCCGATGAAGCTTGCCGATCCGGCCACGATGAGTGGAAGGCCCAGGAGGACCAGGGCCCAACCCCCGATGGAGCCGGTTGCCAGAGCCGGGACGAGTCCCAGCTCCACGGCCGCCAACCCGACCGTCAGCAGGGCCACCCGGAATAGGATCGCGATCATGAGGCGGCGTCCTGGACGTGGGTCACGGCGGGCGTGAGGTAGGCGTAGGCGACCAGTGCCACCAGGGCCACCGCCACCACCGCGCCGATGACGATGATCCAGCGCCGCCGGGACGGTGACCGCCAGGGACTGCGGTCCACGAACGGGATCAGGGCCAGTCCACCGAACAGGATAGCCGGGGCCCAGACGAGCGCGGGCAGGCCGAACCAGTCCTCGAGCGGATAGAACGCCAGGAACATCCACCAGGGCTTGGTGACCTCGATGGCCGGATTGGGACGCTCGCCGATGCCCGCCGGGAGAAGGAGCGCGAGGATCGCCGTGCCGGCAAGGATCAACAATCCGAAGCCCGTCATCCGGACGAGGTGCGCGGCAAAGCTTGAGCCGCCCTTGCTTGGCTCCGGGCCGCCGACGACCGCCGCGTCGTGGTCGATGGGTCGAGAGGAGATCCCGTGGCGCTTGACCAGGAGGAAGTGGGCGATCAGGAGCAGCGCGCCGATGGCGGGCAGGATGACCACGTGCGCCACGTAGAGGCGGCCCACGATGGGAAGGCTCGCCGCGAACTCCGACGAGAACCAGAAGCCGACACCGCCGACGAGTTCGCCGATCTCGATGTTGTGCTGGAGCGCCTCGTACCCCTCCTGGTCCCACTTGAGGACCGTGCCGGTGAAGATCAGCAGCAAGGTCACGCCGAGGAGGCCGACGCCGATCAGCCAGTTCGCCTCGCGTGGTCGCTTGTAGGAGCCGGTGACGAAGACCCGCCCCATGTGGAGGAGCACCGTCGCCATCACCAGGTTCGCCACCCAGAAGTGGATCCCCCGGACGACGTCGCCGAGGGGGGCCACGCCCATGGTGTATCCGATGCTCTGGCGGGCCGCTTCGGGGGTCGGATGGTAGAACTGGGCGAGCCAGATGCCGGTCGCCGCGAGGATCAGGAATCCGAAGAACGTGATCCCGCCCAGGATGTAGCCGAGACCATTGGCGTGGGCGGGTACCGGATAGGCCAGGCCGCTCAGGCCGAGGCGCTCATCGATCGCCTCCCATGCCCTGCGCCAGGCTCCCCGCTCGACGACCGGTGCGCCGGCTGCCATGGTCGACTCCTCCCTCGCTCCACGCGATCCGCACCGGCGTCCGTCGCCTGTCGGCTCGATGGTCGTATTGGGCGCCGATCACCTGAACGCCAGATGAGGCACGGCTGAGTATCGGTCGTGACCGTCAGGGCGCCGTGACCACGATCGTGCCCGCCATGCCCGGGTGATAGCGACACAGGTATGGGTAGGTCCCCGGCAGGTCGTAGCTCCGCTCGAAGGCGGCGCCGGGAGCGAGGTTGCCCGAGTCCCACGACTCGTCGGTGGCGGTGACCGTGTGGGGCAGCGCGTCGTCGTTGAACCATCGAACGGCCGCCCCCTGGGCGATCGTCAGCGTCAATGGCTGGAAGCGCGACCCGGACATGGTGACGGAGGTCCCGGCAGGGGCGCTGGGACCCGGACCCGAGCCCATCATCCCGCCTTGGCCCATCATCCCGCCCGAGCCGGGGCCACCCCACGCCGGCCACGGTCCCTGGGCGCCGGTCGATGCTCCCGGGCCGACGAGCGACCCGATCGCCATGAGCGCGAGGCCGATGACCACGAGTCCCGAGCCGAGCCAGCCGCTGCCCCGGACCCTCATCGGTCGCCGCCGAGCGTTCGCTTTGCCTGCTCGAACTCAGCCTCGGTGATCTCGCCCCGGGCGAACCGGGCTCGGAGGATATCCATGGGCTCGTCCCGAGGCCGCGCATCCGACGACCGATCCACGGACCGGGCGTAACCACCCATCCCCCGGACGACGAGGACCACGATCCCGATGAGCAGGACCAGGCCCCCAGCCATCCATAGCCATCCGCCGCCACCCATGCCCCAGACGATATCCATCACGCATTCTCCTGTACCGTACCGCCGAGTCCGGCGGGCACGAGCATCGTCGCAGGCACACCTGAACGGGAGATGTTGACCCGGGTCAAGAACTGGTCAAGTCGCCGACGGTTCGGCCCCAAGGGACGCGATGACCCGGCGGAGTCGAGCCTCGGCCTCCGCGGCCACCGCCGCCACTTCCGGGTTCTCCACCAGGTTCATGACGGTGCGCGGGTCCATCGCCTCGACGATCGTCTGGCCGTATTGGTCACGGATGACCACGTTGCAGGGCAGGAGCGCGCCGATCGATGGATCGGCCTGGAGCGCGCGATGGGCCAGCGCCGGGTTGCACGCCCCAAGGATGAGATACGGCGCGTGCTCGATGCCCAACTTGGCCTGCATCGTCGCGGCGACATCGATCTCGGTCAGGACGCCGAAGCCCTCGGCCTGTAGCGCCGCCTCGACCAGCGATCGAGCCTCCTGGACCGGGAGCCGAAGGACGCTTCCGAAGGTGTACGTGGACGTCAGCATCTTGTTACCTCGTGAAGATCGACGGCGCGGACCGTCGGAAGGGGGACGGTCTGCGGCCCGTCGTCGGGGGGCGACCGGCCGCAGCAAGGGGGGAAGCGGAGAGAAGGGACAAGGAGGCTCAGGCGTCCGGACAGCCGCTCCAGCCGGCAAAGCCGCTGTGCATGCCCGGGTTGTGCTCATGAGTGAAGCCGCCCTCGGTCGTCGCGTGGTGGGCGACGCAGGCGCCGTATGCGGCTCCGTCTCCCGCGGCGGCGACCGGGCTCGCCGCAACCAGCATGGCGAGCAGGGTGCCCGCGGCGAGCACCAGCCTGATTCGACGTGTCATGGGCGTATCCTCACAAGTCCCGCTTACTGACCGCGAAGCTGACGCCTGAACATGAAAGCCAGATGAGTCCAGGGTAAGGACCTCGGCCCCGGGCGGCATCGCGCGCGCGGCTCACGGGATCTGCACGCGCTACGGTCACCATCACGGCCGCCGGCCTCGAAACCGGAAGACACCCGGTCGCCGACTTCGACCTTCGCATCCGCGAGCCCGGCCGCTTCGAGGCGTGCAGCGAACGTACCGTCGACGTGCTGTCCGATCCAGCGAAGACGCCTCCGGGCCGCAGGACGCGGTGCACCTCGCTGATGAGGCGGTCCTGCAACTCCGCCGACGGGACGTGGTGCAGCATCGTGAAACACACCGCGCCGCTGAAGCGCTGGTCCTCGAACGGCAGGTTGGTGGCGTCGGCGGTCACGACCTCGACGTTCGCCGCCGACGCGAAGCGGGAGCGCACGCCATCGGCCAACACCGGGTCGATCTCCACGGCGGTCAGATGGTCCACCCGCCGGCGCAGGAATCCCGTCGTGTGACCTCGACCGGGTCCGATCTCGAGCGCATCGGGTCCCAACCGGCAGTCCTGGAGCGCCCACGATGCGACACGGGAGATCTCCCGCGCCCACAGTCCGGTGCCGCAGTACCAGCGATGGAGGCGATTCATGCACGGTCTCCTGGCTTCGGGGGCGTGCGGGGTTGTTGGGAGCCTTCTCAGCCACGGCTCATCCGACCCTCAGCTCCCGGGTGGATGATCGACGTAGGGGTCGCGACAACTGGAGTCGAGGCCGAGAGCGACGCAATCTACGACAGACCGTCGTGATGCGGCATGGTACGGACATCCAGCGAGACATGGCGAATGGAGCGGGCAGTGATCGGCAGCATCTTTGAAGCAGGGGGTCTCCTGCGCGCGAGCAGCGCGGCGGGACTCGAGACCTACCTGCGCCGTGAACCAGGCATCGAGTCCGCGGAGGCGAACCCCGTCTCCCAGACCGTCGCCGTCCGGTTCGACGAGACGGTCCTGGGCGCGGACGACGTTCGGTCGTTGATCGAGCGCTTCGGTTGCCGCTGTGGCGGCGAGATCGTGCCGTGCCAGCTGTGCCGGGACGAGCAGCCGGCGGTCGTCGGGAGCACGGTGCCGCACGGGGCCGCCCACGCGGCCCGGGACGCGCACGTCGGCCACGCGCTGGCCGTCCCGCCACCGGGCGCCCCCGTCCAGGGCGAAATGGCCCAGATGGCCCACTCGATGGGCCACGGCGGCGGCATGAGCATGGACGAGATGGTCCGCGACATGCGGACCCGCTTCATCGTCGCGTTCATCCTGGCGATCCCGATCTTCCTCTACTCACCGCTGGCGCCCGAGGTCTTCGACATCCGCCTCGGCACGCCCTTCGGGATCGATCCGAACATCCTGGCCTTCCTCCTCGCGACCCCGGCCGTCGCCTGGAGCGGGAAGATGTTCTTCGTCGGCGCGTGGCGGGCACTTCGCACCCGGACGCTGGACATGAACGTCCTCGTCGCCCTGTCGGTCGGGAGCGGCTACGTGTTCAGCGTCGCGGCGACCTTCCTGTTCGAGGGCGAGGTCTTCTACGAGGCGGCCGTCGTCCTGCTCACGTTCGTGCTGTTCGGCCACTGGCTGGAGATGCGGGCAAGGGCCGGTGCGTCGAACGCGATGAAGGCGCTCCTGGACCTGACGCCACCGAAGGCGACCGTCATCCGCGACGGTGCGCCGATCGAGATCCCGACGGCGGAGGTCGTCATCGACGACATCGTCCTGATCAAGCCCGGCGACAAGGTCCCCGTCGACGGCGTCATCGTCGAGGGTGCGTCGAGCATCGACGAGTCGATGATCACCGGTGAGAGCGTGCCCGTCGCGAAGACGGTCGGCTCCAACGTCATCGGCGCATCGATCAACAAGACCGGCACCTTCCGCTTCCGGGCGACGAAGGTCGGCGCGGATACGGCCCTGGCCCAGATCGTCAAGCTCGTCCAGAAGGCCCAGAACTCGAAGGCGCCGGCCCAGCGCCTGGCCGATCGCGCCGCCCAGTGGCTGGTCGCCGCGGCCGTCATCTTGGGCCTCCTGACGCTCTTCGGCTGGCTGACCATCGGCGGCTCGACCTTCGTGTTCGCCCTCACGCTGGCCATCACCGTCGTGATCATCGCCTGCCCGGACGCCCTGGGCCTGGCGACGCCGACGGCCATCATGGTCGGCACCGGCCTGGGCGCCATGAACGGGATCCTGTTCAAGAACGCGACGGCCCTGGAGCAGGCCTCCAAGATCGGTGCCGTCATCTTCGACAAGACCGGTACGCTGACCGTCGGCCAGCCGCGCGTCGTGGAGCTGGTCGGCGCGGGGAACCCCGTCAGCAAGGACGAGGTCCTGCGGCTGGCGGCGTCGGCGGAGGGCTCCAGCGAGCATCCGCTGGCCCAGGCCGTCGTCGATGCGGCCCAGGAGCGTCAGCTCACGCTCGTCGACGCGACCGGGTTCAACGCGGTCCCGGGTCACGGGCTGGAGGCGACGGTCGATGGCCGGGCGGTCCTGGTCGGGAACGCCAAGCTCATGCGCGATCGCGCGATCGACTTCGATGGCCTTGGACCCCGAGCCGATGCGCTGGAAGGCGCCGGTCGGACGGTCGTCCGGGTCGCGATCGATGGCCAGGCCGGCGGCCTGATCGCCATCGCCGACGCGGTCCGGCCGAGCGCGAAGGAGACGATCGATCGCCTGCACAACCTCGGCATCCAGGTCGCGATGCTGACCGGGGACAACCAGGCCACGGCCGACCGCATCGCCGCAGAGCTCGGGCTCGACACGGTCTTCGCGGAGGTCCTGCCGGGGCAGAAAGCGGACAAGGTCAAGGAGCTCCAGGCGACGGGCAAGCTCGTGGCGATGGTCGGCGACGGGATCAACGACGCGCCGGCGCTCGCCCAGGCGGACGTCGGGATCGCGATCGGCGCCGGCACGGACGTGGCCGTGGAGACCGCAGACGTGGTCCTCATGAAGAGCGACCCGGTCGACGTCCTGGGCGCCATCGCGCTCAGCCGCGCGACGGTCCGGAAGATGCGTCAGAACCTCGTTTGGGCGGTCGGCTACAACACGGTCGCCTTCCCGATCGCCATGGGCCTCTTCTACCCGGCCTTCGGGCTCATCCTCCGACCGGAGATCGCCGCGATCAGCATGGCCGGGAGCTCGTTCCTGGTGGCCGTCAACGCGCTGCTCCTCAAGCGCACCAAGCTTGAAGGGATTCGCCGCTATGGCGTGGCGTGACCTGATGACCGCCCGCGTCCGCCGGTGGGATCGAGCTCGTTCCCGATGAGGATCGTCGCCTCGGCCATCGTCGCCATCGCGACGGTCATCGCCATCATCGGCATGACGATCGCCCTCTTCTTCAACCCGGTTTTGGTCGGGTTCGCGCAGGATCGCGCTGGCGTCGCGGAGATCACCGGCTACTCGCCCGCCCAGGTTCGCATGGTGACGGGCGCCATCCTGTCCGATGTCATCCTGGGCCCGCCGCAGTTCACCGTGGAGGTCGATGGACAGGCCGTCCTGACCGACACCGAACGGGGGCACATGGTCGACGTGTACGACGTGGTTCGGCGCGCGCTGGCGGTGTTCGCCGTCGCCGTGGCGGCGCTGACCGTCGTTTTCGCGATCAACCGGGGCCAGGCCTGGCCGTGGCGAGCCGTCGCGGCCGGGTCCGGGGGGCTGGTCGCCATCGGCGCGGTCATCGGCATCGCGGTGGTGTTCTTCTTCGAGGCGGCCTTCCTGCTCTTCCATCGGGTGTTCTTCGCTCAGGGCAACTTCACGTTCGACCCGGCGACGCAACGCCTGGTCCAGCTGCTCCCCGACCAGTTCTGGACGGAGAGTGCGACCGCTGTGACGACGACCGCGCTGGCCCTCGCGGTCGTCGTGACCCTCGTCGCGCGCCGACAGGCGAGGTCTCGCGCGACGCGTTGATCGCGCGACCGACGACCCGCCACGACTACGACAGGGATGTCGTAACATGGACCCCGCCATGAATGGTCGACGGAGAGCGCGTCGCTCTCTGCCCGCGTCGAGGGCACGTGTCGCGCATCAGTAGTCGCCAGGGCGTGGGTCAACGGTCGGAGTCCCGAGTGCGCGAGCGCCCGGACTCGCGACGGGGCGCCCCGATCCGCCATGCCGCCATCGCGGCGCTCGCGGCTGTCCTGGTGGCAGGATTCTGGTTGGGACGCCTGGACTGGGATCCAACGATGCGCATGTGGCGGGCGTTCGGGGACGCCTCCATCGTGCTCCTGTTCGCCAGCCTGTTCCTGGGACCTGCCGCGCGGCTTTGGCGTCGCTTCGCTCGAATCCTGCCCTGGCGACGGGAGGTTGGCGTGTGGAGCGCGGTCACCGCACTCGTCCACACCGTGCTGGTCCTTGACGGTTGGGTGCAATGGGATCTGGGCCGCCTGATGGGCTACGAGTTCGTCGCCGAACTCGACCGAACGCTCCGGCTCGAGCCCGGGTTCGGACTCGCCAACCTCGTCGGACTGGTCGCCCTGGCCTGGATGCTGGTGCTGGCCGCCACGTCCTCCAGTTGGGCTGTGAGAGCCATCGGCCCCGAGGCCTGGAAGTGGATCCACCAGGGCGCCCACGTCATCTTCTACCTGGCCGTGCTGCACGCAGCGTATTTCCTGTTCATCCACTACACGGCGTCATTCCATCGGGAGCCACCGCCGCCCAACTGGTTTCGCTGGCCCCTCCTGGCCATGGGAATCACCGTCGCCGTCCTCCAGTGGATGGCCTTCGTGAAGACCGCGCGCCGCCGGCGCCTGGCCCGGATGCAACGGGACGAGATCGTCCCGAACCGCACGAAGCTCGAGAAGACCCGCCGCGATGGCGCGCAGTGATGCGATGTCGATGTCGATCTGGGATACACCGATGAGGCGAGCGGTGACGAGCCGCCCGCCACATCCGAGACGCGGCCTACGGGTGGTCCGATCGGTCAGCCTGACGACATGATCGTCGTGTCGACGGTACCGGACGGCCCTCCAGCCACGCTCCTTGTCGAGCTTGTCGCGCGGGGCGGAGCCCGGCAGGCCATCGCCCGTCTCGGGCCTTGGTGCTCCGGGCCATCGGGGCGACGCGGCCTTGTGATCGCGTTCGGGAGTATCCTCTCGCTCGTCACCATCCGGCTCATCTCGCCAGTGGAAGTCCAAACCCGGTGATCTCTCGCTCAGGCCGCCGATCGCCGTCCATCGCGACGGGCAGCCGCGTCCTCCAGCGCCCCGGATCGGTCGGTGCGCTCGTGGCCGTCGTCGTACTGGTCGTCGCCGCGTGCACCGGCAGCTCCGGCAGCCCCACCTCGAGCACCGGCCCGCCGACATTGGGCCCTGCCATCTCCGGCCACGCGGCGTCCGGGGAGATGATCGTCCTCGCGCCCGGCGGGCGGTACACGAGCGTCCCGCCGACCAGACTCACGGAGATGCTCAGGGCGAAGGACTTCGTCCTCGTCAACGTCCACGTTCCGTACGAGGGCGAGATCCAGGGCACGGACCTGTCCATCCCCTTCGATCAGGTCGGGGAGCTCAGTGCGGCGAAGGACGCGAAGATCTTCGTCTACTGCCGGAGTGGCCGGATGAGTGCGATCGCAGCGAGCACGCTTGTCGGGCTCGGTTACACGAACATCTGGGAGCTCGACGGCGGGATGATCGCCTGGGAGGCAGCCAGCTACCAGCTGGTCCAGCGACCGCCAGCCTGACGGTCGTCCTGCCGCCTCGGGTCAGGCCACCCGCCACGCGGATGCAGGTCGAGTCATCCTACCAGTCGGACCCCGACGTTCGGCCGCAGCTTGGGTCCCTCGCTGGCGGTCGCCCGTTGCCGGCCGCTATCGCCGACGGTCAACCAGACCTACCGGTTCGCCACCCCTGCGGTCGCACTGCGTCGCCAGGAGAAGGCCCGGGTCTCCTCGCGCAGTCGCAGGAGCCCCTGGCGGACGATGACGTAGACGGCCAGCGCCACGAAGAACACCGCGCCATCGATCCCGATCACGTCGTTGACGACGGCGAGCCAGCTGGCGATGGCGATGACCAGCCCGGTCAGCGATTCGAGCAGTTGGGTGGGGATGCGCCGAGCCACGATGCGGCGGTCGGACGAGCGGATGCCGAATCGGGACCGCGTCGGCCGGCCGGCACAGCAACCGGTGAAGAAGCAGCCCAGGCGGCCGATGGCCACGGCGACATACATGCCCGGCGCCGCCGAGTCCAGGAACCGTCCGATCGGGATGTCGAGGGCGAGCAGCGCAGCCATCGCGATGATCGGCGCCAGGACCAGGAAGCCATCGACCGACCACCCCTGGCGGATCGACTCGCGCCAGGGCTTGGCCTGCAGGACCACGTGCCAGAGCTTGGCGCCGGCGATGCCCCCGATGATGGCGAGCAGGGAGACAAGCAGCCCGGCACCCACCGATACCCCCAGTCGCTCTAGCAGCGTCGCCTGGACCACGAACGATGCGCTGATGCCGAGTATCGCGAGGGCCGTGAAGCTGCCCGGCACGACCGCTGGCGTGCGTGCCAGCGGGGCGAGGAGGGCCCAGCGCGTCCGGGTCGGGGCGTCCGGAGCCTCCGTGAGTGCCCAGCTCCGCCAGGACCAGCCGGCACGCGACAGTGACGCACCGTTCGCCCGATTCTGGCCGCCGGGCGCCCGCCGACCGACCCTTTCCGCGGGTGCGGTCAGCTCCGCCTCCACCCGCCACTCACCGCGATCGACCCCGTAGATCCAGCTCGTCACCGCGATCGGGCCGGCACCCGGGACGACGTCCCGGACGACCTCGTCGTGGCTGAACGTGTCGCGCGGGGTCGGTCGGCTGCCCGCTCCCATCCGCCTGCCGTGGACCCGGATCGTTGCGGTGTACGGGTCGCCCACATCGCCGGGCTCGATGACGTACGACACCACCAGGGCCTGAGGATCGTCGGGCTTCGCGGGCTTTGACGCTACCCGTCCGGCGTCATGGTCGCCTTCGATGCCGGATCGCGGCGGCGTCATCGTGGCGGTCGGCCCCGTTCCCTGCCTGGCCTTGCGTCCCTTTGTCGCTGATCCGGTCCGTCGGCGTGCCATCGATGGTCGACCTGGCCCCTTCCACTCCACGATGGGATCTGCCTGCACGGCTGGCGTGTGCTACTACACAAATGTAGCAGTCGCCCGGCGATGACGTCCGCTGGCCGTTCTGAGCCTGTGGTCAGTCCTCGATGGCGGTCGGTACCTCCGGTGTCCAGCGACCCGGCTCGTCGCGGAACGTATCGACGCAGGCGGGATCACAGAAGTAGTAGGTCTGGCCTCCGTGATCGATCCGGATCGACTTGTCTGCGTCGATCGCCATCCCGCATACGGGATCGACGACGACGGTCGGTTCATGCATCTCGTACTCCTTGCTCGTTCGGTCATCGATGACGCCGGCTGCCACAGTCGACATCCGATGCGCGACGGCCGTATCTGCATGGTGTCGTCGCTGCATGAGCAGGGGATGAGGACGACGTGAGACTCACCGACCGCCGGGCCGGCCG
>JBBEBL010000181.1:11166-17814 GCA_040882345.1 Chloroflexota bacterium
CTCAGTCGGCGCTCAGGGCGGGCTCATGGCGGCCGGCGATGGTGACGCGGGCGCTCGGGTGTCGACCCCTCCATGGGACCCGCACGCCGCGCCAACCTGTGACACGAGGCTCTGTCGATGACATCGCGAACCGAAAGCGATCCCTTGCCCCTCGCCAGCGGCCAGTCCGTGCGAGTGCGAACCCGATGGGATGATTGCGATCGCAACGGACACGTCAACAACGCCGCATTCGCGGCCCTCGTGCGGGCCGCCCACGACCGCGCCGGCCTGCCGGACGGCCGCCTGCGCGCGCTGATGATCGCCTATCGCGAACCGGTCGGGCCGGAGGTGACGATCGACGTGGACGTGACCATCGGGGAGACCACGACGACGCGCCAGCGTGCTGCGTACGCCCTGCGCGTGGACGGCCGGCCGGCGGCGGACGCCGAGGCGCTCTGGCAGGTGGGCGCCGAACCCGAGATCCCGCCCGCCCCGGCGCCGGTCGCGCGCGACATCGACGGCCGGCCCTTCCGTTTCACCCAGGGCGTGCGCAGCTACCAGCTGGGGCCGGACGGCGCCGCCCGACCACAGGCGATCCTCCAGTGGCTCGAGCATGCCGTCTTCCGGGCTGCCGTTCGGGCCGGCTGGCCCGCGGAGCGGATGGTCGACGCGAACTTCCTCAGCCTGGTCATCGAGCACCAGCTCCTCCTGGGGTCGCCGGCGCGCGAGGGGGACGAGCTCGAGATCACGAGCCGGCTCGTCCAGCTTCGCCGCGTGTCCGGCATCTGGCACCATGAGGTGCGTCGGCCGGATGGGGCGCTTGTCGCGGTCGATGGCGCCCGCGGCGCGTTCGTGAACCTGCACGGACGGATCAGGTCCGCACCGGCCGGGATGCTGGATGACCTGCTCCGCGGCGAGCCGGGCGACTGAAGGGAGACCCGCGATGGACGCCATTCACCTCGCGCTCGCGTACCTCTCCGTTGCCGGCGTCGTTGCCGGCGTCGGCTGGTCGGCCGGGCTGGCTCTGACGGGGCGCGTCGGAGGCCCGCTGTTCGACCGGTTCCAGGCGGTCGTCGTCAGCGTCCTCGTCGTGGCGGCGGCCAGCGGGCTCGTCATGCTGGCGCTCGGGGCGCGGCCCAGCGATGGGCTGCACCTCCTCTACGCGGCCGTCGCCGTCGCGCTGATCCCGCTCGCGCGCTCCTTCTTCGGCCGGGCGGACAGCCGCCGCGCGGCCGGCCTGCTGGTCGTCGCCTTCGTCGTCCTTGGGGGCATCCTCTTCCGCCTGTTCACGACGGGCTGAGCCGGCGCGCTGGACAGCGATGCCGCCTCGCTCGAATGGCTGGAGGCGCCGACCTGCCTCGGGTCGGCGACGGTGCGGATCGGGAACATCCTCCGGCAGCGCCGACCCGGCAGCCGTGTACAGCCATGAGAGCCCCAGCATCAAGCCCAACGACGGCGCGACGAAGCCGGTCACCGAGGCCAGCGTGCCGGCGATGCCGCGCGTCCGGTAGCCGAGGTAGGCGACCAGATCGGTCATCATCGCGCCGGGGTAGAGCTGCACGAGCCCGAGCCCCTCATCGATGTCGGCTCGGGACAGCCAGCCCCCGAGTGGTGTGATTTGAGCGAGGCTCCTGACGCCGGCTGAGCCGGACAGTCAGGAGCCACCGGTGTGATGCTCAGCGTGTTCCGACCAAGGATCACGTCGAGGAGATCAACCCGATGGTCCTTTCACAGTCTGCCCTGTCCGAGCTGCTCGACGCCATGCGCGCCGGTGGCTCGCTCGACGTCATGCGCGAGGCGATGACCCTCGTACTCCAGGAGCTCATCGAGGCCGAGGCCGCCCAGGCGATCGGCGCCGGGCGGTACGAGCGGACCGAGGAGCGCACGACCCACCGCAACGGCTCCCGGACCCGGCTGCTCAGTACCAAGGCGGGCGACGTCGAGCTGCACATCCCCAAGTTCCGCGAGGGCTCGTTCCTGCCCTGCCTGCTCGAGCCGCGCCGGCGGATCGACCGGGCCCTGTGGGCGGTCGTGATGGAGGCGTACGTCCACGGGGCGTCGACCCGCAAGGTCGACGACCTCGTCCGGGCCCTGGGCATCGATGCCGGGATCAGCAAGAGTGAGGTCAGCCGGATCTGCGGCGAGCTCGACGCCGTCGTCGGCGCCTTCCGCGAGCGCCGTCTCGACCACGTCGCCTTTCCCTACGTGTTCCTCGACGCCACGTACGTCAAGGCGCACGAGGGCGCGTCCGTGGTCAGCAAGGCGATCGTGATCGCGACCGGGGTCACCGCCACGGGCGACCGCGAGGTCCTGGGGCTCGCGGTCGGGGACAGCGAGGACGGCGCCTTCTGGACGGCCTTCGCCCGGAGCCTGCGGGCCCGGGGCCTGGGCGGGGTGCGCCTCGTCATCAGCGATGCCCACCAGGGCCTCAAGGCGGCGATCGCGGCGGTGTTCATCGGTGCCGCCTGGCAGCGCTGCCGGGTCCACTTCCTGCGCAACGTGCTGGCCCGGATCGCGAAGGGCCGGGCGGAGATGGTGCTCGCCCTGATCCGCACGATCTGGGCCCAGCCGGACCCCGTTGCCGTCCGCGAGCAGCTCGACGCGGTCGCGGACAAGCTGGCTCCTGGGTTCCCGGTCGTCGCCGCCATGCTCCGGGAGGCCCGCGAGGACGTGACCGCGTTCGCGGCCTTCCCGTTCGCCCACTGGAAGAAGATCTGGAGCACGAACCCGCTCGAGCGGGTCAACAAGGAGATCCCGGTGTTGAACTGGTCCGGCCCGGGAGCCGCGACGGCGGCTCTAGGGTGGGTGGCCGTGCCGGGGCCTGACTCGAAGGAGATCTGGGTAGTCTATGTCGAACACGTGGCTGCGTTCCGCTTGAAGTGTCGACCCTGGCCCGGCCACCCGAGGGCCGTGCTGACTTGATGAGAGCGTCGATCTTCTCGACTGGGATGTTGTCGCGCGGTCCCCTCCACCACGCCAGGACCAGGAGGCGGCCACATGACGGCACACAACACGATCGGCGTCGACGCACATCGCATGACGTACACGGCGACCGTGCTCGACTCGCGCGGCGGCGAGCTCGGGCACGCCCACTTCTCGAACAACCGCGAAGGGCACGACGCCGGGTTGGCGTGGTCGGCCGGCTTCGGGCCTGCCGATCGCTGGGGCATCGAGGGTGCGAGCGGCCTGGGCCGGCGCCTGGCCGAGTTCCTCGTCGAGGCCGGATGCGACGTCCGCGACGTACCGCCGCACAAGACGTCCGCCCGCCAGCGCGGTCGTCACGAGGGGAAGAGCGATCAGCTCGACTCCCGCCGGGTCGCCGCGGAGGCGCAGGCGAACCCTCGTCTTGCGCGAGCCTTCAAGCATGCCGCCCCGGCGGCGCCAGACTCGGTCCGTGACCGGATGGCCCTGTGGCACAACGCCCGCAAGTCGCTCACCAAGATCCGCGTCCAGCTCCTTGGCGAGCTCGATGCCCTCGTGCACGACCTGCCCGAGGACCTGCGCGTCCAGCTCCGGCCGTCGAAGACGGTGAGTGCTCGGGTGAACTCGCTCGGTCGTCTCGACATCTCAAGGGTGACCGACCCCACGGTGACCTTGCGGCTGCGGCTGATTGAGCACCGCGTGGCGATGCTGCGCGACGTCCTCGATCAGGATAAGGCGGCCACCGCCGAACTCACCGGGCTGGTCGAGGAGACGAAGTCGACGCTCACCGGGCTGGTCGGCATCGCGCCGCGCTCAGCGGCGGAGATCCTCGTCGAGGTTGGCGACATCCGGCGCTTCACCGAGGCCGGCTTTGCCCGCTTCAACGGCACTGCGCCGATCCCGGCCAGCTCCGCTTCGAGCCGCGAACTCGCCAGATCCACGACCAGGCGCGCGCGCGCGGCCACACCCGTCGAGAGGCGATGCGGGTCCTCAAGCGCAACATCTCCAGCGCGATCTACCGAACCATGCTCCGCGACGCCCGGCGATCGGAGGGCTTGACATGAGAGCTTCAAGCGCCGGAGCGACGTGGTCGGCATCTTCCCCAACGAGGCGGCGGTCCTGCGCCTGGCGGGGGCGGTCCTGCTCGAGGTCCACGACGAGTGGGCGATCGCCGAGCGCCGCTACCTCGCCGAGGGCTCCATGGCCCTGCTTGACCGCGTCCCCGATGATGGGCTCACCAAGGAGGTGGACGGAGGCAAGAGCCTGCTGCTGGCGTCCTGACCGGCGCCCACGACACCGTCGCTGCGGATCACGACGGATTGCTCAAAGTCCACCACTCCACGGGACACGGCCGCAAGGACGTTCCACTGGCGCGGAGTCGCCGGCCGCGAGAGGGCGCCGCGCAGGTACCCGTCCCTCATGCCGGCCGCCTCGCCGCAGCGAGCCACTCATCGCGGCCCTCGATCGGGATGCGGTAGGGGTAGGTTGAAATCGCGCGTCCGACACCTGTCGGGCGCGCCAGTACCCACTCCTGCGCCGGTTGAACGCGCTCGGGCAACGCCAGCGCGAGGCCCATCGAATAGGCCTCGGGCGTTAGTCGAGCACTGACGAACTCCGGGCCGCAAACGACGATCCGTTCATAGATCGAGTGCAGGAGTTCTGCCCTACCCGTCGGAGTCGCCTCGGCCCATGTCTTGGGGAGAGCCCGCAGCTTGGCGACCACCTTGTCAGGGGCGATGCCCGTGCCCGGACGCTCGCCTGAGTCGATCCTCATAGCTTCCTCG
The DNA here is from genome assembly GCA_040882345.1 of Chloroflexota bacterium. GTDB lineage: Bacteria > Chloroflexota > Limnocylindria > Limnocylindrales > CSP1-4 > SPCO01. Next base: position 15,852 of record JBBEBL010000181.1, read on the forward strand.
CGCAAAACGGCCATCTGCGCCAGGTAGGTCTTGTCGTCGATGCGACCTGCGGCGTGGTCCAGGTGGTGATGCTTATCGTCGGCCGACTCGTACAGGGTGCGGCCCGGGCCGGCGTCGGCGACGAGGACGAGGCGCCCGGACCGGAGGTTGCAGACCGACGGTGAGCGCCCGCGTCTCACGCCAAGGACGAGCTGTATGGCCCCGCGATCGTGGGATCGGTCGTCTCCCCGGGGCTCTGAGGTCCACTTTGCGGCTCGCGCCTCGCTGACTGGGCGCACGCCCGCTCGGACGCTTCCCCTTCGGGCCCGCAGCGTCATGGACCCCCGCAACGAGCGTCAGCCGCCCATGCCGGGCATGGCGTGATCGGTGGTCTGCCGGTCGAACCAGGAATGCAGCGCTGCCACGAGCGCGGGATCGTCCGAGGAGTAGGTGATCCGCCCACCGGCAGGCAGCGACTCGAAGCGGACGTCGATACGGCTGGCCCCGGCCTCCAGGTCCTGAAGGCCGGGCATGTCCATGCCGTGGATCGTGGCCGGGTCGCTGAAGTTGCCCTTTCGGAACTCGGTCGCCTCGTACTCGAGGTGGGAGCGGATGAGGTCGATGTTGCGCGCGTCCGCCGGGTCGAGGGCCACGACCTCCTCGACGCCGCCCTGGTCGGTCTTGGTGAACGTGTGGGTGGTGGCGTTCAGGTCGAACGGCATGACCTGCGCGGCCCGGGCGTCCATGCCCGCCTGCGGGTTCAGCAGGCGATCGGCGAGCAGATACCCGCCGCCGATGACGCCGGCCGCGACGACCGCAGCCAGCACCAGCCAGGGCCATCGGCGACGGGAGATCGGCGGAGTTGGATCAGGGACGAGCACGGGAGGCCTCCACGAGTGTGTCAAGACTGTCGAGCAAGGTCTGTCGCTGATCGGGTGGGACGGCCTCGAGCAGGCGGTTGAATCTGGCGGCGCGAGCCGCGGCGAGCCCGGCCGCCGCCGTGCGGCCCGCCTCGGTCAGCTCCAGCCAGACCACCCGGCCGTCGCCGTCGCGCCGGCAGCCGGTCAGCCAGCCCCGTCCCTCGAGCTGGTCGACCAGCCGGCTGACCGTGCTTTTCTCCAAGTGCAGCCGCGCGCCGAGCTCGTGCTGCGGCAGGGGGCCATCGCGGTCCAGTTCTGCCAACGCATGTGCCTCCGAGACCGGGATCGGTCGGCCGCATGGCGTTTCGTCAGGCTGAAGGAGCCCGAACGCCCGGACGAATGCGGTGATCCGGCCCTGCAGGGCGAGCGCCTGCGCGGACTGGGGATCGTCGGCGGACATGGCGGTACCCTACACGGGATGGTTCGACGATACAACCAGTGGCCCGGTCGGAGCATCGCAGCCCCGACCAGGAGCCCGCCCAGGACCGCCCAGGACCGCCCAGAGCAGGTTGGCGCCCGAGGCACCCACGCCGAAGGCGGCCAGCGCGAGGAGCGCCTCCACTCGACCGCGGGCATACCGGGTCGCGAAGTCGACCGCCAGGCTGGCCACGACCCCGACCACGATCGCGTTGAGCCCGAGCGCCAGGCTGGCCATACTGCTGTCTCAGACTCGGCTCAGGGACGCCTCAGCCTGGGCGGCGACGATTCAGTCGACGGGAGCACAGCCCTTGGGAGCGGCTCAACCGTCACGCCGGATCTCCCGTGAAGTTGACCGAAGATGAACCGATCGCCGTTCCCGATCTCGCCGCAGGATCGACCTCACCAGAGAAGCACGGACCTGAGCCGGCCCCGGGTCGCGGTCATCGGAGCCGGTCCGGCGGGCAGTACCGCCGCCCGGATCCTCGCCGAGCGGGGTGCGGAGGTCAGGCTGTTCGAGGCGCGGCGGCTGCCACGAACGAAGGTCTGCGGCGGCGGTCTGACGCCGAAGGCCCAGCGGCTGGTGCCGCCCAGCGCGCTCGTCACGGTCGAACGCCGGGTGGACCGCGTCGAGCTGCGCGGGAGAG
>JBBEBL010000182.1:0-1295 GCA_040882345.1 Chloroflexota bacterium
TCTCCGGGAGACCGTCGCGCGCGGACGACACCCACACCCGCAGGGTCCCCCACTGCGCTCGCGGCACGTCGTAGCGGAGCGTCACGTCGAACGTCCCGCGGCAGCCGGTGCCGCACGTCGCCATGGCGTGCTCCTCCACGAGCGTCCGGCCGGAGCCGTCCAGGATCGTGATCATGAACGTGGCCTCGAACACGTTGGCGTTGCCGGTCAGGCGCAGCGGGTTGCCCGCGGCGGCCCCGAAGGCCGGTCGATCCACGAACACGGCCGGCAGGAGGTCCTCGAAGTCGGCGCGCGTCTGCGGGCCGTCCAGGACGATGCCCTCGCTGCCGAAGGTCGTCACGGTCCGTCCGTCCACCTGGAACAGGATGGCGTTGACGGTCGAGAACTGGGTCAGGGTGTAGACGACCTGACCGAGCCGATAGAAGGCGGATGCGCTGCCGCCGCCGGACTCGAATTCCCGCGACAGGTCAACGGTTGCGACGCCATTACGGATGGTCAGGCCCAGCAGGCGTGTCCCGGCCGGGATGGCGGAGGACAGGGATCGGTAGTCCGAGAGGATGTCGCCACGCAGCAGCGCTTCCATCGCAGCACGGGCGGTGCCAGCGGATTCAGGCACGTCCCGGAGCGTCGGCACGAGCCCCTCCACGCCCACCTCGCCGGCGAGGACGTAGTAGGCACGCACAACCATGGTCTTCACCGGGGCGGTGGTCGGGCTGGCGGTCGGGGCGGGGGTCACGACCGGGCTGCCGGTCGGATCGGTGGTCGGTGAGGGTGAGGCGGGAGAGGTCGGCGACGGGCCGGGCGTCATGTCGGGGGGTCCGGGGTCCACGGACGGCGCGGCCGTGGGCGGCGCGGTCGGGACGGGGCCAAGGCCACCGCCGGCGCCGCAAGCCGAGACGGTGAGAAGGGTGGCCGCGAGGGCCAGGACGGAGAGGGCGGAACGGCGATGCGGGATCATGATGGTCGCTCCCAGGTGGCGGAAGGTGGAGTCCCATCGTCCGGCGCACGCATCACGGACCCATCGCCATCCTGTAACGATCCGGTGACATCGCTCGGCAGGACGAGTTCCAGGCGCAGGCCGCCGCCATCGCGCTCGATGGCCTGGAGGTAGCCGCCCAGGAGCGCCGCGTGCTCGGCGGCGATGGCCAGGCCCAGGCCACTCCCACCCGTGCCGCGATCCCGTGACGGGTCCAGCCGGGCGAACCGCTCGAAGATCCGGTCCAGCCGATCCGGGGGGACGCCCGGCCCACGGTCTGCAACGGCGATGACGAGATCCTGCTCCCCGATCTCCAGCG
>JBBEBL010000182.1:1395-17731 GCA_040882345.1 Chloroflexota bacterium
TGCCGGAACGTCTCGGCGAGGGCGCTCCGGTCGATGTCGTCGAGCGTCGGGGCATCAGGGAGCTGGCGCCCGGGAACCACGACGGACAGGTCGAAGCGGGCCTGCGCGGCCGCATCCTGGAGCGCCTGATCATGGAGCCGGAGGTCAACGAACCACGACGCGCTCAATCCCAGCACGATGGCGGTCACCGCGACGAGCGCCACGAGCGACGCGGTCAGCCTGGCCCGGACTCCGCCGAAGACGATCATGTGGCGCCGGCCCTACTGCGCGCCCTGTCGCGCGCCCTTGTAGCCCGCCCCGCGGACCGTCAGGATCAGCTCCGGGGCCGCCGGGTCCGTCTCCACCTTGGCCCGCAGGCGGCCCACCGCCACGTCCACCAGGCGCGAATCGCCCAGGTAGTCGTAGCCCCAGATCCGGTTTAGCAGCGTGTCGCGGGGCAGGACCTGGCCGGCGTGTCGGGCCAGCTCCACGAGCAGGTCGAACTCGGTCCGCGTCAGCGCGATCTCCTCGCCGTCACGGGTCACCGTCCGCCCGGCGGTGTCGATGACCAGGCGCCCGAGGCGCAGGTGCGCCGTCTCGTCGTCGGGATGACGGCCCACGCGCCGGACGGCCGCCCGGACGCGGGCCACCAATTCGGGCACCTCGAACGGCTTGCGGACGTAGTCGTCGGCACCCGCCTCCAGGCCGACCACGACGTCGATCGTATCCGCCCGGGCGGTGAGCATGACGATGGGGACCGTGGACGTCCGGCGGATCTCGCGCGCCACCTCCAGGCCGTCCATCCGCGGCAGCATGATGTCCAGCAGCACGAGGTCGAAGGCTCCCGCGAGGAAGCGGTCCAGGCCGTCGCGGCCGTCGTTCGCGGTGACCACCGTGAAACCGGCCTGGCGCAGTCCGATCGCGGTCACTTCCCGGATCGACGGGTCATCCTCGACGAGCAGGATCGTGGCGTCCACGTGCCGCAGTATGGCAGCGGCGCCCGTCAGTCCATCGACCGTCGTTCCGCGCGGATCGGGATCGCGGCCAGCGCCGCGGCCACGAACGCGACACCCATGAGCACGAAGACGACCGGCAGTCCGCTCGTTTCGCCGAGCGCGTTGATCACGATGCCGTAGACCGCCGTCCACATGGACCCGACACCGAACGCCAGGGTGAAGTACAGGGCATAGGACGCGTCGCGGGTCGCCGGCGGCGCGATGTCTGCCAGCAGGGCCTGGAGCTGCGGCGACTCCGCGAACGAGAACAGCCCCATGATCACGATGCCCGCCCACAGGCCGATGAGCGACGACCCGGCGAGCAGGAAGACGGCGAAGCCCACGGTCCCGCCGATGTAGGCACCGATGATGAGCGGCTTCCGTCCCAGCCGATCCGACAGCCATCCGGCCACGAGCGGCATCGGCACGCTGAACACGATGAGCGCCCCGTACATGACGCCGGACGTGGCCTCGTCCAGGCCGATGACCCGGGTAAGGTACAGGAGCACGAACAGGTTGACGACGCCGAGGCCGCGGCCGCCACCGCCCAGCACAGAGGTCAGGAACAGCCAGCGCAGGTCGCGATCACCGATCACCCGCCGGAGCGCGTCGCGCGACGAGCCACCGGCCACGGCCGCTGCCCGGTCCGTGCCGTGTTCGCGGACGAACCTGAGGATCAGCAGCGCGATGACGATCGCGGCCGCGCCGAACACGACGGACGCCCCGCGCCAGCCCACCAGGGCGAGCAACGGCACGCCCACCACCGCGACCACGACCGTCCCGACATTCCCACCCGCGATGTGGGCACTGATCGCGAAACCACGCCGCGCCACGGGGAACTGCTCCGCCAGCAGGCCGTTGCCCACCGGGTGCTGCGGCGATCCCCCGATGCGCGCGGTGATGTTGGCCAGCGCGAACGTCGCGAAGCTGGTCGCCAGCGCCTGAGCGGCAAACCCGCCGCCGAACAGCAGCCCACCGAACCCGAGCAGGCGACGACGCGACACGCGGCGCGTGACCTCGGCATACGACAGCTGCACCAGTCCGGACAGGGCGGCACCGGCGGCGGCCAGGAACGCGACCGCCTCCACTCCCACCCCGAACTCATCGATGATCTTGAGGAAGATCAGCGGCAGCAGGACTGCGAACGCGTGGTTGACCGCATGAGCGACGGACAACAGCGCGAGCGAGCGGCTCGGTCGTATCTCCACGCCCCGCATGGTGCCGTATCCTTCGGATGTCCCGTCAGCCCTGCCCGGAGGTCCTCATGCCGACCGTCCTCATCGTCGACGACGAGCAGCACATCCGCCTGCTCATCGAACAGACGCTGGAGGAGCTGGAGGATGATGGCGTTGAGCTGCTGACCGCCACGAACGGCGAGGAAGCCCTGGACGTCGTCGCGAACCAGCACCCGGACCTCGTCTTCCTGGACGTGATGATGCCGAAGAAGAACGGGTTCGAGGTCGCGGCCGCGATCAAGGGCGACCCGGCGACCGCGGGCACGACCGTGATCCTGCTCACGGCCAAGGGCCAGGCCTACGATCGCGAACAGGGTCTGGCCACGGGTGCGGACCAGTACCTGACCAAGCCGTTCGACCCGGACGACCTGCTGCGCCGGGCACGGACGGCGCTGGGCCTGGACGCCTGATGGAGGCGGCTGAGCTCCGTCGACTGGTCGTCCGCCACCGCCACGTGGCCCCGATGCTGTCCGTCCTCCTCGCGAGCACGAATGCCCGCGTCCGCATCACGGACGAGGCCGGCGACGAGATCCTGGACCGCAAGACGGGAAGCGCGCCGGCGGATGCCCCGGTGGAACGCCACCCCATCAAGGTCGAGGGAGCCACCGTCGGGTGGGTGGAGGGTCCGCGACCGGCCGGTGCCATCGCGGCGGTCCTCTCGTATGCCTGTGCCCGCGAGACGGACAAGCGCGCTCTCGCCCGGGAGGCCCTTGACCGCTACCGCGAGCTGAACCTCATCTACGACCTGGCCGAGCAGATCGGCGCGACGCTGGAAGTGGCGGCGGTCGCGGCGGTCGCGGTGGAGGAGGCCGGTCGCCTGCCGTCGGGCGGAGAGGGCTTCATCGTCCTCGCCGATGGCCCGGACGCGGACCGCCTCCAGGCCGGCATCCTTGGCGCGATCTTCGCCGGCGAAGCGGAGATCGTGAACGACGTCGTGAGCGATCCGCGGGCCACGGCCACGGAACGGGGGCTCGCCTCGCTCGTGGCCGCGCCCCTCCGCGTCCGCGGGGAGCGCCTGGGCGTGATCGGAACGCGCTCCGCGAGCCCCATCGAATTCCACGCCTCGGACCTCAAGGTGCTGATCGCGATCGCCTCGCTCGCGGCGCCGACCCTGGACCAGGCCAGGACCCACGAAGCGGTCCTGAGCGCCACCACGGACTGATCGTCACGGACCGACGCGCCATCGCCCTGGGGCTGCTGGGCTCCCTGGCCGTCCTCGCCTACCTCATCGCCCGCGGGCCGTTCTGGCAGGAGATCGCGGTCGTCCTGGCGGTCGTCCTGCCGGCGGGCCTCGTGTTGTACGGCGGCGCCGCCCGGCGCCGGGCCACGGACCTGCGCGTCCAGCAGGGACTCACGGTCGCCGCCTACGAGCAGTCCGAACTGGCGAACCAGACCCTGGAGCAGCGCGTCGCGGAGCTCATGACGCTCAACGAGCTCGCCGTCGCGACCGGCTCCACCCTGGACCGCGACGAGCTGCTGGACCTCGCCCTCGCCGCGGTGACGCGCCATCTGCGCTTCGATCGGGCACTGATCCTGCTGCTCGACGAGGAGCGTGGCGTGCTCCACGGCGGTCGCTCCATCGGCGGAAGTCCGGAGATGGCGGAGCAGATCGCCGGGATCGAGCTCCCGGTCGATCTGGAGGAGGCGATCCTGAGTCGCATCGCCCGAGCCGACGGGCCGCTCCTGCTCCGCGACGTGGACAAGGATGAGGATGAGGGCAATCGCGCGTTCGCGGCGCTGCTGGAGGTGTCGTCATTCCTCGGGACGCCGCTCGTGACCAAGGGCCGGACCGTGGGCGTCCTGGCCGTGGACAATCGACTGACCGGCCGGAACGTGCTGCCCGGCGACGGTCCGCTCCTGTACACGGTCGGCAGCCTCATCGCGGGGGGCGTGGAGAACGCTCGACTCTATGCCGAGCTGGCCGACGAGCGTGCCGCCCTGGAGCGGCGGGTGACGGAACGCACCGTGGACCTCGTGGAGGCGCGACTTGCCGCCGAGGCCGCGACGGAGGCCAAGAGCACGTTCCTGTCCAACGTCAGCCACGAGCTGCGGACCCCGCTGACGTCCGTGGTCGGCTTCTCCAAGCTCATCACGAAACGCCTCGCCGATGTCGTCTTCCCGACGGTCCCGCCGGGCGATCCGAAGGTCGATCGCGCGGTACGGCAGGTCTCGGACAACCTCGCGATCATCGTCGAGGAGGGAGAACGCCTGACGAAGCTCATCAACGACACGCTGGACCTCGCCAAGATCGAGTCCGGACGGATGGAGTGGCGCGACGACCCGCTCGAGATCGCGGACGTCATCGGCCGCGCGACCGGTGCGACCTCGTCACTGGTGGACGAGAGCGGACCGCAGCTGGTCCTGGAGGTGGCGGACGATCTGCCGGTCATCCACGGGGACCGGGACCGCCTGATCCAGGTCGTCATCAACCTCATCTCCAACGCCGTCAAGTTCACTCCGTCAGGCTCCATCACGATCAGCGCCCGTCGCCATCCCGACGGCCTGGAGGTCGCCGTGGCGGACACCGGCGTCGGCATCGCACCGGAGGACCACGACAAGGTCTTCGAGCAGTTCGGCCAGGCCGGCGACACCCTCACGGACAAGCCGCGGGGGACCGGCCTCGGCCTGCCCATCTGCCGCGAGATCGTGGTCCACCACGGTGGCCGCCTGTGGCTTGAATCCGACGTGGGTGTCGGCTCCACGTTCCGCTTCACGCTCCCGGCAGCAGGTGCGTCCCCCGCGGCGCCAGCCACACCACACCCGGATACGTCGGCATCCGGGACCCCGGAGACGTCAGGGCCCTGAACCATCCCGCGCTGCTGAGGGCTGCTGGTGCGCCGGAGAGCCGCCGGGCGTTGGATGTCGTACGGACCACGACGAGCAGCCCGCCCACGGGACAACCGACGGCCGTCCGATCGAGCAGGCCGCGCACGTCCCCGGCCAATCGGCATCGGTCCGTTTCGATATCCGTGACCGTGACCACGACGCGGATGAGCAGCCGCTCCGCCGGCAGTCGCCACGGACGCACCGAACCGGCGGCCCGCGCCGCGCGGTCGAGCCACACCGTCCGACCCTCCCGGCCGGACATCGACCACGCGCCGGCCTCGGCGATGCGACGGACCGCCTCCAGGTAGACGCCCGGGTCGTCCCGTGCCTCCCCGAACAGGTCCTCATCGAGGGCGGCGGCTACCGCGACCCACGTCCCGAGCGGGACCGTTGCTCCCCGACCGAGCTCCATGCGGCTCTGGGTTGACGTCGAGGTGCCACTCCTCCGCGCGACGTCGTCCTGCGTCAGGCCGCGGCGATGTCGCCCTGCCCGGATCCGCAAGCCCCAGTCGAACGCCACCTCATCCGCTGTCCGCTCCATGGCCCGATCATGCCGGGCGGCGCTTCACCACGACGTAGCTGCGGCTCCACCGTGGGTCGCCACGTCGATCGCTGGCGTCCCCCCGGACACTCACGTGACGCCCACCGGGTGGGCGTCGCCGTGCTCGACCGGGCGCCAACGGAGACATAACCAGCCCGAGCGAGCGTGGCGATACCCATGGGGTGGGCGTCGCGCTAGGGGCGCGGGGGGCGCGGGGACGCGGGGGCGCGGGTGGCGCGGCCGGCGCGGCGGGCGGCGGGCGGCGGCGGTGACCTCAGTACTGGAACAGCAGCTCGCGGTACTTGGGCAGCGGCCACAGATCGTCCGCGACCAGCGTCTCCAGCTCGTCGGCGACGGCCCGGAGCGCTTCCTGGGCGGGGATGACCTCGCTGACGGCGACGCGGGCCTCGGCCTCCACGGCGCCGGCGCCGGCCTCATGGGCACGGTGCTGTGCCGCCTCCAGCTGCTCGATGCGCTCGACGAGGGCGTCCGCCAGACCCGATACGCGCCCGGCGATGGCGGCCACACCACGGGACTCGCCCGCGGCCCCGAGCTGGGCGAGATAGCGGACGGTGGCCGGCAGGATCATGGTCCGGGCGATGTCCAGCGCACAGTTGGCCTCGATGTTGACGACCTTGACGTAGCGCTCCCAGTTGATTCCCACCCGCGCGGCGAGCTCACGTTCTGACAGCACGCCGAACTTGGAGAAGACCGCCTTCGCCTTGGCCGTGGTCAGCGCCGGCAGGGCATCCACCGTGGTCCGGTTGTTGGGCAGCCCCCGCCGCTCCGCCTCGGCGTGCCACTCCTCCGAGTACCCGTTGCCTTCGAACAGGACCTGGCGGTTCGCGTTGACGATCGCGGACACGATCCTCGTCAGCCCCTCGAAGTCCCCGGGCTCCAGCTGCTCCAACTCATCCGCCAGGTCGGACAGGGAGTCCGCCACCGCCGTGTTGAGGACGGTCTGCGGCCAGTAGATCGGCGCGGACGATCCCACGGCGCGGAACTCGAACTTGTTGCCCGTGAAGGCGAACGGCGAGGTCCGATTGCGGTCGGTCGCGTCCTTGGGCAGGACGGGCAGGGATGTCACGCCGAGTTCCAGCGAGCCACCCTGCTTGGAGGCGGACGCAGCGCCCTTGGCCAGCTGATCGATGACGTCCTCCAGCTGCGAACCGAGGAAGATCGACATGATCGCGGGCGGAGCCTCGTTCGCTCCCAGGCGATGGTCCTGACCGGCGTCCGCGATGCTCGCGCGGAGCATGTCGGCGTGGACGTTCACGCCGCGGATCACGGCCATCAGGAAGGCAAGGAACTGGGCGTTGGCGTGCGGGTCGTTGCCCGGGTCCAGCAGGTTCTCGCCATCGTCCGTCGCCATGGACCAGTTGTTGTGCTTGCCTGAGCCGTTGATGCCGGCGAACGGCTTCTCGTGCATCAGGAACATCAGGCCGTGCTGCCGTGCGAGCCGACGCATCATGCTCAGGACGACCATGTTGTGGTCCGACCCGACCGACGTCGGCTCGAACACCGGGGCCATCTCGAACTGCCCGGGCGCGACCTCGTTGTGGCGGGTCTTGGCGGGGATACCCAGGCGCCACAGCTCGCGGTCGAGATCCATCATGTACGCGAGGATCCGCTCGCGGATGGAGCCGAAGTACTGGTCCTCCAGTTCCTGGCCCTTGGGCGACGGGGCACCGAAGAGCGTGCGACCGGTCAGGACGATGTCGGGTCGCTGATCGGCAAGCCGCCGGTCGACGAGGAAGTACTCCTGCTCCGGACCGATGTTCGTGAACACTCGGCTCGCGGTGGTGTTGCCGAACCAGCGCAGGACCCGCAGGGCCTGCTTGCCCAGGGCCTCCTGCGAACGGAGCAGCGGGATCTTGTGGTCGAGCGCCTCGCCCGTGAACGAGACGTACGCCGTCGGGATCGTCAGGGTGACGCCGTTGGGTTCCACCTGCAGGAAGATCGGGCTGGTGACATCCCAAGCGGTATAGCCGCGTGCCTCGAACGTGGCGCGGATCCCGCCCGACGGGAACGAGCTGGCGTCCGGCTCGCCCTGGAGCAGGTTCTTGCCGGAGAACTCCGCGATGGTCTGGCCGTCGCCGGTCGGGTTCAGGAACGAGTCGTGCTTCTCGGCGGTCGAGCCGGTCATCGGCACGAACCAGTGCGTGTAGTGGGTGGCCCCCTGCGCCATCGCCCATTCCTTCACGCCGTGGGCGACCGCGTCGGCGATGATCGGGTCGAACGGCTCGAGACCATCGATGGTGCGTCGCAGACGCCGGAAGATCGGCTTGGCGAGGTATTGGCGCTGGGCCGTCTCATGAAACACGTACTGGCCGTAGATGTCGGCGCCGGCGTGCTCGAGGTAGTTTTGGGTCTTGGTGGCCTTGTGGCTCGACATCGCGGCGATGGCCGATTGACGGGCGGTCATGGGACTCCTGCGGGTCGGGATGGTTGCGACGCAGCGTAGCAGTCAGTCCGGTTGCGAATCAGTATCGGGTCGTCACCGATTGGCTTGCAGGTTGCGATGCCCGGCCGGCTGGCGAACGGCCACCAGGTCGTCCAGCAGTCGACCGAACTCACGCTCCACGTCCACGTACCGATCCGAGCGCCACACGAGACCAAGGCGTCCGTCTGGTGCCAGCCGGGCCCACACGCGGCGGCGCGGCAGATAGAACGTGATGGCGATGCCCGTGATGAGCGACAGGAACGCGAGCCAGACGATCCCCTGCCCCGGATCCGACTTCGCGATGAGCAGCGTGTACTCACCGAAGTCCACGAGCTCGATGGAGAGGTCCAGGTCCGGCGAAGTCCGCGTGTCGCCGCGGAACAGCCGCACCGGCGGGTAGTTCTCCGGGATGGGCCGGCCCTCCGCGTCCGTGCCCACCACGCGGTACGGCAGGATGATGACCTGGCCCAGCCCGTTGTCGGCGCGGTCCAGCAGCAGCTGCAGTCCCAGGTCTCGCCCGGGCACCGCCAGGATGCCGTAGGGCAGTCCGCCCGCGGACTCCGTGAGGGGGACCTGGGCGTCCCACAACGGCCGGCCGTCCTTGTCGCGGACGACGATCCGCGGCGCTGGCCCGAACCCGTTCTGGTGGAACGTGTAGCCGGCGATGGACAACGGGTCGTTGACCCGGATCGTCTTGCGGGCGATCTCCTGGCCGTCCCGGAAGACCGCGAGGTCCGTGGTGAAGTCGGTCGGCATGCCCGTCTCGAACCCGGGCGCCTCGAAGGCCAGGTTCTTGACCAGCAACAGCCCGGGCGTGCCGATGGGCTGCACGGTCAGCGACTCCCCTTCCGGCACGACCAGGCCCTGTTCGTCGCCGAAGCGCGAGGTGACGCCGGCGGCGACCAGGAACAGGATCAGGCCGAGGTGCGTGAGGAGTGTCGCCATCTTGGTGTACTGGTGGCGATCGCCATAGACATGGATGGCCCCATCCACTTCCGCGGCCTGGCGGACCCGGAACCCGTGCCGCCGCACGACCGCGGCGAGGTCCGTGGCGGCCACCCCGTCCATCGCCGCCCGGTCCGGCAGGGCGGGGTCGAAGTACGGCTCCGGTTGGACGATGCGCACGTCGGAGACGCCGCGCCACAGCCGGGGCGTGCGGTCCAGCGTGCACACGACGATCGACACGGCGAGGACGAGCAGGCTGAGGCTGAACCACGGGGAGCGGAAGATCGCGAACGCCCCCAGCCGCTCCAGCAGGTCCACCGCGGCCACACCGATCGTGGGGTCGTAGCGGACGTGGAGCGTATCCATCGCCGCGGCGTAGTCGCCGGCTGAGCGGAAGGCGAAGTCGGGGAGCTGCTGCAGGGTCATCCCGACGACGGCCATCAGCGACAGGACGATGATCTGGACGACGGCGAAGTCCACGGAGGTGAACAGGTCCCAGAGCGCCTTGCCGGCGCGCGCGAACGGATCCGTGGGAGCGGTCCGGACGACAGCCGGGCGGAGGGTGACCGGGGACGCGATGACGCAGTCCCTACACGCCGACGGTTGGCGTATCCGCGGCGGCCGCCGACCGGGCGACCTTCAGGGCGGCCTCGAAGTCGACCTGCAGGTCCTCCAGGTCCTCCAGCCCGACGGAGACGCGAAGCAGCCCCGGCGTGATGCCGGCGTCGGCGAGCTGGGCCTCCGTCATCTGGCGCTGGGACGTGGACGGCGGATGGACGACCATCGTGTGGACGCTGCCGAGCGAGGCGGTCAGTTCGGTCAGGGTAAGCGCATCGATGACCGCCCGACCCGCCTCGCGGCCACCCGCGACCTCCACCGCCAACATCCCGCCGGCGACGCCGGCGCGGAACTGGCGGACGGCGACCTCGTGCTGGGGATGGCTGGGGAGCCCTGGATAGAGGACGCGCTGCACGCCGTCCTGACGCTCCAGCCACGCCGCGAGTGCCGCGGCCGTGCGGGCGTGCCGTTCCGCGCGCACGGCGAGGGTCATGATCCCGCGCAGGACGAGGAAGGCGTCGAACGGGCCGATGGTGGCGCCGTTGTCGATCTGGACCTTCTCGACGCGACGGATCAGGTCGCCACGCCCCGCGACGACACCCGCGATGACGTCGCTGTGGCCGGACAGGAACTTCGTAGCCGACTCCACCACGAGGTCCGCCCCGAGCGCCAGCGGACTGCAGACGTACGGTGACGCGAACGTGTTGTCCACGATGTACGTCGCCCCGTGCTCTTGGGCGAGCGCCGCGATCGCGGCGTGGTCCGTCACGACCGTTGTGGGGTTGGCGATGGTCTCCGCATAGACGACGCGCGTGGGGGCGGTGGCGACGGCGGTCGCCGCCGCCCCAGGATCAGTGAGATCCACGAAATCCACGACCACCCCGAAGTTCGCGAACGTGTCCACGAGTTGCGTGCGGGTGGAACCGTAGATGGCAAGCGGGGCGACGACCCGATCGCCCGCCTGTAGCTGCGAGGCGAGCGCCGCGTGGATGGCGCCCATCCCGGAGGCCAGGGCCACGCCCGCCTCGCCGCCCGCGAGCTCCGCGTAGGCGGCGCCCAACGCCACGCTCGTCGGGTTGGAGATCCGGCTGTAGGCATAGCCCGCCCGCGGGTCCGCGGCGACGTCGGCGAGTTCCCGGGCGTCGCTCGAGGTGAACGTCGCGGTCTGGTAGATCGGCACACTGGACGGCCGCTGGCTCACCTCCGGCACGCGAGACGCGGCGCGGATGGCGCGCGTGGAGAATCCCATCACCGGGGGATCGTGATCCGTCACGGCCGGGTCATCACCCCGACGTCCGGTCGGGACTGGGCCCGGATGCCGGTCACCCGGTTCTTGCCGGCGCGCTTGCTCGCGTACATCGCGCCGTCCGCGCTGATCATCAGCTCGTCCGCGGTGGCCCCGTCGTCCGGGTAAGTGACGACGCCGATGGACAGGGACGGCCTGACGGCCTTGTCTGGCAAGGCCACGGGCATCGCGGCCACGCCGATCCGGATCTTCTCCGCCAGGACGTACGCTCCGCTCGGGTCCGTCTCCGGCAGCAGCACCACGAACTCGTCACCGCCGTAGCGCGCGGCCGTATCGATCCGCCTGACACCGGCGGAGATGATGTCGCCCACCCCCCGCAGGACCCGGTCCCCGTAGAAATGGCCGAATCGGTCATTGATCAGCTTGAGTTCGTCGAGGTCCATCATCAACAGGCAGAACCCCCGTCCGGACCGGGCACTGCGCGCGATCTCGCGCTCGATCGCCGCGAAGAAGAACCCGCGGTTGAACAGGTTCGTGAGCGGGTCCACCATGGACAGGCGGATGGCCGCATCACGCGTCCGGCGTTGTTCCCGGGCGATGGTCGTCGCGACATAGGCCAGCAGGACCATGGCCGTCACGTTGATCCCGGCCGTGGCGAGGCTTGCGGCCTCCAGGACCGGCGCCGGCGATCCCAGGACCACGGCCAGCAGGTATCCGAGCGCGGCCGTGGACGTGAGCGCGACCGTGATGAGCGGGCTGACCACCAAGGCCGCGCCGCCGACGATGAGCGGGAAGATGAAGAAGAACGGGCTGCCGACCCCATCCGTCATGGCCACCAGGAGCGTGGCGACGGTGATCGCCACCGAGCCTTCCACGATGAACTTGGCCGGACCCAGGGCGCCGTCGGGGAGCAGGTCGTGGACGATCAGCACGAACAGGCTGGTCACCGCGAGCAGGCCGAAGATCGCCACCTGGGTCTCGGCCCACAGGCCGGAGACGCCGACGATGGTCGTGGTGGCGACGAGGAACGAATAGGCGACGATGCGGACCACGCGGTCGTACGTGTGGGTCGGGACCACGAGGTCAGTCTCGTCGCCGCCGCCGACG
Organism: Chloroflexota bacterium; assembly: GCA_040882345.1. GTDB lineage: Bacteria > Chloroflexota > Limnocylindria > Limnocylindrales > CSP1-4 > SPCO01. The sequence goes on from JBBEBL010000182.1 coordinate 13,271, forward strand.
AGGACGGCCGCCGACATCGCCCGCTCCGACCGGTCCTCCGGGGACGCGGCGACGCCCGGGTCGCCGGCGCGCCGCAGCGCGGGCACGACGACCAGCACGGTCATCACGATGAGGTTCGCGACGACCGCCACGATGATCAGGGCGAGGATCGGCTCCACGGACACGCCCGCCATCTTAGACCCTCGTCAGCGGGTTCCCCACTGGTAGGTCTGCTTGACCATCCGCAGGTAGACGAAGGTCTCCGTCTCGCGCACGCCTTCGATGGCGCGCAGCTTCTCCGTGAGGAACCGCAGGAGTGCCTCGTTGTCCTCGCTGACGACCTCGATGATGAGGTCGTAGGTGCCCGCGGTGATGACCACGTAGTCGACTTCCGACATGGCCGCGACCTGCTCAGACACGTCGATCAGCTTGTCGCGCTCGCAGCGGATGCCGATCATCGCCATCTGCTGGAAGCCGAGGCGGAGCGGATCGGTCACGCCGACAACCTGGAGGATGCCGCGTTCGATAAGGCGGTTGGTGCGGGCGCGGACCGCGGCCTCGGAGACGCCGATCTCCGCGGCGATCTGCGTGAACGGGCGCCGGCCGTCCGTCTGCAGGTGCTCGATGATCCGTTTGTCGAGCTCGGAGACCTCGTCGCCGGCGCGACCGCCACCGGCGCGGGAACGCGTGCGGCCGTCGAGCGTCATCGGTGGCGTACCTCCTCGTGTCGCGTCAGGGTACGGCGTTCGCCAAGCGGTCGTGACAGATCAGCCGCCGTCCAGGTCCGCGAGGACGGGTGCCAGCGCCCGGATGCTGCCCAGGGTGATGGGGTCCACGACCAGTTGCACCTCGTGGATGCCCTCGCGGGCGTAGGCGCGCAGTTCGTCCGCGATGACCGGTGTCGGGCCTTCCAGTGCTTGCGGAGCCGCAGACTCGGCCGAGCCCTGGATCCGACCGTGGCCACCGGCCATCCGGACCTGGACCGCCACGGTCCGCTCCACGTCACCCGGATCGCGGCCGGCCGCGCGGCAGGCGGCGTCGACCAGCTGGCGCAGAGCCGGCACGCCGTCGGGTCGATTGTCGGTATCGGAGAACCACACGTTCCAGGCATCGACATGCGGCATCGTGATCGCGAGCATCCGCGGCCCGCGTGACCCGATCATCAGCGGCGGCCCGTCGCCCCGCGCGCGGGGCAGCAACTCGCAATCGCGCGCCTGGTAGAAGCGACCATCGAAGTCGATGGCGCCGTCGCGAAGGAGCGTGCGGATGACCGTGAAGGCCTCCTCGAACCGGTCGATCCGGTGGTCGAACGGGAAGCCGAATGCCCGGAATTCCGTCTCGTTCCAGCCTGCGCCCAAGCCGAGGACGAAACGGCCGTCGCTGATCTCGTCCAGCGTGGCCGCCTGCTTGGCGAGAAGGGCCGGGTTGTGGAAGTTGGTGCACGCGACGAGCGGCCCGAAGCGGACCCGCGACGTGGCCGCGGCGATGGCGCCCATCAGCGTCCACGCTTCCCAGGGGCCGCGGGCCTGGCGGTCCGGCCAGCGATACAGCAGGTGCTCGCCGACCCAGACCGAGTCGAAGCCGAGGTCCTCCACGGCACGGACCATGTCCAGCAGCTCCGGCCAGCGGACCTCGCGCTCCACCTCGGGGAGCTGGATGCCGACGCGGAGCGGCCGCGTCACGGACGGTAGGTCACGGCCCGACGGCCGCGGCCATCGCCGCAAGGTGGGCCGGGGTACTGCCGCAGCATGCGCCCACGATCCGCGCCCCGGCATCCCGCATCTCGACGGCGGTGCCGGCCATCGTCGCCGGGCTGGCCTTGTAGACGGCCTGCATGTCCACGAGCTCCGGCATCCCGGCGTTCGACTTCGCCACCAGGACGACATCCGGCGCCGCCGCGTGCATCCGAGCGATGACTGGGAGGAGCTCGTCCGGGCCGTTCCCGCAGTTGCCACCGACCGCGTCCGCGCCCCACGCGGCGAGATGCCGGACGGCGTCCTCCGGGGACACGCCCATCATCGTGTGGCCGCGCGTGTCGAAGGTCATGGTCGCGATGAGCGCGATCCCGGGCGACGCGCGTCGGACGCCCTGGATGGCGGCCTTGATCTCCCGGAGGTCGGACATCGTCTCGATCCAGATGAGGTCCACGCCACCCGCGATGAGCGAGGCGGCCTGCTCGCGGAAGACGTCAACGGCCTCGTCGTAGTCCAGCGTGCCGAGGGGCGCGACGATCTCGCCGGACGGGCCGATGTCGCCGGCGACGAGGGCGGTGCCGCCAGCGGCGTTGACCTCCGCCCGCAGCAGGATGGCCGCCGTGCGGTTCAGCTCGTCCACGCGGTCCTGGTTGCCGTGCATCCCGAGGCGCAGCCGGTTCCCACCAAAGGTGTTGGTCATGAGGATCCGCGATCCCGCGTCCAGGTAGCCGCGGTGGATGCGCCGGACGACGTCCGGGTGGGCCAGGTTCCACAGTTCCGGTGGGTCGCCGAACTGGAGCCCGGCCGCGAACAGCATCGTGCCCATCGCGCCGTCAGCCAGGATCGGGCCGCCCTCGTCGAGCAGCGCGCGGAACCGGTCACTCGCTGCGCCGCCATCCGCGGCCAGGCGCGTTGCGGCATCCGGGAATGCGGCGGGATCGGCGTCGACGGCGGGGGCCGGCGGCACGTCCCCGGCCGCGGCATGCTCGGCCGCAGCTGCCCGGCGAGCCTCCCCGCCGGCTCGCCCTCCCCGCCCGGTGCGTCGCGACCCGTCCATGGCGGGCATCATAGCGGCCATGCCAATGCCCTCGGCCGATCCGCTCGCCACCGTCCCGCGGGCGGCCTGCCGGCATCGGCCGCGTCGGGCGTCGCTGTCCGGCTGGGACTACTACCGGGTCGCGGACTGACGGACGTGGACCCGTTGCTGCTCCTGCGGGGGCTGGTCCTCGGCTTCACGATCGCGGCCGCGGTGGGCCCGATCAGCCTGCTGGTGATCCGCCGGACCATCGCGGAAGGGCGGGTCGTGGGCCTCATGTCCGGGATGGGCGTCGCCACGGCGGACGCGACCTACGGAGCCGTGGCGGCGTTCGGCCTGACCGCGGTGACGCAGGTGCTCATCGATCAGCGCCGCGTGCTCGCCCTGGTGGGTGGTCTGTTCCTGCTCTGGCTCGCGTGGCGCCTGGTCCGGTCCGTGCCTCGGCGGATCTGGATCGACGAGCGGTCAAGCACCCGGCGGTAGCGTCAGTCCGTACCGCTCGATGACGCCCGGGAGCCACGCCGGTTGCGCGAACGGCAGGCCATAGCGCTCGCCCAACCGCCCTACATCCTCCATCGATGGCGCGCCGGCCGTCGTCATCTCGACGAATTCGCGGAAGAAGCGCTCGAAGCCGGCCGGCGCGATGACCTCGATCATGCGTGCAGGAACCGGGCCCGCGTTCCACATCGCGTGGACCTCGTTGCGTGGCTTGACGATGTAGCCGCCAGCGCCGAGGACCGCCTCCTGGTCCTCCGAGCGGAATCCGATCTCGCCCTCCAGCACGATCGAGTACTCATCCTCGCGGGTGTGGATGTGCGGTGGCACGAGCGCGCCGACCGCGAACGTGTGCTCGACGATGGAGAGCGCGTCGCCGGCAGAGCCGCCATCTATCTTGAAGTGGACGCCGATGCCCGGAGCGAGCATCCCCACCTCGCCCTCGCCGGGTCGGACCACCGTGAGCCGCGCGCCAAGTGTCGCGCCGTGTGTCGACATCGGGACCTCCTCGGGTATTTGACGAACAGAGCTGTATACTAAACTCGCTCTCGGTGGTCCGTCAATATCGAGTATGCAGATGCGTATCACGAAACAGCCGCGAGCCTACCGCATGCGCCAGCGCGCTGAGCTGGTCGAGCAGACGCGCCAGCGCATCACCGAGGCGACCGCGCGGCTGCATACGACCATCGGCCCAGCCGCCACGTCGATCTCCGGTATCGCCGAGGAGGCCGGCGTCACCCGTGTGACGGTGTACCGCCACTTCCCGGACCTTGATGTCCTGTTCCAGGCCTGCCGGGCACACTGGCGGGAGCAGCACCCACCGCCGGACGCTCGTGCCTGGCCGGCCATCCCGGGACTGGCAGACCGCGCGCGCCACGCCCTGACCGAGCTGTACGGCTGGTACCGGGAGCATGCGGAGAGCCTCTACCCGATCTACCGGGACATGACCTCGATGCCTCGGTCATCGCAGGACGAGATTCGCGCCACGAATGCCTGGCTCGGCGACCAGCTCGTGGACGGTCACACGCCGAAGGGCGATGCGGGTCGACGCCTCCGGGCGGTGGCACGACACCTCGTCGACTATCCGACCTGGCGCTCGCTCGCCATCGAGCACGACCTCGGCGACGACGGCGCGGCGAACGTCGGCGTCCGCCTGCTGACAGCCATGTCGTCCGTGCCGCCGGACGAAGGACGCGGTCGCCGGGCATCGTCGCGGCGGTCCGCGGCTGGGGGGCCGTGAAGCGACACGACGGCTGC
>JBBEBL010000183.1:0-2684 GCA_040882345.1 Chloroflexota bacterium
TCGATGGCGTACATCCGCCTCCGCCGGCTCATCGCCGAGGACGACCCGGTGATCCACGGCTACGACGAGCCCGAGTGGGCGCGCCGGCTCCACTACGACCGCCCGATCGAGGCGTCCGTCGCCGTCCTGCGCGCGGTGCGCACGGCGAGCCACCAGCTGCTCGCGGCGCTGACCGACGACGAGTGGGCGCGCGCGGGCACCCACGCCGAGTCGGGCGCGTATTCCGTGGACCGCTGGCTGGGCATCTACGCGAACCACAGTCACGAGCACGCCGACCAGATCCGGCGCGCCCGCCACGGGGAGGACTGACGCGGTGGCGGCCGCCGACATCCACCCACTCCGGGCCGCTGCGGAGGCGATCCTGCCCGACATCGTCGAGATCCGACGCCGGATCCACCGGCGTCCGGAGATCGGCCTGCACCTCCCGGCGACGCAGGTCGTCATCGCGGAGGAGCTGCGACGCCTGGGGCTCGAACCACGCCTGGGCGGCACCACGACCTCCGTCGTCGCCGTCATCGATGGTGGGAAGCCGGGCGGGACGACGCTCCTGCGCGCCGATATGGACGCGCTGCCGCTCCGGGAGGACACCGGGCTGGACTTCGCGTCGGAGATCCCTGGAGCGATGCATGCGTGCGGGCACGACACGCACGTCGCGATGCTGCTCGGGGCTGCGCGGTTGCTCGTCGAGCGCGCCGAGGAGCTCTCGGGGCGCGTCCTGCTGATGTTTCAGCCCGGCGAGGAGGGCTTCCATGGCGCCCGATTCATGCTCGATGAAGGGCTGCTCGAGGACGGAGATCACGGGGTGGGCGATGTCGAGCGCGCCGTGGCGCTCCACATCTCCACCCGCTACCCGTCGGGCGCCGTCGCCCTCCGTCCTGGCGCGATGCTCGCCTCGGCGGACGCGATCAAGGGCACGGTGGTCGGGCGCGGCGGCCATGCGTCCACCCCGCATCTCGCGCTGGATCCGGTCTACGTCGCGGCGGAGTTCGTCGTCGCGCTGCAGTCGGTCGTGAGCCGGCGCGTCGACCCCTTCGACCCCGCGATCGTCAGCATCACCCGGCTCGACGGCGGCACGACGAACAACATCATCCCGGAGTCGGTCGCGTTCGAAGGGACCATCCGGACGGTGTCGCCCGCGATGCGCGGGAAGGTCGGCGACTGGGTGCGCCAGGTCGCCGCCGGCGTGGCCGCGACGCATGGAGCGACCATGGACCTGGAGATCGTGCCGGGCTTCCCGGTGACGATGAACGACCCGGAGGCGACGGCCTGGTTCCGCGAGCTGGCCGTCGCCGTCGCCGGTGAGGCGGCGGTGGACGATCTGGCCGCGCCGATCATGGGTGCCGAGGACTTCTCGTACGTCCTCCAGCGCGTTCCGGGGCTGATGGCCTTCGTCGGGGCGCGACCGGCCGGGGAGGACCCGGACACGGCGCCGCAGAACCATTCGAACCGGGTCGTCTTCGATGAGCCGGCGATGGCGGTCGGCGTGGCCCTGTATGCGGCGGCGGCGTTGGGTCGCTAGCCTCGCAGGGCCGTCAGGTGCTCCTCGTCATGGGACGCGGCGAGGGCGATCAGCCCGTCGCCGTCCAGGTCGCCGTAGACCTCGTGCTTGCCGGTCCTTCCCCACGCAGCGTCGTCCATGGACCGGGCGAGGGCCACCGTCGCGGCGCGCACCTGCGCGAAGCGGTCCAGCACGCCCGCGAGGCCGAGCTCCGACTCGCCGTCCCAGGGACCCGGCTCCGTCCAGGACCAGTGCGGCGACGGCTCGCGGGCCAGGTCGTCAACGCGACGATGATGGACCTCGATCTCCACCGCGATGAGGTGTCGCGCGACCTGCTCCGGTGTCCACTCGCCATCGGGAACGGGCCGCTCCACCGCCGCCAGCACCGCCAGTGCCAGTCGGTCCGGGAACGCCGCGAACGCCTCCAGCGCGGCAAGGCCGTCCGGTGTCACCCGGCCAGCCCCTCCAGCATCCCCTGGCGCCACGCCTCCGTCGCCTCCACCGCGTTGAACGTGTACAGGTGGAACCCCGTCACGCGCGCCGCGGGATCCGCCAGCAGCGGCGCCATCGCCTCCACGAAACCGGTCGGCCTGTAGAAGCCGCCGGACCGAGCCATCCCGGTCACGAAGCGAAAATTCTTGACGAGGAACCGCTTCGCGTCCTTGACCCCGATCCGCGCCGCCACATTGAGCAGCTTCTGCGGATCCGCGACCCCCGGCACGCCGATGACGATGTCCCGATCGAAGCCCTCCGAGCGGAGGCGCCGCACCCATGCCGCGATGACTTTCGTGTCGAAGTCCATCTGGGACGTGACGTGGTCCACCAGCGGTGCCTTGTCGCGGAGCGCCTGCTCCAGGGCCGTGTCCGGGATGTCGGCGTGACCGTTGGGGTAGCCCGGGCAACCGACCGTCTCGAACGGATGGCCGATCTCCCCCATCGCCCGGAGCAGCGACAACCCATCCAGGTACTCCCCTGGCTCGTCGGCATCGCCACCGACCACGAAGGCGCGGGTCAGTCCGGCGTCCCGCGACCGCCCCAGCAGTTCCGCGAGCTTCGAGCGCGTCGGGATCATCCGCGCCGACAGGTGCGGGATGGCCCTGAAGCCGTCGGCCTGGAGCTGCGCCGCCCAGTCGAGCGTCGCGTCGATGCCCTTGTTGGGTGACGCGGTGACGGACACGCGCGCGCC
>JBBEBL010000184.1:0-16119 GCA_040882345.1 Chloroflexota bacterium
GCGGGTGGTGATCCGGCCGTTAGCGGCACGACCCGCTCCCATGTCGTCCACCTCCCGGACACGTACGAGTTGGTCATCCACCGAACGCCCCGTGAACGTCGCGACGATCCGGTGATCGCGGAAGCGTGGATGCGCGAGCGTGCCCGCGAGGCGATCGTAACCGCGATCCAAGCGCACGCCCACGAGCTCGGGGTGACCCCTGCGGCCATGACGCTGCGGGACCCGCGAACGCGCTGGGGGAGCGCCACACCGCGCGGGCGCCTGTCGTTCTCGTGGCGGCTCGTTCTCGCCCCGCCGCCGGCCCTAGAGACGGTCGTCGTCCACGAGCTCGCCCACCTGCGGGTCTTTGGGCACGGGCCGAGGTTCTGGGCGCTGGTGGCCTCCCGGCGTCCAGATCACCGAACGTGGCGACGCTGGCTGCACGACCATGCCACGGAGTTGCATCACGCCCTGGACTGAGATCGAAGGCCGACGGCTAGTTCGGCAGGCCCTGGGACACTTCGTCGCCCAGCGCCACGACCGACTGCCCGGTCCAGCGCATGGGGGCCACATCCAGCTCGTCCCGGGCTCCGTCCGCGAGGATGGCCCACAGCGTGAGGACCGTCTCCAGGTCCGCGTCATCCGGCAACGCCAACATCGTGTTCCGGATCGGGGCGAGCAGCAGCCGCGGCCTCGTCCCGAGGATGGGCCCCAGGGCCTCCGGCAGGAGGAGCAGCGATGAGCCCCAGCCCTGGCCGCTGACCGCGACGATCTCCGCCCCGTCGCGATGCATGAGCTGGACGACCGGCGGTTCGTCCACGACCAGGCGTCGCAGATTCTCCAGGGACGTCCCGAGCAGCGTGACATGATCCACGCCCCAACCGTCGGCGAGCGCCGCCGTCACGTGCGTGATGGCCGGCCCGAGGTCGATGCCGAACCCGGTCGAGATGCCGGGCGGCACGGTGATGTGGATCGGGCTGGCCTCCGGCGGGAACGGGTGGTGGAGGCGCTTGAGGACCGGCACGATCAGCGGCGCCATCTCCGGCCATGCTGCCCCGGGATCGAATCGGCCCATCGCCGCCATCAACCGGCCGATGTCCTCCGGTGCCATGGTCCCGCCCAGGACGCGGAGCGACGGCTGGTCGTCGCGACGCCGTTCCCGACCCTTGCGACGGGCCCGACGTTCAGTCTTGGTCGCCTTGGCGTTCTTCATGCCGGTCATCCTGGCGGAGGGCCATAAACCGGGACTCTACCGAGGCTTCACTCAGGATCAATCGCCGCGTCGACGAGCTCCTCGGGGGGCATGGCCGGGCTCTCGACCACTTCTTCCGCGGTGGCCGCCTCCGAGGTCCCGAGCGTGTACGGCTGGATGACCCACGCGAAGGCGGCGATGACCACCGTGGACAGCCCGAACGTGACCAGGTTGGAGGCCGTGTGCAGAAACACGCTATCGGCATCGCCGGGCGCGCGCAGGAGGGGGAAGACCAGGAGTGCCGCGACCAGGAAGATGCCCAGGGCGATGGACCCCGCGACCACGATCATGAGCGCCGAGAAGACGCGCGGGTTGACGCGCCCGACCGCCGATGGTTGCACGTACCCGATCCGCGTCAGCGCCAGGAGCCCGATGCAACCGAAGGCGGCCGCCAGCGCGACGCCGCCCAGCACATCGCTGGCGCGATGCCAGCCCGTGACCTGGGTGGCCTGGCCGATGACCGCGGCGAGGGCCGCCGCCGCGACGAGGGTCAACCAGCGAAGCCGGTCAGGAACGACCATCAGGGCCGCGATCCCGATCGACGCCGCGACCGTGGCGGTCCCGCTCGGGAAGCTGTTGCGCAACAGCCACGCCGGACCCTCCAGGAGTTCCGGGCGCGGAAGGAGGACCTTCAGGGCCTGGGCGGTGAGGGCGGCCGAACCCATCACTCCCACCGCGAGCACGCCGAGGCCGGCCCGGCGACGGAGCAGCCCGACGAGGGCGATCGCGGTCATCGCCACGACGAAGGTGACGATGCTGACTTGGTTCAGGTAGGCCAGCGAGTCCGCGCGCACGGAGTCCTGGCGGAGGCTGGACGCGTGGAGCGCCGCATTCTCGATGCGCTGGCCCGCTTCCGTGGTCACGAAGACGAGGTAGACCCCGACCGCGACGGCCAGGAAGCCGACGCAAGCCAGCGCGAAGCGGCGCGTCGGATCGGGCGAGCCGGGATGGTCGGGGGTGTCAGGCGTGGACGACACGGGCGATGGCGACAGCGACACCAGGGGCGGGGACGGACGTTGGTGGAGATGAGGGGACTCGAACCCCTGACCCCTGCGATGCGAACGCAGTGCTCTCCCAGCTGAGCTACATCCCCACGGGCGTCGAAGTCTAGCACGCGTCCCGGGAGCTCCCGGCCGGGGTGAGGTGTCACCCCGTGACCGTACGGACGACGGAACCGTCGGTTTTCCGCCTTCCTTCGACCGTTGTGCCACCAAGCGACCCATCCGGCGATCGAAGGGCCGAAATCGGCGGCTCCGCCTTCGGTTCGACCACCCGGTGACCGGGTGCGGGATCGGCACGGCTGGAGCCGGACCCGGAGCCGGAGCCGGAACACCGCGTGCGACCCGCCACCGCCATGCCCGCACGGAACGCTATGCTCCGCCGATGCCCCTCGGACTCCTCACCGGACTCGGTGCCGCCCTGTCATGGGGCACGCTCGACGTGTTCTCCGCGCTGTCCAGCCGACGGATCGGCAGCCTCAAGGTGACGACCGGGATCCAGCTCATCGGGGCGGCCGTGGTGATCCTGCTGGCCGTCGTCACCGGCGTCCCGTTCCCGAGCGATCCCGCGGTCATCGTCGGCGGCTCGCTGGTGGGTCTCGCCGGGGCCGGTGCCTATCTTGCCTACTTCACCGGACTGCGCATCGGCCCGATCTCCATCGTCAGCGGGATGGTTGCCGCGTACGGCGGCCTGACGGTCGTGCTGGCGGTCATCGTCCGTGGCGAGACGTTGACCCTGCTCCAGGCGGCCGGGGCCACCCTCGCGACGATCGGCGTGATCCTCACCGGGGTCGCATTCGGAGGCAGCATCCGGGGAACGCGCCTGGCCAGCCCGGGCGTCGCATTCGCGATCGTCGCCCTCGTCCTGTTCGCCACGATGTCGATCGGCAGCGACATCATGATCGACCTCGCCAGCTGGCAGCAGGTCCTGCTCGTGTCGCGATCGGCGAACGCCATCCTGTCCACGATCATCCTGGTCGGGGCTCTCACCGTGGCGCGACGCGTGGCAGAGCCGCTGCTCATCGGCGCTCCGGGCGCCGACCGCCGCATCGACCGGCGGGTGATCGCGCTGGTGGGGATGGCAGGCTTGCTCGACGTCGCCGGTCTGATCGTGTTCATGTACGGGCTCGAGTTCGCCGAGACGTGGCTCGTCGGCCTCGCGTCGTCATTCGGTCCGGCGGTCACCATCATCGTCGCGGTCGCGTTCCTGGGTGAGCGCCTCAAGCCGATCCAGTGGCTGGGCCTGGCAGGGGTGCTGACCGGGATGATCGCTATCGGTCTGCCGAGCTGACCCCGCCCGGGAGTTCGCTCGATCAGCGGTCGCTCAGGGAGCCGTCAGCGAGGGCCGTACAGATCCGCAGCGAGCCCGCCATCTGGTAGCGGAACAACGCCCGGTCCACCGGCAGGGGCTGGGTGGAGAGCTTGACGATGACCGTCCGGCTGGGCCGATGCACGAGCACGATCTGGCCGTGGATGCCGATCGCCACGACGATGCCGAGGGCCGGATCGAGCACCCACCACTGGTCGTGATACATCGTGGTAGGGCCGGTCACGCCGGGCACGTCCAGGGCGCCGCCGAAGGCCGCGGCAAGCTCCGCGTCGGGTCGGCGCAGGCGTTCGATCCAGGAGGCGGGCACCACTCGCCGTCCATCGACCAGCCCATCCTCCAGATACAGCAGCCCATAACGGCCGAGATCGCGCAAGGTGACGGAGAACCCGCCGTCGGTGATCGGCGCCCCGGCCGGGTCAACGGCGATGGTCGCGTCCGACTCGGCCCCGATCCGTGACCAGATCCGGTCGCTGTAGAGCTCGGCGAACGGCGCTTCACCGGCCCGCTCGACCACCCACCCCAGGAGGTCGGACAGGATCGAGCGGTAGTCGAAGGGCCCTCCGTGTGGGCCCGCGTTAGCCAGGCCGGCCATGTAGGCGCGCAGGTCCGTCGGCAGGCCCGGGGTCACGCGTGGCCGCCAACCGCTGACCTGTTCGCTGATCCGGATGTCCGAAGCGAGGTCCTCGTACGCCTCGGAGAAGCGGGTGCCCGCCCGCATGTCGAGCAGGTCCGCGACGGTGCAGCCTTCGAAGCTGCCGCCGGCCAGCTCCTGCACGTATCGTCCGACGGGCGCGGCCGGATCAAGCCGGCCCTCACCCACCAGCACGCCGGCGAGGGTGGAGTTCATCGATTTCGACACCGACTGGAGCAGGTGCGGCGTGGTCGCCGTCATGGCGCCGTCGTAGTGCTCCGCCACGATGCGACCCTCGTGGAGCACCAGGTACCCGTCCGTGTATGTCGCGCCGAGCATTCGGCCGACGTCGTGCGCGGCGCCATCGTGCTCGAAGCGCAGGCCCCGGATGTCGCGCTCGTCGCGAGGCAACTCTCGGACAGGGCCGCCGCCCCGGCTGATCACGGCCGTCGGCAGGAGGTCGGCGACGTGAAGGTAGCCCCAGCGATTGTGCGGAGGGTCCTGCCAGGTCGCGATCGTGACCATGCCCTCCGTCATCGTCGCGGCCGCCCGGCGTGCCTCGAGCGCGACCAGCGCTCCGGCCGTCCGGTCGGCGAAGTGGCACGCCACGTCGACCCCACCCGGGCCGACGAGCGGCGGCTCGACGGTCGCGCACCGCTCGGGGTCGCCGAGATCGGAGCGTAGCCAGCAGCGCGGATGGAAGCGGCAGCCCTGGGGCGGGTCGGCGAGGCTGGGTGGCTCACCGCGGATGAGTGACGGCGGGGCGGCCGCGTCGTCCACGTCGGGCACGGCCGCGAGCAGGGCCCGGGTGTACGGGTGGGCCGCCGCCTCGAACGCGGCGCGCGCGCCGCGTTCCTCGACGAGACGGCCGAGGTACAGCACGCCCACCCGGTCGGCCAGGTGATGGACCACGCCGAGGTCGTGGGAGATGAGCAGGAACGCGAGCCCGTGGCGCGTCCGCAGCTCCATCAGCAGGTTGAGGATCTGGGCCTGGACCGACACATCGAGCGCGGAGGTCGGCTCGTCGAGCACGAGCAGGCGGGGCCGCGAGGCGAGCGCCCGGGCGATCGCCACCCGCTGGCACTGCCCGCCGGACAGCTCGTGCGGCCGCCGATCGAGGTGGATCCGGCCGAGCCCGACCTGCTCGAGCGCGTCCACGACCATCGGCTCGAGCTCCCGGCGGGACGGTCGCAGGTGTTCGCGCATCGGCTCCGCCACGATGTCTCGGACCGCCATCCGCGGGTCGAGCGATCCGACCGGATCCTGGAACACCACCGCCATCCGCGAGCGCAGTCGGCGCAGCGCATCGCCGCGGGCGGCTCGGACATCCACGCCATCGAGGCGGATCTCACCGGCATCGGCATCGAGCAGGCGCAGGACACAGCGGGCGAGGGTCGTCTTCCCGGAGCCCGATTCCCCGACCAGGGCGTAGACCTCACCGTCGGCGATGTCCAGGCTGACCCCGGCCACGGCGCGGACCGGACGGCCGGTCCCGGGCTGGGCGTACGTCTTGACGAGGTCGCGCACCTCAAGGACAGGCCCGGTCGGCCCAGTCCCGGAGGAGGTGCCCGCCTCCGGACCGACCCACGCGGTGGGCCGCTCCGTGTCGGCGAGCGGCGGCCGGGTCATGACTCGGCCGCCACGTGGCAGGCCGCCACATGGCCTTGACCGACCGCTCGCAGCCCCGGGCGCTCGTTCAGGCAGCGGTCGATGACCAGCGGGCAACGCGGCGCGAACGCGCAACCCGCGAGCGCGTCCGGATCGGTCGGCAGCGAGCCGGCGATCGACGGCAGCGGCCCGCCCCGACTTGAGCGGCGGGGGACGGCGGCCATCAGGCCGCGCGCATATGGATGCGCGGGGGCCGCGAACAGGTCGCCCGTGGTCGCGTCCTCGACGACACGTCCGGCGTACAGCACGACGACCCGGTCACTCACCCGACGGATGACGCCAAGGTCGTGGGTGATGAACAGGACGCTGAAGCCCTGCTCCTCCTGGAGACGGCGCAGCAGGCGCAGGATCTGGGCTGCGATCGTGACGTCCAGCGCCGTCGTGGGCTCATCGGCGATGAGCAGGGACGGCCGCAGGAGCAGGGCCATGGCGATCATCGCCCGTTGGAGCATCCCGCCCGACAGCTGGTGCGGATACGAGCGCAGGACGCGGGCCGGCTCGCCCAGCCCGACGTCGCGCAACACCTCGGCGATGCGCGCGTCTCGCTCGCGCCCGCGCTCGGCATCGTGGGCCGCCAGCACGTCGCGCATCTGGGTGCCGATGGTGAAGACCGGGTTGAACGAGGCCGCCGGGTTCTGGAAGATCATCGCGATCCGCCGGCCGCGCAGCACGCGCAGCTCGTCCTCGGCGAGGTCCACCAGATCGCGGCCCTCGAATTCGACCGAACCGCGGGTGATGGTGGCCGCGGCCGGCAGCAGGCGCAGCGCCGCGAGGCCCGTCAGCGTCTTCCCGCAGCCCGTCTCGCCGACGAGTCCGACGACTTCGCCCGCACCGACCTCGAGGTCCACGCCGCGGAGGGCGGTCGAGCGCCGGTCGGGCGTGACGAAGTCCACGGTGAGGTCCCGGATGCGCAGCAGCGGACCGCTCATGTCCGCCTCGGGTCGAGCAGGTCGCGCAGCAGGTCGCCCACGATGTTGACCGCCAGCACGGCCACGAAGATGGCCATGCCCGGGAAGGTGACCAGCCACCACTGGTCGAGGATGAAGGCCCGGCCCTCGGCCACCATCAGCCCCCAGTCGGGCGTGGGTGGCGACGCACCGAGCCCGAGGAACGCGAAAGACCCGGCAGCGAGGATGACCGTCCCGACATCCACCGTGGCCTGGACGAGCACGGGTGTCAGCAGATTCGGCAGGACGTGGCGAGCCAGGATCGTCCGGTCCGACAGCCCGGTCGCGCGCGCTGCCTCGATGAACGGGCGCTCGCGCAGGGAGACAGCCGTGCCGCGGGCCAGCCGCGCATACCACGGCCACCATGAGATGGCCAGGGCGATCGCGACGTGGTCGAGGCCGGGGCCCAGGGCGGCCACGATGGCCATCGCCAGCAGCAGTGGCGGGAACGCGAGGAACAGGTCCGTCGTACGCATGATCAGCGCGTCGAGACGACCGCGCCGAAACCCGGCGATCGCGCCGAGCGGGACGCCGATGAGCGCCGCCAAACCGACGACCAGGATCGAAACCGCGACGGCACTGCGCGCCCCGACGATGATCCGGCTGAGGACGTCGCGACCCAGCTGGTCGGTGCCCATCAGATGCTCGCCGGACGGGGGCAGCAGCCGGGACGCGACATCGCTGGCGCCCTCGCCCTGCTCGGGGTACGGCGCGATCGCCGATCCGAGCACCGCCATCACCAGGAGGCCACCGATCACCACCATGGCGGCGATGGCCAGGGGGTCGGCGCGCAGGCCCCGGCCCAGCCGTCGGGCGAAGCCGGGGGCCGGGGCCGCCATGGCCCGGGCCGGGACGTACTCGATCGCCATCAGGCGAGCCGGATCCGCGGGTCGAGCCAGGCCTGGCCCAGGTCGACCGCGAGGTTGACCACGACGTAGCCCAGCGAGCCGAGCAGGGCGATGCCCATGATCGCGGGGTAATCCACGTTCAGCAGGGAATGGACCGCGAACGTGCCCAAGCCGGGCCAGTTGAACACGATCTCGACGAAGAACGAGCCGGTCAGCAAGTAGCCGAGGGTCAGCCCGACGATGGTGACGACCGGAAGGAGCGCGTTGCGCAGCGCGAGGCGCACCTCGATCCGCCGCCGCCGCAGACCGAACGCGCGCGCCGTCCGGATGTAGTCCTGGTCGAGTGTCTCGAGCATCGACGACCGGGTCATCCGGGCGATGAGGCCGAGCGGGTAGGCCCCCAGGGCGATCGCCGGCAGGACCAGGTGCGAGACGGTGTCCCCGAAGGCTTCCCAGTTCCGGGTCAGGACCGTGTCGATCAGGTTGAACCCGGTGATCAGTTCGATCGGCGCCGTGAATCGCAGGTCGGTCGAACCCCGACCGGCGAGGGGCAGGACATCGAGCACGCGGAAGAAGGCCACCTGGAGCAGCAGCGCGAGGAAGAACGCCGGGATGGACACGCCGGCGATCGACACGATCCGGACGATGATGTCCGGCGGGCGCTGCCGCCATCGGGCCGACAGGATGCCAAGGGCGATGCCCAGCGGCAGGGCGAACAGCATGGCCGCGACGATCAGCTCGAGCGTCGCGGGCAGGCGGCCGAGGATCTCGTCGAGCACCGGCCGCTTGGTGGCGATGGACGTGCCCCAGTCGCCGGTCAGCATGTCGCGCATGTAGGTCAGGTACTGGACCGGCAACGGCTGGTCGAGGCCGAGCTGGCGGGTCACGCGCTCGATGTCGTCGGGGCGGGCGCGCGGTCCGATGTACAGCGCGGCCGCATTCGACGGGATCACCCGTGCGAGCGCGAACGTGATGACAGAGACCCCGAGCAGGACGACCGCCGCCCCCGCGAAGCGCGCGACCAGGAACCGCTTCACGGGTGCGCTGCTCCTGTTCGCTGGTCCCTGCCCACCTGCTGACGGGGGATGGCGGGCGGGCAGGGACGTGGGTTGGACGCGTTCAGCTCTTGATCAGCTGGCCGGGTGCAGCGGATAGAAGAACTGGGCGAAGGGATAGTTCAGGTTGTACTGGAAGCCGGCGATGCGTTTGGGGATCGCCGTCACGAACTTGGTGTCGTAGAAGAACAGGCCAGGCGCCTGGTCCACGAGACGCTTCATGGCCTCCACATACTTCGCCTTGGCCGCGTCGCGCTGCGTCGCGGTCAGAGCTCCGGCATCGTCCACCAACTTGTCGTACTCCGCGTCCTCCCAGTAGGACAGGTTGAAGAACGGGGCCTCACTGCTGCGGAAGAGGGACCACAGGTTGTCGGCGCCAGCGTCACTGTACGTCGGCCAGTACAGCACGAGGAACATGTCCTGGCGACCGGCCGGATCGCCCTTGGCCCGCTCCCACTGCTGGCTGAACAACATCGGGGTCAGGGTCACGTCCACGCCGATCGCCGCGTACGCCTCCTTGATGAGCGGCGCGAAGCGGGTCTCGTTCTGGTTCTCCGACGCGTACGTCAGCTCGAGGGCGAAGCCCCCGCCGTCGTAGCCGGCCTCGGTGAGCAGCTGGCGAGCCTTGTCGAGATCCTGGGTGTACTGCGGCACGCTGGCGTCGTACGGGAAGACACCGGCCGGGACGGGGCCCCGGGACTGGGTGCCGTAGCCCTGCGCGCCGACCGTGACGATGTCGTCGTAGGGGATCGCCCACGACAGCGCCTGCCGGACCCGGACGTCGTCCAGCGGCTTGTTGTCGACGTTGAAGTACCCGACGTAGTTGAAGAAGGACGGCTCCTCGATGAAGGTGAAGTCGGGGTTCGAGCGATACGACTCGATGTTCTCGAGGGGCAGGCTGAGCGCGAGGTCCACGTCGCCGCCGTCGAGCATCTGCTGCTGGGTCACGGCCTCGGGCGCGATCGAGATGAGCACCTTGTCGTAGTGATCGACGTCGTCGGTGGCGCCCCAATAGGCCTCGTAGGCCGTCAGCAGGACCTCCTTGTCCGGCGTGTACGACTCGATGGTGTAGGGGCCCGTGCCCGCGTCGATACCGGCCTCGAAGTAGGTCTCGTCGGCGGCCGCAGCGGCGAGCGCCTTCGGGCTCACGATCCAGGCGCCGTACAGGGACGACGCGACCAGGTCCATCGGGGCGGCGTACTTGAGGGTCATCGTGACGGTCATCGCGTCGGTCGCGCTGACCGTATCCAGCGGCAGCCAGATGAACGAGGCGCCGGCGCGTTCCTTGGCCGCCTGGATCGACTGGACGACCGCATCGGCGGTCAGCGGCTCGCCATCATGGAAGGTCACGCCCTCGCGGATGGTGAAGGTCCAGGTCAGCCCATCCGCACTGGCCTCCCAGGCGGTGGCGAGGGCCGGCGTGAACGGCTCCGCCGCGGACGGTGGGTTGACCCACAGGAGCGGCTCGTAGACGTTGGCGAGATAGAGCGCTTCGGTGGAGAACGACTTGACCGGATCCCAGGTGGTGATGCCAGCGGTCGCGGCAACCTTGAGGACGAGCGGGCCGGCGGGCGTCGGCTCGACCGTCGGGGCCGCGCTCGGGGCCGACGAGCCAGTCGGCGCCGTCGTGGCGGTGGACGAGCCGCACGCGGCCGCAAGGACCGTCGCGAGGCCCAGGGCCAGCACGGTGCGGACTCGTGGCCCCGACAGCGCGCGCCGAGTGCTAGGTGCGCTCACAAGGTACCTCCGATGGGCGATTCGGCCGAGAGGGACCGCGCCGGCGGTCTTCGCTGATCGCCAGTCTTGTCGCACCGCGCTCGCGCGTCCAATGCTTCTGCGGTCCGCTATCATGCCTGAAAGGCATGAGACTGAGGCAGGATGGAACTCCGGGTGCTGCGCTACTTCCTGGCGGTCGTGGACGAGGGCTCGGTCACCCGCGCATCCACGGCGGTCCGAGTCGCCCAGCCCTCGCTGTCGCGCCAGCTCCGTCAGCTCGAGCACGGGCTCGGTACTCAGCTATTCGTCCGTGGTCGTGGTCGGATGCGCCTGTCGCCGGCTGGCCGGCAGTTCCTTCCCTACGCTCGCGATCTCGTCGCCCGGGCGGATGGAGCGGTGGCCGCTATGCGCGAGCCGCTGGCGACCCGGTCCGTCGGCCTGACCGTGGTCGCGCACCACACCACCGTGACCGATGTGATCGCCCCTTTCCTCACCACCCTCGGCGCCGATGCGCTCAAGGTGACCGTCCGTGAGGGCGCCTCCTCGACGGTCTTCCGGACCGTTCTCTCGGGCGATGCGGACCTTGGCGTCGCCCTGGGTCCGCCCCCCGGCGAGCTCGCCTCCCGGGCGATCGGGACCTTCTCGGTCTGGGCGCAGGTCCCAGCCGGCCATCGCTGGGCGGACCGAGGGCGGATCCCGATCGAGGACCTCGTCGCCGAGCCTCTGGTCATGCTGACCCCTGAGCACGGCACCCGCCGGTTGTTCGACCAGGCGGTCAACGAGGCCGGGCTCAAGTATCGGATGATCACCGAGGCGATCGTGTCGGAGGTCGTCCAGACGCTCGCTGCCGGCATGCTCGGGGTGGCCATCGTGTCGGACGACGAACGCTACGGGCTGCGCTCGATGGCGATCGAGACCGGAGGTCGCGACCTTCGGTTCGAGCTGCACGCCGCATGGGACCCGACCCACTTCGCGGCAGCGACGATCGAGGCCTGGGCGGAGGACCTCGCGAGTTTCACCTCGCGCTGAGGGCGGATGTTTCCACTCGGCGGCGCGCGCTCGTCAGGCGCCCGGAAGGCTGAACCAGAAGCGGTTCTGCCCGTCGCGAGACTCCGCCCCCACGCGCCCACCCTCCTGCTCCACGAGCTGCTTGACGATGGCGAGGCCGATGCCCGCGCCGCCGCGCGCCCGGTCGCGTGACTTCTCCACCCGGTAGAACCGCTCGAACACCCGCTCGAGGTCCTCCGGCGGGATGCCCTCGCCGCTGTTCGCGACGCTGATGAGCACATCGCCGGGACGCCGCTCGGCCCGGACCGTGATCGTGCCGCCGGCCGGCGTGTAGCGCACCGCGTTGGACAGCAGGTTGGCGAGGACCTGGGCCAGGCTGTCGGGGTCGGCCCGGCCGGGCAGGGCATCCGGCAGCTCCGTCGACAGCCGGAGGTCCGCTCGCTCGATCGCCGGGGCGGCGAGGTCGATGGCGGTGCGGATCGAGGCCGCGACGTCCACCTCGCGCAGCCGGGGCGAGGTGTGGCCGGCATCGCCCTCGGCGAGAGCATCCAGCGACCGTGACAACCGGACCAGTCGGTCGGCCTCCTCATGGAGCGATTCGTACGTCGCCCGGTCCGCCGTGATCACCCCGTCGCGCAGCGCCTCCAGGTAGCCCTGCAGGTTGGTGAGCGGCGTGCGCAACTCGTGGGCGGCATTGGCGATGAAGTCCCGACGCATCGACTCCTGTCGCTCCAGCGAGGCGGCCATCTGGTTGAACGAATCGGCCAGGCTGGCCAGCTCCTCCGGGCCCTCGCGGGGGACGCGCGCGGCGTAGTCACCGCCGGCGATGCGCCGAGCCGCGGTGCCCACCTCCGCCAGTGGGCGGGCGAGCATCCGACCCAGCACCACGGCCAGGGTGATGCTGGCGAGGACCGCGAGGATGGAGGCCGCGACGACGACCGTGGTGACCGAGTCGTCGTACATCTCGCGGGCGTGCTCCGCCGTGTCACCGGCCTCCATCATCAGGTCGGTGAAGGCGGCGGCCCCGACCACGGCCACACCGACCGCCAGGATCACCAGGCCGACCGCGGCACTGACGATGGCGGCGAGGGCGATGCGACCGGCGATGCCCCGGGTGATCACGATGTGGCCCGTGCCGCCCGGTACCCGACGCCGCGGACCGTCTGGACATAGCGCGGCGCGTCGGGATCGTCGTCCAGCTTGTCGCGCAGACGCCGGATGTGGACGTCGATCGTGCGGTCCAGGACGTCCGCCGCCTCGTGACCATAGACCGCATCCAGGAGCTGATCGCGCGACAGGACACGGCCGTCGGCATCCAGGATCGCGGTCAGGAGCCGGAACTCGACCCGGGTGAGGTCGATGATGGAGCCGTCGTCCCGGCGGACCTCGTGGCGCTCGTGGTCGATGGTCAGGTCGGCGTGGCGGAGCGGGGCCGCGGTGGTCGTCGGTCGGGCGTCCGCTGTGGCAGACGCCGCGGCGCTCCGGCGCAGGATCGACTTGACGCGCAGCACCAGTTCGGCCGGCGAGAACGGCTTGGGTAGATAGTCGTCGGCGCCATCCTCGAGACCCGCGATGCGGTCGATGGTGGAGCTCCGGGCGGACAGGACGAGGATGGGCGTGTGGGCCGCCTCCTCGTCGCGGCGCACGGCCCGGATGACGGCCCGCCCATCCAGTTCGGGGAGCATCAGGTCCAGGACGACGAGTGCCGGCTGGTGCGTCTCGATGGCGTCGAGCGCGGCGGGGCCGTCCGCGGCGGTCACGACCGTGAAACCGTCACGCTCCAGGTACGTGCGCACGAGTCGGACGATCTTGGCGTCGTCGTCCACGACGAGGATCGGCGCGGTCGGCATCGTGGGTCCTGGCGGCGACGTCGGCATCGGCAGCATGGTAGGGGAGCAAGGCTAGCCCGCGGCCGTGACGGGCCGGTGACGCGAGAAGTCGCGGTTGCAGCAAACCAGCAAGCTGGTATGCTGGCGTACGTGAAAGTCACTCTGGACCTCTCCCCTGAGCTGTATCGGGCCGTCAAGGTGGAGGCCGCCCGGATGGACCGGAGTGTCCGCGACATCGTTGGTGATGCCCTCGAGGCCTGGCTGGAGGCGGTCGAGACCCGCGAAGATCGATCGTCCGCCGCCGCGGCCCTTGACGAGTACCTGCGAGACGGCGGCGAGACGGCTGCGTCCGTCTTTGGGGCGTTGGCTGCCGAGACCAGGGCGGCCTACGGTTCAGACGAGGCGTGACCCAGGAGCCGCATCGGGTCGATCTCGCACCGGCAGCCCAGCGTCAGCTTCGACGTCTCCCGCCCGGCGATGCGGCGCGACTTCGGGCGCCGATACTCGCCCTCGCCCTGGAGCCTCGACCGGCCGGCGCGACGAAACTGTCCGGCACGGACTTCTGGCGTGTGCGGGTCGGTGACCTGCGCATCGTGTACGTCATCGATGATGCCGCGCGGGTCGTCGTCGTCCTCAAGGTCGCTCGCCGCTCGGAGAGCACGTATCGTCGGGTCGGGCCCTGATCTGCTTCTTGTTGTGATAGAACATATGTTCTAGTATCGGCGTCTGATGACGACCCCTCGCGAAGACGTGGATGCCGCCCTGGCGGGCCTCCAGGCTCGATGGGGTGCGGCAGCTCCGCGGGTCCTGGGCGCGCTGGCCCTGGCGCCTGCTCCCGCGGAGGCTGACGAGGCGCCCGACGCGCGGCCGTCGATCGCGCCGCTCCCCGGTGAGCGCGTCATCTCCACCGGGTTTGCCGCCCTCGATGCCATCCTGGGAACCGGCGGCCTGCCGCGTTCGGCGAGCGTCGCCATCCGCGGCGACGGCTCCAGCGGCCGGACGACCCTCGCCCTGCGCACCGCCGCGGAGGCCCAGTCGGCGGGCTCGGTCGTGGCCTGGCTGGACCTGTCGCGCAGCTTCGACCCGGTGGAGGCCGTCGCCCGCGGCGTCCGGCTCGAGTGGCTGGTGGTCGTCACGCCGACCAGCCTGGACGAGGGTCTCAGCATCGCGGGCTCGCTGCTGGCCGGACGCTCGGTGGACCTGCTCGTCCTGGACCTGGCCGGCGGCCGACTCGCTCGGACGGACACGCCCGCCCGCATCGCGGATCGACTCCACCGGCTCGCGGCGCTCGCCCGGCGGGCGGAGACGCTGCTCCTGGTCCTGGACGCGCCGGGTCCCGCTCGGGGCCTCGCGACCGCGGTGGACCAGGCCACCGGCATCCGCCTGGAGCTGGCTCGCCGGTCGTGGGTCCGCCTGCGCGGCGACATCGTGGGCCAGCGGACGGAGGTCCTCGTCGCGCACGACCGTCACGGCCGGTCCGGCCGGACGGCGACGCTCCGGATCCTGTACGCCGAGGGCGGCGAGCGGGACGCGTGTCTCGCCCGGGACGCCCTGCTCATCGACCACGTCCCCCACGAAGAGGCCCCCGATCGCGAGACCGACCATGCGACGCCTGCACGCCTTCGTGCCGCACCTGTCCCTGGGCCTGGCGGCGGCCCGACGCTCCGAGCCCTTCCCGACGGGACCGCTCGTGCTGGGCGGCCGACCGTGGGATCCGGGTCCGGTCATCGACGCCAGCCCGGACGCGCGAGCCCTCGGCGTCCGGCGCGGGATGCCGCTCGGGAGCGCCCATCGACTCGTCCCTGAGGCGACCTTCATCGAGCCGGACCTCGACGCCGACCGGGCCTCGGCCGAGGCCGTGTTCGAGGCGCTCGGACGGCTGAGCCCGAGCCTCGCGGGGAGTGCCGACCCCACGGCCGCGGCGTTCGGCCAGTTCGAGGTGGGGATCGATGGCCTGGCGGCGCTGTGGGGGGCCGAGCCCGTGCTCATCGAACGGGTCGGCATGGCGGTCCGCGACGCCCTCCCTGGGGAGGATCTCGTGCCCCGCATCGGCGTCGCCGGCACGCACTTCGCGGCGACGATCGCCGCCGTCTCCGCGCGGCCCGATGCGGCCATCGTCGTCCCGCCCGGTGGCGAGGCCGCCTTCCTGGCCGATCGACCGTCCGGCCTCCTGACGACGGACGGCGACGTCCGGGCCCGACTCCAACGCTTCGGGCTGCGCCGGATCGGGGCCGTCGCCGAGCTCCCGCGGTCCGCGCTCATCGCCCGGTTCGGGGAGGAGGGGGCGCGGATCCATGCCCGTGCCCGGGGTGAGGAGACGGAGCCGTTCCGTGCCCGTCATGCCTCGGAGCGTCTCGCCCTGGCCCTCCCGCTGGAGCCGCCGGTCGAGGACCTGGAGCCGGTCCGGTTCGTCCTGCATCGCCTGGTCACGGCCCTCGCCGCGCACCTCACGGGACGGGGTCTCGCCGCGGACCGCGCGGTCCTCACCCTGGAACTGGACCTCGCGTTCGCCCCGACCGGCACGTCACCGCGGATGGAGGTGGAGCAGCGCTTCCCGGAACCCACGGCGGACCCCGAGGCCGTGGAGCGACTCCTGTTCGCCCGCCTGGAGCGGGAGCCGCCGCCGGCCGCTGTGGCGCGCCTGGACCTGGAGTTGCGGGGCACGACCCCGGCCGCCGGCCAGCAGCTCCCGCTGTTCGTGCCGCAGGCGGCCCGCTCGGCGACGCTCGGCTGGCAGCTCGCGCGTCTCGCGCTGACCTACGGGGAGGACCGCGTCCGCCGGGTGGCCGTCACGGACCCGGAAGCGCCGCTGCCGGAGGACCGCTGGCGGTGGGAAGGCGTGGGCCTGGGCCAGGACG
>JBBEBL010000184.1:16219-17520 GCA_040882345.1 Chloroflexota bacterium
GCGCCGCTGCCGGAGGACCGCTGGCGGTGGGAAGGCGTGGGCCTGGGCCAGGACGGGAGGCCGGGGTCGTGACCCGTCTGCTGCGCGAGCACCCCCGGATCGACGTCGAACTGGATGATGACGGGCGCCTCGCGGCCATCCGCTGGAACGGTCGGCGCGAGGCCGTGGAGGTCTGCAATCGATGGCGGGTGGAGGAGGCCTGGTGGCGCGAGCCCATCGCTCGCGACTACGTCAAGGTGGCGGGGGAGCGGTGGCTGGCGCTGGTCTACCTGGACCGTATCGCCGGGTCCTGGCACCTGGAGCGCCTCTACGACTAGCGGCCGGTGCCGCGGGCGTTCAGCCGCGGCCCTGCCCGAAAATGGCATAACGGTCATCCCGGGACCGGAATGGCTGGTGCGCGAGCAGGATCGAGTCGAATCGGGTCGGATGGGACCCCGAAGGCCACATAGCGATCGCCACAAGCCCGTATTGCCGGATCCGGGCGCCCGGGTCGGCCATACCGCTCACTGGGTGATCGTTACGCCACGGGAGGCGCGCGGAGCCAGGCGAGCGCGGAGCTTGCCGTGCGGCCGTGCCACGGGACGCCGCGGACGTCAGCGCACCGGCGTCCCCAGCAGCAGGGTGGTGACGAAGAGGACCAGGAAGAGCCCGATCACGAAGATCAGGACACCCAGGTCGCGTGGCTGCGCCGACTGCATGTGCTCCCCCAGCGTCGCGTCGATCGGATTCCCGGCCGATCGGCTGCAGCATAGACGCACGGGAGAAAAGATGTGTCGCGCGGACGCACCACCGGATCGCGCGGGGCGCGATCGCTAGAGGTCGGGCTAGGCCTCCGGCGCCGGGATGTTCCCGACGAAGAAGATGGCGACGAGACCGAACAGCACGAGGGCCAGGACGGCGGCACCGATGAAGTCGATGGGTCGGGGATCCATTGTCGTGCGCTCCTCGGTCGTCGTTCAGGCGGCGGGGCACTCGGCCCCGTACAGGACGGTCACCAGGACGAGGTTCCCGAGCGGGGCGACCGTCGTCTGGATGCGGCAGCCGGCGTCCCCGACGGAGTCGAGCACGAAGCTCCCATCCTCGAATGGACCCGACAACCCTTCCGTACTGTACGTCGCGTTCTCCATGGCCGTCTGGAGCCAGGCCGCGATCACGTCCGGATCACCCGCCGGGACGGCGTAGATGTCGCTGGCCGGTGTCCCGGTCGCATCGTCCGCCGTGGTCGAGCCCGGGAAGCGCGGGAAGCCGGCAGGGACGCCGTCCCAGATCGTGCCCCAGTCGGTCTCGGTCTGGCTGGCCGG
>JBBEBL010000185.1:0-13561 GCA_040882345.1 Chloroflexota bacterium
CACCAGGAGCGCGCGGTCGAACCGGGTCATCCGACCCGCGGCTGACAGCATCGACGCCAGGACCAGCACGGCGAGGATGGGCACCAGGGTGTCGACCATGGCGCCGACGCGACCCAGCCAGGCGCTGATGGCCGCCCAGGGCTCGCCCTTGGGGATGAAGATCGCGAGCCGGACGACGAAACGAGTGACCAGGAGGTCGGCGGCGACCGCTACCAGGAGCCATCGGGTCAGCCACGCGGCAGCGTGTGTGACGCGAGGCACGACATCGCCCGCGGAACCTGCCTCCGCTCGCCGAGGCGCAGCGGACCTCCCCATCGCGGCGCTGGAGGCCGCCCTGACCGCCAGGCCCGTCGGGCGGGTCACGGGGCACCACCGTCGGCAGACGCCGCGGGTGGAGGCTCACTCGTGTCGCGGCGTGGTCCCGCCGACCCCCAGCCGAGTCCAACGGCCGGCTGGCGGGCCCCGTACGCCATGATGATGGCGGACAGTCCGAGCGCAAGCGCGAGCAGCAGCAGCATCGGCCAGGCATCGAGGAGGCCGATCTGATGCGGCGGGAGGATCAGCGACAGCCAGGTCGAGACGGACTTCTGGCCATCGCGATCGCCTCGGCTGCCATCCCACACCGCGAAGGCGACGACCGCGGCCGGGCCGTCAACGCTCAGGGGGGCGTCATTGGGATCCTCGTCCACCAGAGCCCGCGACATCACGACCCGCCATGTGCCGGCGCGATACTCGGAGGCACCGCTGACGTTCTGGGCCTCCGGAGGTTGTGCCGTCAGGGTCCCGAATCCGATCGCACTCAGGTCCTCGACGGAGCTCGGGAATGTCCCCGCCGACTGTGGATTGCCGGCCGACAGTCCCGCCGGGAACCCTTCCTCGGTCAGGGTCGGGTCGCTCCCGTCGGCGGGGAAGTCCTCGTCGGTCGGCATGTTCGGATGGGCCGCCTCAAGGCTGCCCCTGCCCGCGATGGCGGCCGCCCAGTCCGCCTTCCAGTGCCAGATGTTGAGCCCGCCGGCCAGCTGTCCCATGCAGATCGACGTGCCGGAGCCCAGGGCGATCTGTATCGCTGCCGCATCGGAGAACAAGGTCTCGCCCGTCGTTGACTCGTCCATGGTCGGGTCGTCCCATTCCAGCAGCACCGCGATCCGATCACCGTCGGACATCGCCCGGACCCGGGTCGACGGGAACGCCGGCTGCTCGAGCTTGGGTGGCGTCACGAGCTGGCCGCTGAGCGCCACGGTCACGGCCGGCGCCCTGTCCCAGGCCGGATCGAACGGCGCATCCTCAGGGACCGCACCATCAGCCCGCACGACGAAGACCGCTGAGCCCTGGGCACTCGTGATCGGGACTCCGGCAAGCGCCAGGACCGCCGCGAGGGCAAGTGCCCCGGCTCCGAGCACGCGAGGGCGTCCCGCCGAGATCGACGTCATGTCGCACCTCCAAGGCGCGCGGCGAAGCGGTATCGATCGGCGCATCGCGCACACAGACCATGGTCGGGTCGCCATGATGGGTACTCCGCCGCGGCAAGGTCGCCGATCGCCGGATCCGGCACGTCGACGTCGTCGCTCGGGAACCGGCACAGCGGACATCGATCGGGCCGGAGCCGGCCGGCCCCGGCAGGCGCGGTTTCCGCGACCAGCGTCGCAGGCCGTGCCGCCCAGTCAAGGAGTGCCGGGAACGTCGGCCGAGGTCCGACCCATAGGCGTTCCACGACGGCATCGATGGCCGCATCGCCGGCCCCGCTGAGGTCGGCGGCGATGCGCGCTCGGTGTCGCTCGCGGACCGAGCGCCCGGCGGATCGTCCCGCCGCCTCCAGCCGCGCGTCCACGCTGACGTCCCACAGACGATGCAGCCGGGCCTGCGTGGCAGCCGGCACGGTCGATCCCGCACCGCCGGCGTCCCAGCCGCGCTGGAACCCGAATGTCGCGTCGAGGGTGTCCTCCGCGTGGCCCAGGGCATGGCGGGCCCACTCGAGCAGCCGGTCGGCGTCAGCGAATCGGGAGGCGTCGATGCGGAATCCAAGATGCTCGCTGCCCGCCTCACAGGTGACGCCCTCGTCCCTGTGACCGCGCGCGTCTGCGATGAGCACGACCCGTACCCGGTCCGCGAGGAGCGGACGCTCCGCGATCGCCTGGAGCAGCGGGTCGGCAAGGGCGAGTTCGGTGAACTCGGCAAGGGCAAGCCGCGCGAATGCGGTATCCCGGCTGGCCGGGTCACGCGCGTCATAGATGGGGTCCGCGCGTCGCCCGTGCGCGGCCATGCGTGCCTCACCGGAGCCCGCGGTGCGCGTCAGGACACCCCAGACAGCCGGCTCCGCGAGCGCTGGATCCACCCGGATCAGGGGCTGCGGCGGACCGCCCGCGATCGTCACGCCTCAGCCTCCCGGTGGAGTGCCAACAGGGGCCTCCTCAGGACCGCACTCGAAGCGGAACCCGTCTGGCTCGTCCGCGATCTCGACGAGGTCGTCCGGCCCCAGGATCACGGGCAGCGCTCCGACCTCGCGTGCGTGGTCAGCGACCAGGGCGGCCCCGATGGCGGCCGCGCCTCCGTACCCACTGGCTGGCGCCCGCTGGGCGATCCGCCCGGCCAGCGCCGGCAGCCACCGGCCGAGATGGTCGCCGACGAACCGGGCGGCCGCGCCGCGGCAGACGTCCCGCTGGTCCTGGTCCCCGGCAACGATGGCGATCGCGGCCTTGAGTTCCAGCAGGGCCATGAACTCCAGCTCGCAGGCCACATGGTCCGGTCGTTCACCGCCCCGGCGGGGTCGAACCCCGAAGGCCTCGTAGAAGCCACGGATGTCGCCGAGTTCCTGGCTCTGGCCGAAGACGTGGCGCCGTCCGTACTCCGTCTCGTACGGCGGACAGCCGTGGGCGACGACGTGCCCGAAGATCGCTCGATGCTCATCGGCGCGCTCGTCACGTCGCGCGATCCGTCGCAACGAAGCCCACGAGCCCTCGTCCAGCGAGACGCGGAGCGCCGTCATCGCAGAGCGCAGGAGCCGGACCTCGAGCCTATCGACCGGGCAGGCATCGTCAGGATCGCGAAAGGTTTCGGCGAGCACGCGATACGCGTCCGACCTGGCAAGCGCTCGATCGAGTGCCTTCGTGTCGGGCGGCGCGATGGCCATGGCAGTACCGTCCATCAGATCGAGTTCGGGCGCGGAGCCTGGCGCACGTGCACCGGTTCCTCGACGTTGAGGCGAACGACCTCCCGGCCGCGCTCATCGAAGCCGATCACCGTGTCGTCGAACATCGCCCACGGTTTGCCGTTGATCTCGGTCTCGAAGACCAGCGGTCCTTCCTCGATCTCATAGCGGAAGATGACGGTCTGGCTCGCACGGAAGAGCTGGAGGACGGCAAGCAGCTCGCGGGATGGCGCCCGGTAGCGCTCGATGGCCGCGTCCACGCCCGGACCGAACATCTGGCGCAGGTACGGCCGGGGAGCCCAGCGGGGCGGGATGTAGAACCCGTTCGGCTCGGTCCCGAACTGCGGGTAGAGCGGCAGGGCAACCTCGGCGTCCCTGACGAGGTAGGTGACCGGGTTCTGGGGATCGTCCGCCCACGTCCCGTCTGGCGCGATCGGGACGAGACCCTGGAGCCGGATCCGTCCCGGGCAGGCTGTCATGCAGCGGGTCTCCATCGCCACCCCGTCGCTTGCCGGATCGCTTCCTTCCAGGCGCGGGTAGCAGGCGACACACTTCTCGCTGACATGCGTCGTGGGTCGATACATCGACTTCTTGTATGGACACGCCTCCACGCACTTGCGATAGCCGCGACAGCGCGACTGGTCGATGAGGACGACCCCGTCCTCCGGTCGCTTGTAGATCGCCTTGCGCGGGCAGGCCGCCAGGCAGGCCGGGTAGGTGCAGTGGTTGCACAGGCGCTGGAGGTAGAAGAACCAGGCGGTGTGCTCGGGGAGTGAGGCCCCGTCGCGCTGGAGGCCGATGCGGCCGGCCGCCGGCGAGCCTTCCGGCGTCACGTCTTCGAAGACGTTCGGCGCTCGCCACTCGTCGTCGGCCGGGAGATACCCGAGCGCCTGCTCCATCTGCGGCTGCTGGCGGGCGGCCGCCTCGAAGATGGTCATCCCATCGTAGGTCCCGTACGGCGCCTCGCGGTCGGCCGGATCGGGGGACCAGCCGGGGTCGATCCCGGCGGCCTGGTGCGCCTCGTCGAGCAGCCCCAGGAGCTGCACGTCCCAGCTCCGTGGATAGCCACCGTAGGGCTTGGTCTCCACATTGTTCCACCACATCGACTCCTGGCCCTTGGAGAAGGTCCATGTGCTCTTGCAGGCCATGGAGCAGGTCTGGCAGGCGATGCAGCGATTGATGTTGAACACGAACGCGAACTGGCGGTCCGGGTGATGCTCGGCATACGGATAGGACATCGTCCGCCCCAGCTGCCAGTTCTGGACCTCGGGCATCAGCGGGGGCCCTCCACAGATGGCGCCGGACGGTGCCAGACGCGCCGGGTCTCGGCGATGAGATCGGTCACCCACGCCTCACCTCGGCGCCGCCAGATGACGTGGAGACCGGCATAGAACGGGGACCGGAAGAGCGCCATGAGACGGGCGTCACCCCAGCCCTCACGGACGTACTCCTCGACGAGGCATCGGGCCATCTCGTCGAACGTCGCCTCGTCCACCGGGACGGGGACGCCGACCAGCTCCAGCGGATCGTCCGGGTCGGCGACCCGCGGATCGACCGACCCGCTCGGGCCCATCATCGGGAGCTCGCGCCTGGTCATCGCGACGACCGCGGGCCGAGCGTGCCGGCGAGATACCGGCGCATCGCGTCGGACTCGTTGCCCGGCGAGAACCCGGTCGTGCCAGGCTTCCAGCTCCCCTGCCCCCCGAGCCCACCCGCCTCGGCACGAGTGACCTTGACCAGCGTCTCCTTCGGAACGGTGTTGAGCGCGTGGTTGTCGTTCTCGTAGCCGAAGATGAACGCGGTCGCGTCCTTGGCTTTGTGGAACAGGTTCTCGGTCTGGTGCATCGGCATGGACCAGTCGCGGGTGACCGACTGCTGGCTGCCGTACCGAAGATTGGCCTGGTAGCCGGTCCCCTCCGAGAGGGCCCGACCGTCGGCGCGCGACTCGTGGGCCTTCACGGACCGTTCCGTGGCCTGGAACGGCCCGTGCTTGGTCATCACGATGCCACGCGGGTAGGCCGGGTTGTACTTCGCCCGGAGCATGAACCGGGCGACCCGATAGAACGGGTCGTCCGGCTTCCAGCCGATGTACGGCCGGTCGGCCGGGTTGGCGTCCACGTACACGTAATCGCCATCGTCGATCCCGAGCGCCCGGGCCGTGTCCGGGTGGATGTGGAGCTGATGTTCACCGACCCATGGCGAGCGCGGATCTGCCCGGTACGGGTCCGCGAAGTTGGAATCCCAGATCAGGCTCCAGTCACTCGTGCTCCAGCTCGAGTGGACGCGGTGGCGGGTCTTGGGCGTCAGGCAGTACAGGTCGTAGCCAGCCTCCCAGAGCGGGTTGGTCGTGGACTTGACCGCCGCCCAGGAGAGCTTGATGTTCCGGACGGTCCGTTCGTCGGCATCCATCGCGTCGCGGGAGATGCCGTAGTCCTCGGGTCTGACCAAGGGGTTGGAACTGACGATCACGTTGGGGAGGTACGGTGTCGCCTCCGGTCCCTCGCGATGGACGATGAAGTTCTCGCCGTACTCCAGGGCCTCAGGGATGTCGCAGTAGCTGTCCAGGCGCCCGGTCTCCGTGAAGAACGGGAGGCTCTCCCCGATCTGCTCCCAGAACGGGATGCGCGGGTAGGTCCGGAACATCATGAGCGCGGCCCCGGGCTCGCCGTACTTGCCGGCCATGATGTCCGTCAGCTGGTACCCGGTCGTGGTGATCGAGGCGTCCAGCAGACGCTGGATGTAGACGTCCTCCTTGCCCTCCAGGATGAACTTCCAGTAGTCGGCGAACCGTCGGTCGCCGGTCTCGTCGGCCAGCGCCCTCGCCTGGTCGGCGAGGATGCGGGCGTCGTCCTTCGCCTCGTAGAGCGGCTCGATCCCGTCCGGGTTCCGACCCCAGACCTGGAGGAACGGGTTGGAGCAGGACGCCGTGATCTCGTGCGTCTGCGATTCCAGCCAGGACGTGGCCGGGAAGGCGATGTCGGCGTACTCGACGGACGACGTCATCTCGATGTCCGTCGAGACGATGAGGTCGATCCTGGGGTTGACGTTCCGGATCAGTTCGTAATGGTGCTTGGCGTTGTTGATCAGGTTGACATTGGTGAACCACAGTGCCTTCGTCGGCGTCGGCATGTGGCTCGTGCCGGTGAAGACCTTCCGGCCGAACTTCGGCGTGTCCACGATGAGAGGACGATCGCCATGGTTCCAGTACGCGGGCTCCTCCCCATAGCCGTACAGGTGGGCGACGACCTCTGACCCGGGAGCGGCCTCGTCCAGGTTCGGCTCGAATGGGTCCTCCGCGATCCAGCCCTTGAAGCCCGGGCCGCTCTCGGGATGGCCCTGGAACAGGGCGCTCTTGTAGTTCCCGGCCCATGTGTAGACCCCGGCACCCGGCTTGCCGATGTTGCCGGTGAGCATGAACGGCAGGTGGATCGCCCGGTTGGCGAGGGTCGCGTGGAACCAGTGGTTGACGCCCTCCCCGATATGGGCGGACGCCGGCTTGATCCGTGCGATGTCATCGGCGAGGCGAACGATGAGGTCGCGCGGTGAGCCGGTCATCTCGGCCACCGCGTCCAGGTCGTAGTCCTCCAGATGGACGCGGTAGGCGGACCAGATCGTCGTCGCCTCCACGTCACGGCCATCGGCCAGGGTCACCCGCCCGGTCCAGTCGAGCGCCGGTCGGCGACCGGCCTCCTCCATCCGGTCGCCGACCAGGTCGCGCGTGACGGGCCGGACGGCTCGCATCGCCTCGTCCCAGATCACGAAGTCCCCCAACCGCTCGTACTGCTCCCGGGTCAGACCCTGCTTCGCGAAGGACGGGCCATCCTCCCGCAGGCCGGGTCGGTAGCCTGGGATGACCTCGGCCGCCCGGATGCGCCGTCCGGTATCGGTCCGGATGAGGAGCGGGAGGTCCGTGAACCGCTTGACGAACGCCGCGTCGTACTGCCCGCGATCGATCATCAGGCGCGTGATGCCAAGGAACAGCGCGGCGTCCGTCGCGGGCCGGATGGGGATCCAGTAGTCGGCCTTCGTGGCCGGCGGGCTGTACTCCGGCGTGATCGTGACGATGGTCCCGCCGCGCTCCATCGCCTCCACGAAGAAGTGCGAGTCGGCCATCTTGTTCTCGACGAGATTCTTGCCGATCTGGATGGTCAGCTTGCTGAAGCGCAGGTCGTTGAAGTCGGTGTCGGCGGCCTGGAGGCCATGGACGAAGGGCATGCCGGGCGCCTGATCGCCGTGCCACGTGTAGTTGGACCAGAGCCGACCACCCCTGGCGTCCTCGTGGCCCGCCCCGCGGATGTCGTCGTCCAGGAGCGCCATCATGTTGGCGAAGCGGTACATCCCGTACTTGCCGATGACGCCGAGCAGACCCATCCCACCGCGGAACTTGAGGGTCCTCGTGCCGGCTCCGCCCATCGCATCCAGCATCTCCGGCGGATAGCCCTCGGCCTCCAGGCGGGCCCTACCCTCGTCGCCGGAGTAGGTGCGAGCGATCGCGACGAGCGCTTTGGCCATGTACCGGTGCGCGTCGTCCCAACTCGCCCGGACGAGTTCGTCGGACCCGCGCGCGTCGAAGCGGTACGTCGCGCGGAGCTCGGCGTCGAGCGGCGGGAACCCGGCGTCAGCCCACTCCTTCCAGCCCTTCCGGATCAACGGGTACTTGAGCCGGAATGGTCCGTAGACGCGGCGGTGGACCTGATATCCCTTGGCGCAGCCACGGGGATGCCAGGCGGCCGTGGCCGCATTACCGTCGAGGTCCGTGTATCTCGACACGTCGTAGGCCTGCTCGGTCCGCATGACCACCCCATTGCGGACCACCGCGCTGAGCCGGCAGGAGTGCGTGTCATTCGGCGAGCACACGAAGGTGAACGTGCGGTCGTACCGGTACTGATCCCGGTAGACCGATTCCCAAGCACGATCTGGATAGGTCGCCAGGGGATCGCCCACATCGATCGGCTCCAGCAGCGCCAGCGGGGACCGGCTGGTGGCCATGAGCAGTGCAGACACTCCCACCGTGCCGCCGGCCGCCGTCGCGACGAGGAATTCCCGACGAGAGATGCGCCGCATCGATCGATACTCCCGCACTGACCAGCCAGCGTAGAAGGATAAGTCGCGCGCTTATGATAATCGCTGTGTCGAGGCGTCGTGCCGCTTCGGCGCGACCGCTTCGGACCATCGCCGGCGCCGGCGTCAGGACGTGCCGTGCACCTGTGGCGCGTGCGACCCGACACGGACCACGCCCGTCTCCAGCGACCGCTGCTCGATCTCCCAGTCAGCGCGCGCCAGGTCGGCGAACGTGATCGCAGCGAGCCGAGTGCTCAGGGCGTCGCTGGCGACCGACCAGGCATCATGGAGCGCGCACTTCTCCGCCCAATAGCACGGGCCGCCCCGCAACAGGCACTTGTCACTTCGAAGCGGTCCTTCGGCGACCTCGACGACTTCGCGGAGCGAGACCTCCTCGGCGGGTCTGGCCATCTCGTAGCCGCCGCGGCGGCCCACGGTCGATGCCGCGATGCCGGCTCGCACCAAGGCTCCAAGGATCTGGGGCAGAAACTTGTCGGGGATGTCCATCGCCTGCGAGATCTCGCGGCGGCGACGCACGCCGGGGTGGCGGGCGAGATACAGGACGGCGCGGACGGTGTAGTCGCCGCGACTTCCAAGGACGACCTGCATGGAGGCTCCCAGATGGGTCCGCCACAGGCAGATGTGGCAAGGCGTATTGTAAAGCTCTGCACTGATCGAGCGACGACCTCGTGGCTTCCACCCTGGCCGCGCCGAGCGGCCGCACCATCGCGCATCCGCGATCGCCGGGGTAGTGGGCCGCATCGGGCTCCAGCCCGCCACATGACCGGGAACGTCTCCCAGACCAGGACGACCGAGCCGCCCTGGAGCACCGGGCAGCCCCTGGCCAGCGCTACGGCCCCGTCGAGATCGTCCGCCTTGAGGTTGGAGTACCCCGCCGCAGCGACGGCCATCCGCGAATCGACATCGACTACATGGAGCGACCGGCACGCCGCCTGGTGATCGCGAGGAGAGCCAGCGAGAACAGGCCCGTGAGCAGGACGACCCACGTGACGGCCAGGCTCGGCGATCCCTGTGCCGGCGCGGCCGGCATGGCGTCGGTCGGTGGCTGGGTCAGCGTGACGGGGCCCGCCGGCGTATCGGTCGGGGTCGGGGTCGGGGTCGGTGCCGCGATGACGTTGTCGGTGATGTCCGCCGAGCAGATCACCAGGCCTCCGCCGCCGTTCGTCGAATCGTTGCACTGGTTGATCGTGACCAGGAACCCACTGGCCTGCGTCCCGGTCGCCGTGCAGGTCAACTCGACCAGCGTGCCACCGTTGGCGGAGCCGTTGCACTGGGTGATGGTCGCTCCGGTCGTCGTGGCCGGGAACGGGTCGCATCCGGTCGTGAAGCCATCGCCGGACCCGACGCACTGGTTCACCGTCGCGGCCGTGATCGTCGGGCTGAGGCCCTCGTAGACGTTCGTGATGTCCACGCTGCAGCGAAGCGTCCCGCCGCCGCCATTCGTGGCGTCATTGCACTGATCGACGACCGTCACCGGTTCGGTCAGAACCTCGGTCGTGGTGGTACAGGCCGCTTCCGGGTCACCGGCAGCGCCGTGGCACTCGCGCACCGTGACCGTCGCCGATCCGCCGGTCGCAGTGATCGTGTTCACGATCGTGACCTCGCAGATGAGGCCAAGGCCTCCGGTGTTGTCTACACCGTTGCTGCAGGTCGTCGTCGCGGCCAGCGTGGCCGCGGACGCGGTCTGGATGGGGGTGATCACACCCGCCGTGACGATGGCGAACGCGAAGATCGCGGAGATGAGGATAGAGAGCGGGCGAAGCATGTGTGCCCCCTGCTGACATCAGGGTCGCGCCAAATTACACTCGGCTCCGAAGACCTGTCCGCCCACGGTGCACCAGATCCGCCGTCTTGTCCACCCGGCGGATAGATGACCTGAGCCATCCATTCGTTCGGGGCAGGAAGGGTAGGTCCTATGAGCCGTCGATCAGGCGGAGCTTTGCTTGCTGGTGGGCAGACATGCCTCCACCACTTCGACGAGCCGATCGATCTCCACGGGCTTGGCCAGGCAGGCGTCGTAGTCGCCTACCGCGTCGGAACCGACGACGTCCGGCTCGCCGGAGCCGGTCAGCAGGATGCACCGGACGGCCGCCGTGCGGGGGTCCGCGCGCAGACGCGCCACGACCTCGAGGCCCTTCAGTCCCGGTACGTGGAAGTCCGTGACGAACACCGCCGGCGGGTCGGCAAGGATGCCGGTCAGCGCCGAGACCCCGTCGCCGTACGTCACGACAGCATGGCCGGACCGCTCCAGGACACGCTGGAAGAGGACCCGCAGGGCCGGTTCATCCTCAAGGATCGCGATGGTCGCCATATCGCGTCATGGTGCGCTCACGCACAGCCCGGCACCATGAGTCATGGGTCACGCACACGGGTGGCCTTCGGTACCACGCGCGCACGTCAGCCGACGGCTGCGGGCCGCCCCAGGAGGTAGCCCTGACCCAGCTCGACGGAAAGGTCCTGCAGGCTGGCCCGCTCGGCCTGCGTCTCGATCCCCTCGGCGATCAGCTGGCATCCGGACTTGAGGGCGAAGAAGTCGATCCCTCCGATCAGGGCGCGGCGCGGGGCATCCTGGTCCAGTGAGCGGACGAGGCCGATGTCCAGTTTCACGAAGTCCGGCTGCAGTTCCACGATGTGCCGAAAGCTGGCATAGCCAGCCCCGGCATCATCGATCGCCACCCGGACGACCGGGGCGAACGTGCGCAGGGATGCCCGCAGGGCGTCGTAGTCACCTACCGGAGCGTGCTCCGTGAGCTCCAGCACGACCGGATGCGCCGGTGCTCGGAGCAGCTCGGCCAGCCGCTCATGCTCCAGGACGATCTCCGGAGACACGTTGAGGCTGAGGAAGGTCCCCGGCGGCAGACCCGCCGACGCCGTGATGGCGGACTCCAGGCAGGCGACTTCCAGATCGATGCCAAGGTCGACGCTCGCCGCTTCGGCGAAGCGCCGGTCGGGCGGCGTGCCGTCGGCGAAGCGGGTCAGGGCCTCATGCCCGACGACGCCCCCGCCCTCGAGATCGACGATGGGCTGGAAGACCGGCCGGAGGGCGCGCCGTTCGATCACCTGGCGGATGCCGTCGCGGGTCGCGGCGCGGCCACGCGCGGCCCCCAGCAGCGGGCCCAGGAGCCCGCCGGCGATGGCGCTGAACGCGAGGATGTCCGCCACGTGTGCCGCAAGCTGCTCGGTCCTCCGGCCCGGTCCGAGGTCCACGACGACGAGGCCCGCCACCGTTCCCCCGCCGTCCACGTGGATCGGCGCATGGACGCGCGTCGTCTCAGCCCCGCCCTTGTCCTGGAGGGCCGCGCCTCGCGCGCCCGGCTCGGCGACCCACAGGCCGGCATCGGCGCGGTCGCGCAGGGTCCGCGCGACGTCGGCCGGGACGACACGTCCGCGACGCATCGCGACCTCCGGTCCGGCCGTGGCGACGACCATCGTGGATCCATCCAGGCGGAACTCAAGGATGGACACGGCGTGCGCGCTGATCGCCTCGAGCACCGCGGCGCAGATCGCCGACGCCGTGGAGTCGATGGAGTCGCTCGGGACGAGCCGCGCAAGCGCGGCCGCCACGAGTTCACGGTGCGACCGCTCCTCGCCGCGTCCTCGAGCATCGGCCGCGATGGCGCTGACGAGTTCGGCGTTGCGAACGACCAGCGCCTGGTGCAGCCGGCGGGTATACAGCAGGTTTCGGGTCCGCAGGACGACGTCATCGAGATCGAAGGGCTTCGTAAGGAAATCATCCGCGCCGAGATCGAGGGCGCGCTGTCGCGCCGCTGGATCGACGTCGCCGGTCATGACCAGGACCGGCAGCAGATCGCCGTCAGCTCGACGCGGCCCGATCTCCTGGAGGATCGAGTAGCCATCCCTGCCTGGCAT
Source organism: Chloroflexota bacterium (assembly GCA_040882345.1). Lineage (GTDB taxonomy): Bacteria > Chloroflexota > Limnocylindria > Limnocylindrales > CSP1-4 > SPCO01. The sequence continues at coordinate 12,098 of JBBEBL010000185.1, forward strand.
GTGGAGATCCAGCATCAGCAGGTCCGGCGGCTGGGCATGGAACGCGGCCATGGCCGCGGCCGGATCCGTGAACGTGTGGATCTGGTCGTAGCCGAAGCGTCGAAGCGTCCGCTCCAGAAGCGCCGTGTTTGCGACCTGATCGTCCACGACGAAGATGCGGGGCGTGCCGCGCGCGGCGGCCTCAAGCATCGCCGCGCGCCTCTCCGCCCGGCCGCGGCTCCGCGAGCAGCGCGTCCACGGTCGCAAGGAACGACGTGACGTCCAGCGGTTTGGTCAGGAACGCCCGAGCTCCCGCTTCCACCAGGCGATCGCCCTGGCGCTGGGTGGCATCGGCCGTGATGATGACGACCGGGATGGCCCGCGTCTCCGGGTTGGCCCGCAGCCGAGCCAGCACCTGATCTCCGGGCAGGTCGGGAAGGTGCAGGTCCAGCAGGATCAGGTCCGGCGCGAGGTCACGGGCCAACTCAAGTCCAAGGCCACCCTGCAGGGAGGCGACCACGTTCAAGTGTGGGCGGCGGGCAAGCACCCGCTCGATGAGCCGCTGGTTCGCCACGTTGTCCTCGATGTGGAGGACCATCCGGGGCGCCTGTACCGAGCCGTCCGGCGCGACATCGACCGGTCCCGGCTCGGGCGCCGCCACGCCACTCAGCGGCCCTTCCACGATATCGAGGTCAACCCAGAAAGTGGTCCCGACGCCCTCGACCGAGTCGACCTGGATGGAGCCGCCCATCGCCTCCACGAGGGCCTTCGAGACGGTCAGTCCCATGCCGGTGCCCTCCACCGTCGTCTGCTCCGCTCCGAGGCGATCGAACGGGGAGAACAACCGACCCATCAGGCGTTCCGGGATCCCAGGCCCGGTGTCGACCACACCGATCCGGAGGCGCTCGCTCTCGAGCCGCTGACAGTGCACCCGGATGCTCCCGGCATCACGGTTGTACTTGACCGCGTTCGAGAGCAGGTTGAGGAGGACCTGGCGGAGCCGCTGCCGATCGGCGAAGACGAACACCTCGCAGTTCGCGTCCCCGATCTCCATGCGGATCGCGCGGGCCGCTGCCATGGGCCGGATGAGGTCCGCGACGTTTTCGACGAGATCCCCCACGCGAACGGGCTCCGGTGACACGCCAAGTCGGCCGGTCTCGATCCGGCTGATGTCCAGGACCTCGTTGATCAGATCCAGCAGGTGCGCGCCCCCGCGGCGGATGAAGTGCACGTTCTCGCGCTGCTCGACATCAAGGTCGGACAGCTCCAGGAGCTGCGCGAAGCCGATGACCGAGCTGAGCGGTGTACGGAGCTCGTGGCTCATGCGACTGAGGAACTCGCTCTTGGCCCGGTTGGCCTCCTCGGCCTCCTCGCGCGCCCGTGCCCGATCCTCCTCGGCGCGGCGTCGTGCCGTGTTGTCCACCAACGTGGAACGGCTCGCCACGAACGATCCATCCGGTCCACGGATGGCCGTGGCGTTGAGCA
>JBBEBL010000185.1:13661-17201 GCA_040882345.1 Chloroflexota bacterium
GGCAGGCGACGGCCGGGGTAGGCTGGCGGCACCTGCTGTGAGGAAACCATGGACACGGTCGCGCTCGTCACCCGCCTGCTGGACGTCATCGAGGTCGACATCGCCGCCAGGACACAGGCGGGCGTGGCGGCCGGCAACAAGCTGTTCGGGGCGGCGATCCTGCGCAAGTCAGACCTGTCCGTGGTGGTCGCCGAGACCAACAACGAGACGGAGAATCCGCTCTGGCATGGCGAGATGCACGCGATCAAGCGCTTCTACGAACTGCCCGCCGACCAGCGCCCCGCGACCGCCGACTGCCTGTTCCTCGCGACGCACGAGCCCTGCTCGCTGTGCCTGTCCGGCATCACGTGGTCCGGGTTCGACAATTTCACCTATCTCTTCAGCTACGAGGACACGCGCGACAGCTTCGGCATCCCGCACGACATCGCGATCCTGCGGGAGGTCTTCGCGGTGCCCGATCCCGCGACCGGCACCGTCTCGCCGGATCGCCCGTTGTACAACCGCGTCAACGCCTTCTGGGAGAGCCGCAGCATCACGGACATGATCGACGGGCTGGATCAGGATCAGCACACGGCGCTGCGGGCGCGCCTCGTCGGCATCGGCGCCTTCTACAACGACGTCTCGGCGCGCTACCAGGCGACGAAGGGCTCCAAGGGCATCCCCCTGGCCTGAGCCCTGAACGCGGCAGGCACTTCGGCGGTGTCCAAGTTCAGCCCCGCGGAGCGTTCACTGACGGTCGGCGACGAGCACGCCATGGGGGATGGTCACCGTCAGGCGCCGGTACGTGCCGTGTCGCCCCGCGATGTCCGCGCTGGCCTCGCGGCCAAGTACCGTGCCCTCCACGATCTCCATCCCGCCGTCCGCCCGCTCGAGCCGGACCGAGGGACGATCGCCCAGCCGATTGGCCCGGAGCCGACGGTCCTTCACGACGAACCGGGGCGCCCGGGCGATCCGCGTCGGGCTGGAACCCGGTGGTCGGGTCCCAGCGCAGGCGTCGAACCATCTGATCAGCGTTCGGCGACCCTGCGCGAACGTAACGTCCGAGTCGCGATCAGCACGGTCAAGGCGCACCCGAGGACAAGCGGCACGACGCCGAGTGCGATCCACAACTCAGCGTTGTCGGTCGTCCCACCGGAGGCGAGCTGCCTCGCCATGAGGAAGGACCAGAACGCACCGAATCCCGTGAGCAGCCCGGACAGCGCCACGACATGGTCGCCTCGGAGGATCAGTAGAACCGCGAGCAGTAGGAACAAGATCGCCGCGAGCAAGCCGAAGCTGGTCATCAATGTCGCGGCCGCACCCAAGACCGCCGTCGTGACCCAGAGAAGCAGCCCGTTCATCAGTGCCCGCCATTACATGCCCGTCGTAGGTAGCACAATACTCCCAAGCGCGCTACCGTCTCCCGCGTGGATGCGGGCACGACCGGACTCGATCGCGCGTGGCTCACTTTCGGCGTGACGCGGGTGCCGCAGTCGCCGTGCGAAATCGCCGCAGGACGACTTCGTGTCGGACGCCTCGGGCGTCGATCGCGATGATCGGCTGCCCGGACTCGACGACATGGTGGCCGGCTCGGTCGGTCACGTCGAAGCGATCGCCGCGCCGAGGCCGGATGCGGATCTCGGCGCTCTGACCCGGATCGGCCACGATCCCGGTGACCGGTCCGCGTGGACCGGTGCGGACGATCCCGATCCCGAGCTTCGATCCATAGCCGAGATTCGCGGTGTGGACGCCGTCGACCACCGCGACCACGTAGCCGCGCGTTCGTTCCCGATACAGGGCAACCAGCGCCGCAAGGAGCCCTCCGAGAGCCAGGATCCCCAGCAGGCCGAGGATCGGAGTGGCCACCGGGCTGCACTCGAAAAGCGACCCGCACGGTCGGACGACGTCCGACACCGCTGACGGGTCGCTGGGGCCTGCGGCATTCGAAGCGAATGCTCGGCACACGTATTCCACGCCGTTCGTGAGGTTCCGGACAACGGTCGTCATGGTCTCGGATGCGGCGACATCGACCCCGGTAGGCCACGTCCGACCTTGGTCGCCCGAACACTCGAACCGATAGTCGGACACGAGCGAGGCATCGTCGGCCGGCACCTGGACCCGGATCGCGCGGTCGAGGGCCTCGACAGTCGGCTTCCCGGGCGCCGCCGGGCGCCCGACGGGCGTGACGGTCGTGGATGCCGCCGTCCACGGGCCCTCCGATGTCGCGTCGACGGCCGACACTTCACACTCGTAGGCGGCGCCGTTCGTGAGTCCGTCGACTACGGTCGAGGTCCTGATCGAGGCGCCTTCCTGCGACTCCGCCCATGCACCCCCGCCCGTGCGGCAGCGGATCCGGTAGTCGACGATCGGCGATGGCGTCGTGGCAGGGGAGCTCCACGCCACATCGATCCGGCCGTCGCCGGGCGTGAGCCTGACGTCCCGGACGGCGCCCGGCGTCGGCACCGGGGTCGGGGTCGGCGTCGGCGTCGGCGTCGGCGTCGGCGTCGGCGCGACCGTGAATGTGCACGTGACGTCCTGGAGCGCGACGGCGACCGCGGTGGCGGCCTCATCGGGTGACTCGAACACGACCTGCGGCCAATCGAATCGTGTCCCGGTGACGCAGGCGGGCATGTCGCGGATGATCCGCAGATCGACCAGACCGCGCTCGAGCGCGTCACGCTCGGCCGCCTCGAGGCCCATGCCGACCGGGAGCAGCGCGAACGGCGAGCGGGTCCCGAAGAGCCTGTCGCGCGCCGGTCGCACCTGCCTCACGGGCACCCCGCGCACGTCGTGTTTCCCGTCGGTGAACAGGACCAGCGCCGGCCGGACGGCGTCCAGAGGAAGGTGAAGGGCCGCCTGTTCCATCGCGGCGACGTAGTTCGTGTCGATGCCGATCCTTCGTGTGAGAGCGCGATCCGGTCCCTTCCGGTACGCCGCGGCGACGTCCCTGAGGCAATCGGCGAGTCGAGCGACGGTCTCCGGGCTCTCGTAGAGCCTCAGGTCCACGCACCCGCCGTAGTCGGCGGCGCTCGTCGCGAACTGCATGATCGAGACGGTGGCGTCGCCGGCCACGAGGTCCGGCGATGTCGCGTCGACACGGTCCGCGATCCGGTCCAGGGCGGCGGCGAAGCGGTCGCGGTTCGCGACGTCCACGAGGATCGAAGCGGAGAAGTCGAGGACGAGGACGACCTCGGATGGATCCGGGTTCGTCTGCGCGAGCGAGTCAGGCGCAAGGCGACCTGCGAACAGGAGCGTCCCGCCGACGAGCATGACCACGACGAGCAGCGCCGACCGGAGGCGCCCCATGTCTCCTCCTCTGTCCCTGTTCATCCCGCCTTCAGCTCGATCAGTCGAGCTTGGCTGTGACGTCCGTCTACCTCCGACGACTCGAGGGCGATGTTGACCGGGCATGGCCTGACGTGGCCTTGGCGCTTGGGTTGTAGGCGATCACGATGCCGTCGAAGGCGTGCTTCCGACGACCACAAGGGAACTACTCGACCACCCTGAGCCATGGACTGCCTTGCGAACGGTGCGCGAGCTTATCGCCGAGATCAAGCGTAC
>JBBEBL010000186.1:0-7161 GCA_040882345.1 Chloroflexota bacterium
CCCTCGTCGTAGATCGTCTGGACCGCGCTGACCATCAGCTCTATGCAGAAGCGGTCGTGGACCATGTCGTGGCCGGCCCGGCCCAGCGTGTCCGCGAGTGGATGGTCCGTCAGCAAGCGCGTGATGGCGGCCGCGAGCGCCTCCGCGTCATGCGGGGGCACCAGCAGGCCGGTGACCCCGTCCGTGATCATCTCCGGGATCCCGCCCACGTTGGAGGCGACCACCGGGCGCGACAGGGCCATCGCCTCCAGGATGGACAGGCCCTGCGCCTCGCGGTAGGACGGCAGCACGGCCACGTCCAGCGCCGCGGTCACCGCCGGCACGTCGTCGCGGCGGCCGGTGAAGATCACCCGGTGCGCGATCCGCAGCGAGCGCGCCTGTTCCGCCAACGCCTCGTGCCGGGAGCCCTCCCCCACGAACAGCAGGTACGCGCTCGGCACCCCACGGAGGACGGCCGGCCAGGCTTCCAGCAGGGTGGCGTGCCCCTTCTCCGGCTCCAGGCGTGCCACGACCCCCACGAGTTCAGCGCCGGGCTCCATGCCGTACTCGTCGGGGAGCGTGCAGCACGGCTCCTGGTGGTCGTAGCGCGACAGGTCCACGCCGTTGTAGATGAGCCGGACCGGCGCCTGGACTCGCTCTTCATCCACGAGTTTGTGCTGGATGGCCTGCGACACGGCGATGAGCTGGTCCATGTGCGGGGTCAGGTCGCGCAGGTGCCGCCGGTCGTCTTCAGAGCGGATACGGCTGGAATGGACGGTGGACACGACATACGGTCGGCGCTGGCCGACTTCCGCGAGCGCCATCGCCGCACGCGTCCCGACCGTCTCCGCCCGGTACATGTGGTTATGGATGACATCCGGGCGGATCTCGGACAGGTGCGCCGCCAGGGCTCCCACGGCGATCGCGTCATCCGGCTCATCGATGACCAGGACGTTGAAGCCGGCCCGCTCCAGCTTGCGCACGGCGCTGCCCGGTGACAGCGACACGATGGATACGTCGTAGCGCTCGCGGTCCATCCGGGTCACCAGCGAGTAGAGATGCTCCTGGGCGCCGCCGTTCGTGCCGGTCGCCAGGACCTGGACCACGCGGATGCGTCGACCGCCGGCCAGCGCCGGGCGTTCCACGACCTCCAGGCACGGATCGAAAGGCCCCGGGGCGGTCATGTCAGTCTCTTCGCCGGACCAGCAGTCGCTGGATGGGTTCGTCCACCGCGCCCCACTCGTACTTGTACGGCTCGTCGCCGCGCAGGAAGTCCATCCGATGCTTGCCGGCGGCCAGGGCGCGGACCACGTAGGCGTGGACCATCAGGACGCCCGGCGACAGGTCGCGGGCGTCCGGGTCCACCCCGGCGTTGTAGTAGAGGAGGCCGTCCGCCGTCTCGAAGTGGATCCCCGCGGCGATGCGCCGCCCACCGACGGACAGGAACGTCAGGCGCAGGGGCCCGTCCGCGCCGAAGAGCTGGAACAGGCGCTGGAACAGCACGCGACTCTGGGCGCCGCCGGGTGTCGGCGGGAAGAGGCCGTCCGCGCCCCAGCGCCGCTGGTGAAGGTCGATGAAGGCCTCCAGCTCCGCGAGCGAATCTGCGGCATCCTCCAGGACGATCTCCCCGACCGCCTCCGCGCGCCGCACCTTGCGCCGGATCTCGTGGCGCTCCTTCTTGCCGAGCGTCGCGAGATAGTCGTCCAGGCCGGCGCCCTCCGGGAAGGTCGCGACCGGACAGACGTCCTCGCGCTCCACGTTCAGGGTCCAGCCCTCGGCCATCTCGCGCGCGCCAAGGGCGGTGGCCAGCGCATCCGCCGCCGGATCGCCACAGCGCAGGCGACGCAGGTCTATGGCGTCCCACGGTCCGGCATCGGGCCCCGCGAAGTAGTCGGCCAGGGCGGTCGCGACGGCGGGCAGGTCAGCGGGCGCCGCGAGGATCGTCGCGTAGTCGGCGTGATAGGACGCACCGAAGAAGACGGCCTTGGCGGTGGGCGGGACCGGGGTCAGCTCCACGTCCGCGCCGTGACGCATCGTCGTGTGGGTCAGCGCATCCGTGGCTTCCACCTCGTGACGATGCATGAGCGGGACGATGGCCACGGGCGCCGCGTCCGGTCCGCCGGCCGGGTCCGTGACGACCAGCGTCTCCTCGTGCGCGTTCGCGCCGTACGCGTCCCACCACGCGCGATGGAACGGCCACGCGGAGAACGGGGTGGCGCAGGGGCTCACGGCGGCCAAAGCGTCCCAGGTCTCGCGGGCGATGTCGGCGAGGGGGCGTCGGACGGCACGCAACGCGGGTCGGGCGTCGGGTTTGGTCTCGGGGATCAAGGGTAGGGCCTCGGCGGCCCCCGGACAGGCGGGCTCCGCGTCGAGGGCGGGCGCGGTCATCCTGGCGAGGATAGCATCGGAGGCGACTTGTTGGTTGCGACCGCAACGGCGCGCGTCGGATATCTGGACAGGCACAATCCCGACATGCATTCGCGCTTCGCCATCCTCGCCATCTTCGTCCTGTCCGGCGCTGCCGGCCTCGTCTACGAGATCGTCTGGTCGCGCCAGCTCGTGCTCGTCTTCGGCAACACGACCCAGGCCGTCTCCACGATCCTGACCGGGTTCTTCGGGGGGATGGCCATCGGCGCGGCCATCGGGGGCCGGATCGCCGACCGGGTTCGCTCGCCGCTCCGGATGTACGCGGTCCTGGAGCTCGTCCTGGTCGCCGTGGTCCTTGTCACCCCACTGACGTTCGACCTCATCCACGAGGCCTATCGCGGCGTGTATCCGGCGCTGGAGGGGACGCCCTGGATCGGCGTCGTCCGCCTCGTCCTCGCGGTGATCGCGATCTCCCCGGCAACGATCCTCATGGGGGCCACGTTCCCGAGCCTGATGCGCTATCTCACCGCGGATGCGTCGCTCAGTCGATCCTTCGGACGGCTGTACGCCGCCAACACCATCGGTGCCATCCTTGGGACCCTGGCCGCGGGGCTCGTCCTGATCGAGATCCTGGGCCTGTCCGGGGCGCTGGCCGTGGGTGCCGCGGGCTCCCTGGTGTCCGGACTGGCGGCCCTCGCGCTGGACCGCCGGGCGCAGCGACCAGCCTCGACGGCCGCGCCGACGCCACCACCACCGCGCGCACCGTCCGGCGCGGGTGCAGTGCGCGTCCAGCTGGCCCTCGTGGTCGCGTTCATGTCCGGGGTGACGTCCCTGGGGTACCAGGTGACGTGGACCCGGCTACTGGCGTCCGGGACCGGCAACACGACCTACGTCTTCACCATGATCCTGGCCACGTTCCTGGCGGGCATCGCGCTGGGCGCGCTCATCCACAACCTCGGGGTGTCCCGACTGGGTCGGCCGGTCCGGGTCCTCGCCGTCTCGCAGGCACTGGTGGCCGTTCTGGCCGTCCTTGGCCTCGTCTTCGTGCTGGTCCAGCCGGAGGCGCTGACGCCGAGTCGCCCCCTGGACACGCTCGTGGCCCTCGCTGCGTCGACATTCATCGTCGTGCTTCCCGTGACCATCGTGCTGGGGATCGCCTTCCCGACGGCTTCCGCGCTCCTGCGCGGCGAGGCGGAAACGGCCGGCCGGGAATCCGGGTCGCTCCTCGCCGTGAACACGACCGGTGCGATCATCGGTAGCCTGCTCATCCCGTTCGTCCTGATGCCGCTCATCGGCTCACCGTGGATCGTGGTGATGCTCGCGGCGGGCAACGGGATCCTCGCCATCGCGCTCGCGCTGGCGGATCGTCCGCGCTCCATGCCGGTGGTCGCGGTCGGCCTCACTGCCCTGGCCATCGTCGTGGTCATGGCGCTGCGTCCAGGGGCCGTGTCGCAGCCCAACGAGGCGCTCATCCAGATCAACGGCGGGACGATCTTCGAGTCCGCGGAGGACGAGATCGCGTCCGTCCAGGCCGGCCAGGTCGGGTCCACGCCGGAGTTGTGGGTCGCCGGCACGTCCATGACCCTGCTGACCGTGGACGCCCACCTCATGCCGATCCTGCCACTGATGGCCCGACCCCAGGCGGAGCGGGCCCTCGTCGTGGCCTTCGGGATGGGCACGTCATTCCGGACGGCGCTCGTTGCCGGCCTCCAGACGGACACCGTGGAGCTGGTGCCCTCCGTCGTTCGGATGTTCCGCTACTACCATCCCGATGCCGAGCGGGTGCTCGCCGACCCGCGCGGTCGCGTGATCGTGGCGGACGGCCGCAACCACCTGGAACTCACGACGGAGCGGTTCGACATCATCGTCACGGACCCTCCACCGCCCATCGAGAGTTCCGGCGCGTCCGTCATCTCGTCGCGCGAGTACTACGAGACGGGTCTCGCGCACCTGGTGCCGGGCGGGATCATGATGCAGTGGGTGCCGTACGGGGCACCGGAGGCGGAGTTCCGGGATCACGTGCGCACGTTTGCGGCCGTCTTCCCGGAGATCACGATCATCCGCGGGGCGGGCGGCTATGGCGTGTACATGCTGGGGTCGGAACGCCCCATCGTGATCGACGACGAGGCCATCCGCACGACGCTCGCCCGGCCCGGCGTGCTGGACGACATCTCGTCCGCCTACGACTCCCCGGCGGACACGGTGGACGGCTGGGTGGACGTCATCAGGCGACAACGCTGGCTGGACGACGGCGCCGCCGTGCGCGCCTACGCCGGCGATGGGCCGCTGGTGACCGACGATCGCCCGCTGCCGGAGTACTTCCTCCTGCGTCGGACCATCTGGGCCGGTGGCTGAGCCGTACCTCCATCAGCGGAGTAGCCAGTCACGCCCGCGCGACGACGCTCGAATCGGTGAAGATCCGTCGCATGCGGAACGGCGTCGGGCTTTGTACCAACTGCCAGGTGCGGAGGGCCGTCCCCTCGATCAGGAACCACGGCTCCGGCAGCACGTAGATGTCGTCGGCCAACCAAGCCGGGCGCTCGACCTTGGGCTCGGCGGTCCAGCACACCCAGTCGGCGGCGGCGGCGAACAGCGCGGCCCATCGCCGGTGCGGGTCATGTGCGGTCGTCCGGATCGGCTCGGCCACGAGGAGTGGACGCTGATCCGGCTCGGCCCTCCGCCAGTCATCGATGAAGTTACCAAAGACGATCCATGGGTCGTCGCCGCGGCGGACGCGCTCGTACGACTGGCTCACCGACGTCAGTCGGTAGCCGGTCGGAACTGCGCTGCGCTCAAGGAGGAGGTCGGCTGGCATGGCGTCCACTGTAAGGCGAGAGGCCTACTCGAACAACGACTCGATGGTGAGCTGCGTCTTGATGGTCAGGCGGTTCGCCGGAATGTACCGCTCGACGATGCGCATGGCGGACTCGACATCGTGCAGGCCGAGTGCGTCGCGCAGCGTGACGAGATCGCTGTGGTCCTCGGGCCGTGCCGCGTCCGCCTTCATGGCGAATACGTAGTCGGTTCCCGGCACGTACACGCGCAGGCCCGGGTACTCGGCCCACAGGCGGGTCGGCGGCTGCCGGTAGATGAATCCCTTGGCAGCGTCGTTTAGCCAGTTCGCGGGCAGCGCGTGGCGCCGGGCGACGACCGCGGCCGCCTCCCAAAGTGGCTTGGGGTCGGTTGCCGCAATGGCGTCAACGTCCTTCGTGGACCGCCGCGCCTGGAGAACGAGGGCCATGAACGCCCCGCCCACGATCAGCAGTTCGCCGAGCAGCCCGCGCTTCTCCAGCGCCGCACCAACCTCGCGCAGGTAGCGTTCGATCTGGTCCCGAGTCAGCGCCACGCTCGTTCCTCCAACCCCTGCCTCTTCATCGGCAGGCTTGGCGGCGTCAAAGTCGGTGTCGATGTCGTCGTTGGCGCGTTGGTCGGTCACCACTCCACGATGGGGCATCGGGTCGGGACGCGCAATGGCCTCAGGTTTCGTACACGGGGCCCGAGCGTCGGCCGGTCATGTCGCGCTCCCGGCGCCCTCGCGGCCCGACGGCGTCCGACGGGCGGCCAGGCCGTCTGGCCCGGCTCGCCAGATCGGGACCATCGCGGCCAGCACGGCGAACCCGTTCATGGACAGATTCGGGTTCGCGATCGTGACGGCTCCCACGTCCGTAGCCCGCACGCGGCGACCGACACCGTGCTTCATCAAGGCTACGTCTTTATGGACCGGTGGACCCTTCTGAGATCCGTAGCCCAAGACGACCGACGCCATGGACGCCATCCCTCGGAAAGCGCCTGTCCGAGCATCCCCCAGACGACGAGCCCAGGCACAGGGATCGCCAGCGACAGGGTGACGAACGGCGACCGGACCAGCGCCGGCAGGGCGATGACAGCGTAGTAGAGCTGCGTGTCCGGCCAGAGGACCGGCACGGCCAGCCAGGCTGCCCGCTCGCTACCCATCACGGCCAACCCGACGAGCGCGAAGGGGATGAGCAGCGGCACCGAGGTCGCGGATAGCCCCTCCACCCCTGCGAACGCGGCTGCCCACCGCTCCCGTTCCGCGAGCCACTGCGGCCACATCGGCAGCGTGACGGCCAGCATCCCTGCCGCCACGATGAGCGACCGCCAGCGACGGCGCAGGACGAGCGGGATAGCCGCGTAGACGCGGGTGAGCACTGCGGCGCCATCGGCGAGCACGCCGCCCCGGACCAAGAGCGCGGTCACGAGCAGCGCCGACGAGCCGGCCATGATGCCGAGCGAGACGGGCGGAAACAGGAGCCACCACAGCGGCAGCTGCAGTCGGCGCAATGCGTACACCGCGGACGCCGCCGCGATGCCGACCCACGCGGCCGACGTCGCCCCCGCCGGCAACACAATGAACGGTACGAACGGGAGTAGCGACGGCGGCGGGCCGGCGAAGGGGAAGGCGTACCCGTGGGCTGCCCATGGATTGCCACCCTCGAGCCACGCCCGCGCCGCCTCGGTGTAGACGGGTGCATCCCAGCCGAACGGCAACCCGACGATGACCGGCGGCACGGCCAGTCGGACCGTGACCAGCGCGAACACGGCGACGGTGATCGGTCGCAGGTAACTCGCAGCGGACGGCCTCAGGCGGATCACGGCTCGCGCCCCGGCGGCGCGGTCAGCAGGTCCAGCCACGGCCCGATGCTCGGCGCGTCCGCAAGGAAGTCGATGACGTCGGGCGCGGTCATCACCATCCCACGGCATCCGAGGCAGCCCGACCCGCCCGGATCGGGTCGTAGTCCGCGGACGTCGCGGCCACGATGGCCACCGAGATTCGCGATTCGCACTGCGGCCAGG
>JBBEBL010000186.1:7171-17041 GCA_040882345.1 Chloroflexota bacterium
GGTGAACTGCAGCCGCCCGGCAGCGCGGTTGCGGGCCACGATGGCCTCCAGCCCGCGTGGCCGCGCCGCGACGAGCGCCGCTGACACGGCATCCCGCACCTCCGGCGCAAGCGCCCGCGACACGGAGAACGGCGGCGCCGGCCAGTCGCGGGTCCGGTCCACGACGACGAGTTCGTCGTCCGCGCGCCGGTCGCGCGCCCGTCGGTCGTCCCAGATCGTGTGGTCGATGGCGGCGGCGTCCGCCGTCCCTTCCAGGAGTGCATCCACGGACGCATCGTGGCCGCCGGTCACACGGACCGCGCCGAAGAACGGTCCCGTCCGACCCAGCGCGGCGAGATGGGCGCGCAGGGCGTGGTGTCCGGACCACGATGACGGCTCGTTGATCGCGAGCCGCGCGCCGGCGAGGTCATCCAGGGACGTCGCGCCGAGCGATCGCCGTGCGACGATCATGGAGCGGTATACCGGGGACCGCTCGCCAGGGAAGACCGGCGCGGCGACGATCTCCGCGTCCAGCGAGCCTGCGGCGAGGCGCTCCACCGTGAGCAGGCCGCAGGCCCACAGCACGTGGGCCTCGCCCGCGTCGATCAGCGCAAGTCGATCCCGCCGGGGAGCTGCGGCGTCGAATCGCATGTCCAGCCCGCCCGCAGCGGAGACGGCGTCGGCCAGCTCGGCCGCGATCGGCGTGGTGACGGCCCCGAGGTACGTGACGAGGTTCAAGCGACGGCCGGTCATGCGGCGCCCTCGCGGCCCGACGGCGTCCGACGGGCGGCCAGGCCGTCTGGCCCGGCTCGCCAGATCGGGACCATCGCGGCCAGCACGGCGAACCCGTTCATGGACAGATTCGGGTTCGCGATCGTGACGGCTCCCACGAGGAGTAGCTCGCCCGGGCGCCTTCCCAGCAGCCCTCCGGCCACGGCCATGGCCAGCCCGGCCAACGCGCGAACGATGTAGGGCACAGGGATCAGGCTGTTCCCGGTGACCCCGACCCGCCCGACGACCGTGTCGAACCACGCCTGCCAGAGGGCAGGATCCATCGCGAAGCTGACCCCGACGATGACGCCACCCACGACGATGCTGATCGCCAGGTCGCGCCACCGGCGCTGGACGGCGAGGTAGACCAGGCCGAGCCCAGGGCTGATCTTCACGATCGCCCCGACCGTGAACAGCCACGGCCAGCGAGACAGGCCAAGGACGACGCCGAGCGCCATGAGCAGGTGGACGTTCTCCGTGCTGAGCTCCACGGCCACCGGCAGGAACGCGATCAGCGCGAGCATCGGCAGCATGCGCCGACCAGCCAGCTGCCAGGTCACGAGCAGCTCGATGGCCCGATAGGCGATGAGATAGCCGATCGTCGGGATGACGAGCGTCAATGGCGCAAAGAGCTGCGCGACGGCCGGCACGTAGTGGTAGGCATACGGCTGGAACGCGTCCTCACCGGTCAGGTAGATGGGTCGGCCGGCGACCAGGTTCTCGCCGGCCAGCCAGTACGCCAGCGCATCGTTGGGCTTGGACCAGAAGTACATCACGATGGCCGCCAGCAGGACACCGCCGATGGCGGCCAGGATCGCGAGCCCATAGAGGCGCCAGCGCCCACCCACCCCGATCACAGGTTGTACGCCCAGTAGACACCCACCGCCATGACCACCGTCCCGAACACGATCGCCGCCTTCCAGCCGTTCCCGATGCCGGGACGATGGACCGCGGCCAGGCCGCCCAGCGCGATGACGAACGGCACCGAGTCCAGGAAGTAGCGGTAGCCGTACTGCAGCCAGCCGCCACCGTAATAGAGGAGGCTGGGGACCAGGACCGCGATCGTGGCGGCCGCCAGCCACCAGGTCCGGGGCTGGCGCCAGTCCGCCCGGAGGGCGAGGAACAGGCCCGGGCTCGTCAGGGCGATGGACAGCCCAAGGCCGCCCGGCCGGAAGAACGGTGGCTCCGCGATGGGGCTCGGGAGGTGCAGCAGGAAGTAGTCGATGTTCATCGGGACATGGGACAGGGCGAACAGGCCTTCCGACCGTTGCGCCGCCAGCCAGTCCGGGAGCGTCGCCAGCGCGTAGCCGCTCTCCAGCGGCGTCCCGAACCGTAGCTGGTTGTACGCGAAGAAGGCGACGAGCGACGGGAGCACGCCCGCGGCAAGCAGGAGGGACGGACGCCACGGGAGGGTGCGCACCGTGGGCGCGAGCAGCAGCGCATAGAACGGGACCGCGAACGCCAGCGGCGCCCGCGTCAGGAAGGCGAACCCGGCCAACAGTCCGATGAGGAACGCGCGCTGCCGACCCCACAGCTCGATGAGGCAGGCGAAGGTGAGGATCGTGGCGATCAGGTGGCCGGTGTGCCACACGCCGCCCCGCGTCGTGACCCACAGGATCTGCGTGGAGAACCCGAACAGGACGGTCAGCCAGGCGCGATCCGTGAGGCGCTCCACGCCGATCCGTCCCAGCAGCCACCAGCACATCCCGACACCGCCGGCCGCCAGCATCGCGTTGATCCCGGACTCCACCTGGTCGGCTCCGGCGGCGCCCATGATGGCGACGACGGGCATGAGCGCGACGGCCGGGAACGGCGCGAACGGGACGTAGAACCGGCCATCCACCGGGATGACATCCCACGGACCCAGCTGCACGGTGAGCCAGGTCCGGCCCTGGAGGAACGCCTCGGCGAGGTAGAAGAAGTCGCCGCGCCCGGCATCGAACTGGCGGTTGGCCAGCCAGTAGATGACCGCCGAGACGGCGACGATGGCGAGGCCCACGAGGACGTCCCGGCGCATCACGAGGGCATGGCCGAGACGGTCCCGGGCGTTCCCAGGCGCCCCGCCCTGCCGCGCTCCCGCGGTGGGACCAACACGATCAGCAGCCCGATGACCACCGGCGCGATCACCGGCAGCATCGTCCCGGGCAGCCAGCCGGCGAGCGGGATGGCCAACGCCCATGCGTGCCCCCGATCCAACAGCAGGGCCGTTGGCAGGAGCAGCAGGACGAGATAGTGCGGGTGGATGAACGGCGCGATGACCAGGGTCGCGAGGACGGTGACGACGAACGACACATCCGCGTCGCGACGCCGGGCAGCGAACACGATCGCGATGGCCCCGGCCAGGTACCCCGCCGGCACGAGCAGCGCCGCCAGGTCCGCCGGCAGGCCAGCGGCGCTGCCCGTCGTGCGCAGGCTCAGGTTGTGCGGTCCGGTCGTGATGTCCGGCAGGCCGCGCAGGATCGCGATGTACTCCAGGTAGCCGTCCACGCCCACGACCGGGATCGTCAGCGCGATCATCACGAGCCCGGCGATGATGGTCCACGCGATCGCCCGACCGGAGCCGCGCGCGGTCCACCCCAGGAACACCACCGCGAACGGTGCCCTGATGGCGACGAGCGCAGCGTGAGCCACGGCCGCCAGCGGCGTGTCCATCGCACGCCAGGCCACGGTCGCCAGGACGAAGGTCACCAGGCTGACGTTGCCGAGATTCAGGTCGAACAGGACCGCGTGCGACACGCACGCCACCGCGAACGTGAGCAGTCGAACCCGTGGCGCCACCGGCAGGATGGCGCAGCCGGCGGCGAGCATGCCGATGCGCAGGATCATCCAGGCTGTCGTGGCACCGTCCAGGGGGAGCAGGGCCAGCGGCGTCATCGCGATCGCCAGTGGTGGCGGGTACAGGTACAGCCCCTCGTACGCCCCGGCGGCGTAGCGTGCCGCCGTGTCCGGCAGGTAGAGCGGTGCCCCGTCCAGCAGGCGGAGGGCCGCCGCGTGGTAGGCGGCGAAGTCGTAGCCGAAACCGCGGCTGTTCACGAAGAGCACGGCCGCAGCCACGAGGACCGCGGCACCCACCGCCGCCGCGATGACCGCGGCAAGATCCCAGCGCCGCGGGCCGGAGGCGGTCACGGCGCTCCGTTGGCCGGCCGCCCGGCAGAAGCCCGGCGCTCGCGGCGGTGGATGAGCGGGATGCGGAAGAGGTCCCACGCGACGCGCAGGGCGAGCCTGGGGCTCGCGCGCATCCGCGATCCGCGCTTGTCAGACCAGCGGATGGGCACGATAACCAGGGGGTGGCCGCGCCGACGGGCGAGGTAGATGATCTCCACGTCGAAGACGATGCTCGTCACCTGCTGGCGGGAGAACAGGTCCCGGGCCGCCTCCCGCGTGAAGCCCTTGAACCCGCATTGCGTGTCCTGCACCGGTCCCACCACCCACGCGGACGCCAGGACGTGGAACGCCCGGCCGAGCAGGCGGCGATACCCCGGCTGCGAAACGCGCATGTCCGACCCGTCCGGCTGGATGCGTGACCCCAGGGCGACGTCCGCGCTGCGGAGAGCTTCCACCAGGGCCGGGATCTGGTCCGGCGGCGTGGCCATGTCCGCGTCCGCGAAGATCACGAGATCGCCGGCCGCCGCCAGCATGCCGGCCCGCACGGCAGCGCCCTTCCCGCCGTGGGGAACGCGAAGGACGGCGAGGGTGACTCCGGTCAGCCGGCCGTTCGCCTCCGGGCGCGACTCGACGATCGTCGCCGTCTCGTCGGACGAGCCGTCGTCCACGACGAGGACCTCGATCCGTGCCGGCAGCACCTCCCCGCCGCGCGCCAAGTGATCGCACAGCTCGTCCAGGGCCGACCCGATGCGATCGGCCTCGTCGTAGGCCGGCAGGACGAGCGTGAGACCCGGCGGTATCGCTGACATCAGCGCGCAGTCTACGCGGCCGACATCCTGTTCTTGTACCCGCGGTCGAGCTGAGGTAGGCCATTCGTACCGGTCCGGAGCGGCAGGACCCGGTGCTACGCTGCACCGGCCGATGCGTATCCCACTCCTGCTATACGCGCTCGCCTTCGTCGTCCGCGGTGCCCTCGTGGTGCTGTACCCGGATCCGGCGTACCCCGATTCCTATTACTACGTTGACGTGGCCAGATCCCTGGCGGCGGGCCATGGCCTGAGTGTGGATTTCGTCTGGATCTTCGCGGAGGTGGGTGGCCGGCTCCCGGCGGATCCGGTCCTGCCCGTCCCGTCCAACGCTCACTGGCTGCCGCTGGCGTCGTTCGTCCAGGCGCCGTTCGTCGCGGTGCTGGGTCCGACGGCCATCGCCTCCGCCCTGCCGATGATCCTGGTCGGGTCGCTGGCCGCGCCGCTGACGTGGGTGATCGCCCGCGACATCGGCGTCTCGCGCCACGTGCAGCTGGGCGCCGGCGTGCTGGCGGCCATCCCGGCGGCGGGCACCGTGTTCATGGCCCAGCCGGAGAACTTCGCCATCTTCCAGCCACTGGTGGCGGCCATCCTGTGGCTGACCGCGCGCGGCCTGCGCGGCGATCAGCGCGCCTATGTCCTTGCCGGTTTGCTGGTCGGCGTGGCATCCATCGCGCGCAACGACGCGTCCCTCCTTGGCGCGGCGGTCGGCCTCGTCTTCGTCATCGATCGCCTTCGCGCGTGGCGCGGCCACAGGCCAGCCTCCCTGTCCCTGGCCGCGGCGGTCGGGTGTTTTGGCCTGTACCTGCTGGTCGTAGGCCCCTGGTGGGCGCGCCAGCTCCTGGAGTTCGGGTCCATCTCGCCGACGGCGTCATCCGGCACGGCCCTGTGGCTGACGGAGTACCGCCAGTGGAACAGCATCACCGCGGAGACCTCGTTCCAGGCGTTCATGGCCCAGGGCTGGGGCGCCATCCTCACCAGTCGGTTCCTGGGGCTCGTCGCGGCCGCGGCCAACTTCGCGGTCATCATCGCGTCCGTCGTCCTCGTTCCGCTCATCGTGATCGGGATCTGGCTCCGGCGACGGTCTGACGACTACCTGCCGTGGATCCTGTACACCGCGATCCTGTTCGCGGGAGCCGCGCTCATCTTTCCCCTCCACGTTCCCGGTGGCGCGTTCATCCACTCCGCGGTGGGTCTTGGCCCCCATGCCTACATCCTGGCCCTGGAGGCGGTCGCGGTCGGGATCGCCTGGATGGCCCGCCGGCGGCCGGCCTGGGACGCATCCGTCGCCACTCCCCTGTTCACCTGGTTCGTGGTCGTCTTCGTCGCCGCTTCGGCGTTCCTGTACGCCCCCGTGGCCCACGCCGCGTGGGCGGAGGAGCGCGAACCTCGCGTGGCGCTCGTCACGGAATTGGACCGGCTGGGGATCGGCCCGGACGACCGGCTCATGACGGTGGACGCGGCGGGATTCAAGTACTGGACGGGGCGGGGCGGCGTCGTCTCGCCGGACGACCCCATGGAGACGATCCGGGCGGTCGCCGCCGGCTATGGCATCCGCTGGCTGGTCCTGGAGCGCACGGCGATCGTGCGGGCGCTCGTGCCGGTCCTCGTGGAGGACGTGCGGCCGTCGTGGATCGGACCGGCCGTCTTCTCCGTCCCATCGGCCGCGGCGGACGGGACGCCGTCCCTGGCCGTCTACCCGGTATGCCTGGCGGCGGGCGACGACCGCTGCGACGGGACGGGCTCGCCGTGACGGTCTCGCCGTGACGCGTCGCGAGGCGGTCCTGTCCGTCCTGCTCGTCTTCGCGGTCGCTCTCGTGGTGCGGACGTGGTTCGCGGTGCAGATCGTCTTCCCCAAGCCGGAGGACACGGCGTACTACGTCGGGGTGGCGCGCAACCTGCTGGAGGGCCGGGGCCTGGTCAGTGACGCGATGTGGAGCTACGCCACGGAGCCGCTGGTCTTCCCCAAGCCTGCCTTCGAGGTGTGGCTGCCCCTCCCGACGTTCCTCGCTGCGGGCTCCATGGCGCTGTTCGGTATGTCGTTCGCCGCGTCACAGGTCCCCTTCGTCGTCATCGGGGCGATCGTCCCGGTGCTGGCCTGGCGGCTCGCCGCGGACGTGGCGGCGGAGCGCGGGCTGCCGGTCGGGCGCGCGCGGACGGTGGCTCTGGGCACCGGCCTGACGACGGCCGTCTACCTGCCCCTCCTGCTGCATTCGGCGCTGCCGGATTCCACGATGCCGTTCGCGGCGCTGGCCCTTGGCGCCTGCCTGCTGATGGCCAGGATCGCCCGTGACCCCCGCGGTGCTGGACTCCTTGACCCGCGCCTGATCGGCCTCGGGATCCTGCTGGGCCTGGCGGCCCTGTCGCGCAACGAGGCGGCGTGGCTGGCGCTCATCTGGGCGGGCCTGGCCTGGTTCACGACCGGTGGATCCGTCGCGCAGCGGGTTCGCCTGGTGGGCGTCGTGGGCGTCGTGGCCCTGGCCATCTTCCTGCCATGGATGCTCCGCAACCTGGACGCGTTCGGGAGCCCACTGCCGGGCCAGGCGATCACCAACGCGTTCTCCGTCACAGGCTTCGACATCTTCGCCTGGAACGATCCGCCCACCCTGGCGCGGTATCTCGCGGTCGGCCCGGCGAGACTCCTGGAGATGCGCGTGGAAGGCCTGGGGCACAACCTGGGCAACGTCCTGCTGCTCCCCGGCATCCCGGTCGCCCTCATCGGACTCGTGGCCATGCCGTGGCAGGCCCGCGGCGTGGCCGTCCGGCCGCTGCTCCTCATCTCCGTGATCACGTTCCTGGTCACGAGCCTCATCTTCCCGGTCGCGACGACGTGGGGAACCTTCCTCCACGCGGCCGGGCCGGCCCACGTGCTGCTCGTCCTGTCCGCAGTCCTGGGCATGGACGCGATGCTGGCCGCCATCGGCCGGCGTCTGGGTTGGACGCGACCGGTGGCGTGGCTCGGGGCGACGATGGGCGTCGCCGCGTCGCTCCTGTTCACGGCGGTGCTGCTCCCGACGTTCGGCGGCGGTTCGCGCGCGACGATGGCGCAGTACCAGGAGCTGCCACCGCGGATGGCCGCCGCCGGCCACCCGCTGGACGCGACGGCCGGCCCGGTCATCAGCAACTTCCCGATCTGGATCGCGGAGGCTCAGCGGATCCCGGCCCTGGCCCTGCCGGATGAACCGGCCGCGGACGTCCTGGATCTCGCCTCCACCTTCGGGGCCCGGCTCGTCGTCCTGGTCCGCCCGCAGTCCGAGTACTGGCCGTCCCAGCTGGACGAGATGGCCCCGGGAGCGGAGTGCTTCCAGCGCATCGATCTTGGCCCCTACGAGGGTGGCGGCCCGGACCCACTGGCGGACGTGACCGCCTACCAGATCGACTGCCCCGGTGGCACGCCGTGAGCGACCCCTATACTCAACCGTCGATGGAGGCTGCGCGCTCGGAACCGGACGCGATGGACAGCCGCTTCGAGGCACTCCGCGCGGAGGCCACGGCGGCGGTGGGGTACAGCGCGAACACGCTGCGGTCCGTACGCGAGCGCTTTCGCGAGGCGTACGCGGAGGCCCTCACCCGCTGGCAGGCGCTCCGTGACGACCTGGAGGCGACGGACCGGGAGCCGCGCGACCAGCGCCCCCGGGTGGTGGGTCCCGACGATGGCGACGACGCCGCGGCGGAGGCCGCGGAGGCCGGAGCGGCCGACGCCCGACTGCGCACGCTTCGCCGCGAGGTGGAGACGCTGGGCGGGGAGCTTGGGTCGTACCAATCCACGCTGGCCAAGCTGGAGTTCGCCGAGCACGCGCTGGAGCGGACATGGCTGTTCCTGGGGCGCGGAGACGGGTCCCTCGTGCCGGACGACGACGGACCGGTCCGCGACGATGACGTCGCGATGCGCATCATCGAGGCCCAGGAGGCGGAGCGGTCCCGCCTGGCGCAGGACATCCACGACGGCCCGGCCCAGGCGCTGACCAACGCCATCTTCCAGGCCGAGTACATCGAGCGGATCGGCGCGACGGACCCCACGATCGCCGCCACGGAGCTGCGCACCCTGCGCGACCTGCTGCGGCGCGAACTCGCCAACGTGCGCGATTCCATCAGCCAGCTCCGACCACCGCTCCTGGACGAGCTGGGCCTGGAGGACGCCCTCGCGGAGGCGGCGGACCGGTTCCGCACGCTGACCGGCATGTCCGTGACCACGGACCTGACCGCGCCGGCGGGCATCCTGGAGGAGCGTCAGCGGACCGTGGCCTTTCGCGTGGCACAGGAAGCGCTGCAGAATGTCCGCAAGCACGCGGCCGCCGCGCAGGTGGTGGTGCGAACGGAATTGAGCGACGATGATTGGGTCCTGGAAGTCCGCGACGACGGTCGTGGATTCGATGTGGGAGCGGTGGCCGCGCGTGGCCGCCGGAATTTCGGATTGCAGTTCATGCGCGAGCGAGCGGAGCTGATCGGCAGCCGCTTCGACGTACGATCTCGACCAGATGGCGGCACCGTCGTCCGGCTCGCGATCCCGACGGGAGCAAAGGAGAGCAGATGAGCGCGATGGAATACGGCGGTCCCGACCGACGACGCGGCGGACCCGACCGGCGAACGGTCGGCGACATGACCCGCATCCTCATCGTGGACGACCACGCCCTGTTCCGGGCGGGCGTCGCCGGGATCCTGGCGCGCGAGTCCGACTTCGAGATCGTGGGCGAGGCGGACGACTCCCGGAGCGCCGTGGACCGCGCCCTGGAGACATCGCCGGACATCGTCCTGATGGACCTGTCCCTGCCGTCCCCCGGCGGGATCGAGACGACCCAGCGCATCAAGCGCGAGCTGCCCTCGTGCGGGATCATCGTGCTCGCGCAGTCGGAGGACGAGGACGCGCTGTTTGATGCCATCAAGGCCGGCGCCGCCGCCTTCATCCTCAAGGACGTAGGCCCGGACGACCTCGTCACGATCATCCGCCGCGTGGCCATCGGCGAGTTCCTCATCAACGACAAGGTCTTCTCCAAGCCGGCCGTCGCGTCGCGCGTGCTCAAGGAGTTCCGCGAACTGGCCGTCTACGGCCAGGAGGCCGCACCCATCTTCGCGCCGCTCTCCCCGCGTGAGGTGGAGATCCTGGACAACATCGCCCAGGGCATGACCAACAAGCAGGTGGCCTACGCGCTGTCCATCAGCGAGCAGACGGTCAAGAACCACATGAGCTCCATCCTGCGCAAGCTGTCCG
>JBBEBL010000187.1:0-3809 GCA_040882345.1 Chloroflexota bacterium
CGCCCGCGGCCCGCACCCGCGGCCCGTGTCGGCGGCTCGTGTCGGGCACTTGGGCTAGACTCCCGGGCCATGCCACTCGTCAATCCCGGCGCGCTCGCCGGCGGCGCCACGCCTCCCGACATCGAGGCCTGGCTCGCGACGCTCGGTCTCGAGCCGATCGATCGGGCGGAGCGGGACGGGATCGCCAGCTGGGACCTCGTCCTCGACGGTCGACGTCGTTTCGACCTTCGCGTGACGGTCATCCTGGATCCGTCGCTTGCGCTCATCTGCTGGGCCCACTACGCCCCGCCCATCAACGACATGTTCCGCAAGTCGTATCGCCGCCTCCTGCGCTGGAACGACGAATTCCCGTTCGCGAAGTTCAGCGTCGGCGAGGATGAGCGGCCGTTGCTGACGGTGGAGACGCCCATCGACGTGGCCTCGGCGGCCGGCGCCGATGGCCTCGGCCTCGCGCTCGCCCGCATCGTCGGGATAGCCGATCAGCTGCTGGATGCGTCCCGCGACTGGATCTGGATCGGTGGGCGCATGCCCGACCAGGTCGGTCGGACGCCGCGTAACACGGCCTTCCTGGAGCGCATGGCAGCGCGGCTGCCGGAGCTCTTCGGCGAGGCCCCGTCGTGATCCAGCGCCGTCTCGGGGTGACGCTCCTCGCGTTCGTCGCCGCGATCGGCCTGCTCGGAGCACCGGTGGGCCCCACTTCCCCGCTGGAGGTCCGTGCTGCCCGGCCGGACCTGACGATCACCGGCGACGCGACGTACACCGTCCAGCCAGATCGGCAGCGCGTTCGGGTCACCGTCGACCTGACGATGAAGAACCACCTCAAGGACACGACCACCACGCGGTACTACTTCAACGAGGCATTCCTCGACGTCATGCCGGGTTCGTCGAGCTTCACGCTCACGCGTGACGGGACGGGGAGCCCCAGCGTGGCCGTCGTCAAGCGCACCAGCGACTACACCCGCGTGCGGTTGCGCTATCCGCGCCTGTACAGCGGCAAGACCGCCAAGTATCGACTGACGTTCGATCTGAAGGATCCCGGCGGCGCGGCGACACGGGACGTCCGGATCGGCGACTTTCTGGCGTTGCTGCCGGTCTGGGCATTCGCCACGGAAGACACCCCGGGTAGCTCCGCCACGGTCGTCTTCCCGGCCGGCTACGACGTCCGGGTCGAGGCCGGGTCGATGCCGCCGCCGGTCACCGAGGATGACGGGCGCGTCGTCCTGCGCAGCGGTCGCCTGGACAAGCCCCTGGAATTCTTCGCCTACCTCGTGGCCGATCGACCCGGCGTGTACGCCGAGGACGTCGTCGCGACGCAGGTCGCGTCCGTCCCGGTGGAGCTGCTCGTCCGCTCGTGGCCGGACGACGAGCCGTGGGCCGAGCGCGTGAGCGGGTTGCTGCGCGACGGCCTGCCGTTGTTGGGGGAGCTCATCGGTCTGAACTGGACGCACGAGGGCCGGCTGGTCGTCCAGGAGGCGGTGAGCCGCTCGACCGGAGGGTATGCGGGCCTCTTCGACCCGCGGGCCGGTCGCGTGGACATCGCCTACTACGCCGACGATTTCGTCATCCTTCACGAGGCGGCCCACGGCTGGTTCAACGGCGCGCTGCTCGCCGACCGCTGGGTCAACGAGGCGTTCGCGTCGTGGTATGCCACACAGGTCGCCACTGACCTCGAGGTGGATGTCCGCCCGGATGTGCTGACGGACGAGTTGCGCGCCGCGCGGATCCCGCTCAATGCCTGGGGCCCGGTCGGGAGCGAGGAGCTCGCGGCGGAGGACTACGCCTACGCGGCGGCGTTCGAACTCGCGCGGCTCATCGCGGAACGAGCCGGCGAGGATGGCCTTCGACGAGTCTGGTCGGATGCCGCTGGCCGGATCGGGGCCTATCAGCCCTTGGCTGGCAAACCCGAGATGGTGGACGGGGCGCCTGACTGGCGAGGCCTGCTGGACCTCCTGGAGGCCCGGACGGACGCGACCTACGATGACCTGTGGCGCGTCTGGGTCGCCAGGCCGAGCGACCTATCGCTGCTGGATGACCGGGCCGCGGCTCGCGAGCGACTTGCGGAGGTATCCGCCGCGACGCGCGGCTGGCGCCTTCCGAGGGTCATCCGCGAGGCCATGCGGGCATGGCGATTCGAGGACGCCGTCGCGCTCCTGGATGGTGCCGGCGCCAGCCTGGAGCAGCGCGCGGCGGTGGAGGCGGCGGCGCAGGCCGCCGGGCTGATCGTCCCGGACACGCTCCGATCCACGTTCGAGGACGAGGACGGATTCGATGACACCCTCGCCCAGGCCGCCGGCGAACTCGAGACGATCGAGCGCTTCGTGGAGGCAGCGGCGCTGCGCCCCACCGCAGGTTCGCCGCTGCTGGACCTTGGGCTGTACGGGACGGATCCTGACGCGGATCTCGCCGCCGCACGGACCGCCTACGCTCGCGGGGACCTGGAGGCGTCCGTCGCAGCTTCTGCTGATGCCGGCGCCGTTTGGGGCTCCGCGGAAGCCGTCGGGCAGGGGAGGGCCATCAGCATCGTGCTGCTGATCCTGGCCGCGCTGCTGGGAACCGTGCTCCTCGTGGCCGCCATCCGCCGTCGGGCGGCGGCCGTCACCGACTGAGCTCGGTCCACCAGCCGCCTACGGTACACTCGCGCCCCGGTCGCCCTGACGGGCACCATCTCGCCCCGCCCCACCGCCGTCCGCACGAGGAGCCCCACCCGCCGATGGGCCTGCTGCGCACCCGTCCATCCATGGAGATCCTGTCCGGCGACTCCGCCGACGTCTACTTCGCGCGAGCCGAGAGCATCCTGCAGGCGGAGGGGATGGACCCGCTCGTGACCATGGAGGTGTTCACGCGCGAGGACGCCGTCCTGTGCGGCATGGACGAGGCGAAGAACCTGCTGGGTCACGTGCTGGCCGAGGCAGACCCGGCGGAGACGACCGTGGAGGCCCTCGCTGACGGCGACGTCGTGGGCCCCAAGGAGATCGTCCTCCGGATCCGCGCGCGCTACCGACGCTTCGGGCTGTACGAGACGGCGTTCCTCGGGATGCTGGCCCAGTCCACGGGATGGGCGACGGCGGCCCGCCAGTGCGTCGAGGTGGCTGCCCCTGACCCGGTCATCAGCTTCGGGGCGCGCCACGTCCACCCGGACATCACGGACGTGCTGGATTACGCGGCCATCGTGGGAGGCTGCGTGGGGGCCTCCACGCCCGCCGGGGCGCGGCTTGCGGGCCTCAACCCGACCGGAACGATGCCGCATGCCCTGGTGCTGATCTTCGGCGACACCGTGAAGGCGGCGGAAGCCTTCGACCGCGACCTGGGCCCGGACGTGCCCCGCATCGTGCTCGTGGACACGTTCAAGGACGAGGCCGAGGAGGCCCTGCGCGTGGCGCACGCCCTTGGCGACCGGCTGTACGGGATCCGCCTGGATACGCCCTCGGAGCGCGGCCGGGTCACGGCGGACCTGGTCCACGAGGTCCGTGCCCGCCTGGACCAGGAGGGCTACCAGCACGTCAAGATCACCGTGTCCGGTGGCCTGGACCCAGACCGGATCCGCTATTTCAAGGACGCCGGGGCACCCGTGGATTCGTTCGCCGTCGGGTCGCACATCAGCGGCGCCACGCCGATCGACTTCACCGCTGACATCAAGGAGATCGACGGCAACCCGATCGCCAAGCGGGGCCGGATCCCCGGCGTGACGTCGTCCCCGCGGCTGAAACCGGTGGAGCTGGCCGCGTACCGCGAGGCCTGACGGCCCGCAGTTACGCCCGTGCTCAGCCTCGCACGCCCTGGGGCTCGTCCATCAGCCGGGCCAGCCAGAA
>JBBEBL010000187.1:3909-16984 GCA_040882345.1 Chloroflexota bacterium
AGCGCCACGCGGCCGTCGCCATCCATGGCCACGATGGCGACGGCTCCGGGGTGGCCGGCGATGTCCCGGGTGTGGCGCGAGCCGTCGGCCCGCTCCACGGTGTCGACCCGGAATTCCAGGAACGCCCCGCGATGCAGGACCCGGCGATCGACCAGCCGCTCGGTCAGGTCTGGCTCGTCCGGTCCTCGGGGATCCGAAGCGACGCTCAGGCGACGACCGCCGCAGGCCCGGACGGCGTCATCGCGGCGCCGGTCTCGGCATCGAACAGGTGAAGGTGGTCCAGCGGCATGACCAGGTCCACGATGTCACCCGGCTTGACCTGGTGCGACGAGTTCACGATGGCCACGATGTCCTGTCCGGCGGCGTTCACGTGGAGGAGTTCCTCGTTACCGAGGTACTCCACGACGTCCGCCCGGGCGCGGAACGACCCGGCCTCTGACCCGGCCGCGCCGATGTCCAGGTGTTCCGGCCGGAAGCCGGCCACGAGCTTGCGGCCCTGGATGTCGCCCGCGATGCCGCGCAGCCGGGGCGGTGTGGGCAGCGACCAATCAGCCGGACCCACGAGGCGGGCCGTGTCGCCCGTGCCGTCAACGGTGACGTCCACGAAGTTCATGGACGGGCTGCCGATGAAGCCGGCGACGAAGCGGTTGAGCGGGGTGTCGTAGAGCGCCTGGGGCGTGCCCACTTGCTGAAGCAGCCCTTCACTCATGACGGCGATCCGCGAGCCCATCGTCATGGCCTCGACCTGGTCGTGCGTGACGTAGACGACGGTCGTCTTGAGACGCTGGTGCAGACGCGCGATCTCCGCGCGGGTCTGGACCCGGAGCTTCGCATCCAGGTTGGAGAGTGGCTCGTCCATCAGGAATACGGCCGGCTCCCGGACGATGGCCCGACCCAGCGCGACTCGCTGGCGCTGGCCGCCGGAGAGCTCCTTGGGTTTGCGGTCCAGGAGGGTCTGCAGCTGGATCGTCTCCGCCGCCTCATTCACGCGACGCTCGATCTCCGCCTTGGGGACCTTGCGCAGCTTCAGGCCGAACGCGAGGTTCTCGCGGACGGACATGTGCGGGTAGAGCGCGTAGCTCTGGAAGACCATCGCGATGTCGCGATCCTTGGGCGGGACGTCATTCACGACGCGGTCGCCGATCCGAAGCTCGCCGCTGGTGATCTCTTCCAGCCCGGCGACCATCCGCAGGCTGGTGGTCTTCCCGCAGCCGGATGGTCCCACCAGGACCATGAACTCGCCGTCCCCGATCTCCAGGTTGAAGTCCTTGACGACGTGGACGTCGCCATACTTCTTGTTGATCTTGTCGAACGTGACCGTCGCCATGGCGCGAGTACCTCCGCTCCCGACGGCGCATCGCGGGCCCATGCATCCGTTCGTCGCCGAGGCGACGAGTGTCCACCGGGGTGGATCGCGGACGGGCCCCGTACGTGGCCGCTCAGGGTGGCGCCATCGTAGAGGCCGCGTCGCCGTCCGGCAACCTAATCTCGCAGTACCTATGTATCTCGTCACCAAGCGTGATAGATTCCTCACTACGATGGCAGATGACCTCAGGCTTGGACAGGCAGCGGAGATGCTCGGCGTCGGGCTCGATACGTTGCGCCGCTGGGAGCGCCAGGGCCGCCTCCGGACGGTCCGCTCGGGCGGCGGCCAGCGCCTGATTCCCATCGGGGAGGTGACCCGCCTTCTTGGTGAGCGCGCGGCGGCGCGCCGCGCATCGGGCACGGTCACTCGTCCGGTCGTGGGTGGGTCCGCGCGAAACCGCTTCCCGGGCATCGTTTCGCGCATCCAGCGGGACCAGGTGGCGGCCGTCGTGGAGATCCTGGCCGGACCGCACCGGATCGTGAGCCTGATGACCGCGGAGGCCGTGGACGAGATGGGCCTGCAGGTGGGGGACGAAGCGATCGGCGTGGTCAAGGCGACGGCCGTCGCGGTGGAGATCCCGGCGGGTCGCCCACCACGCTGATGAGGCGCACTCTCGTCGCTCTCGTGTGCGTCATCGCCACGGGGTGCGGGACCGCCACGGAGCCGACGGAGCCGACGGGACCCGTGACCAGGATCACCATCGCCGCCGCGGCGGACCTTCGGTTCGCGCTGGACGACCTCATCGCGGCGTACCGGGCCGACCACCCCGACGTGGACATCGGCGCGACCTATGGGTCGTCCGGGAATGCCTATTCGCAGATCGAGAACGGCGCGCCGTTCGATCTCTACTTCTCCGCCGATATCGACTATCCACGGCGGCTGGAGGCCGCCGGTCTTGCCGCCGCCGGAGCCACGCGGCGGTACGCCGTCGGGCGGATCGTGGTCTGGGTGCGCAACGATTCGCCCATCAACGTCGCCGCCCTCGGCCTCGCCGCGGTCACGGAGCCGTCCGTGGCAAAGGTCTCCATCGCGAACCCGGAGCACGCCCCGTATGGCCGCGCAGCCGTCGCCGCCCTCCGGTCCACTGATCTCTACGGCCAGGTCCAGCCAAGGCTCGTCCTGGGAGAGAACGTGTCGCAGGCCCTCCAGTTCGTCGAGTCCGGCGCCGCGGAGGTCGGGATCATCGCCTATTCGCTCGCGGTCGCCCCAACGGTCGCCAGCCAGGGTCGCTTCACCCTCATCCCGGCGGACGCCCATCCCCCGATCGAGCAGGGGGTCGTCGTGCTTCACCGAGCGACCGACCCGGCCGCCGCGACCCGTTTCCTCGACTACGTCCTTGGGTCGGCGAGCCGACCCATCCTGGAGCGCTACGGTTTCGTCGCGCCGGAGGGTTGACCGATGGCCATCGAAGTCGTCTGGCTCACCGTCCGACTCGCGGCGGTGACGACCGTCATCCTCCTCGTCATCGGCATCCCGCTCGCGTATTGGCTGGCCTTTTCGACGCGCCGCTGGAAGGGCCTCATCGAGGCGGTCGTCGCGTTGCCGCTCGTCCTGCCGCCCACCGTCCTTGGGTTCTACCTGCTCGTCGCGATGGGTCCCGATGGCCCGCTGGGCGCGCTGACGCGGATGCTCGGCATCGGCCTCCTGCCGTTCACGTTCCAGGGTCTCGTCATCGCGTCCGTGCTGTTCAGCCTGCCGTTCGCGGTCCAACCGATGACCGTCGCATTCGCTGCGGTCGATCGCGGCCTCATCGAGACGTCATGGACGCTCGGGCGCTCACGGGCGGCCACGTTCGCGCGAATCGTCCTACCGCTGTCGATGGGTGGCGTCCTGACCGGCCTCGTCCTCAGCTTCGCCCACACCATCGGCGAATTCGGGGTCGTCCTGATGATCGGGGGCAACATCCCGGGCGCGACGCGGACCATCTCCATCGCGATCTACGACAGCGTCCAGGCGCTCGACTACGACGGAGCGGCCGCCCTGGCGCTGCCGCTCCTGGTCGTCTCGTTCGTCGTCCTCGCCGTCACGTACACGATCCGGGGGAGCGGGATCAGGGCGTGGACACGAGCGGCCTGACCCTCGACGTCGAGCGCCGCTATCGGCGCGGTCAAACGATCGAGGCCGCCTTCGACCTGGACCTCGCGGCCGCGGAGACCCTCGTCCTCTTCGGACCGTCGGGCTCGGGCAAGACGACGATCCTGCGCTGCCTTGCGGGCCTCGAGCGGCCGGATCGTGGCCGGATCGTGGTGGGTGGCCGCCCGTGGGTGGACGTCCAGGCCGGGGTCCACGTGTCGCCGCAGCGTCGGCGGGTGGGCTACCTGCCGCAGGGCTTCGCGCTCTTCCCACACCTGACCGTCCGGCAGAACCTGGCCTACGGGATGGACGGACCGCCGGCGGCCCGCGCCGCGCGGCTGGACGAACTCGTGACGATCCTGGGGCTGACGGGCCTCGAGGAGCGCCGACCCGGCGCCATCTCCGGTGGCCAGCAACAGCGCGTCGCGCTGGGTCGCGCGATCGCCCGGGACCCGGTCCTGCTCCTGCTGGACGAGCCCCTCGCCGCCCTGGACCTGCCCACTCGCGAGGGCCTGCGGCTGGAGCTCCGGGGCCTGCTCCGGCGGCTGCAGACGCCGGCCGTGGTCGTCACGCACGACCGGACCGAGGCCCTCGTCCTCGGCGACCGCATCGCGGTCCTCATCGACGGTCGGATCCGCCAGACGGGCAAGCCTGACGACGTGTTCAATCGGCCGGCCGACGCCGAGGTCGCCGCGGCGACCGGCGTGGAGACGATCGCCCGCGGCCGCGTAGAAACCGTGGACGACGGCCTGGTCACGGTCCGCGTCGGCGACGCCCGCCTGGCCGCCTTGGCCGATGTCGCGGTCGGGCAGGAGGTCGTCGTGTCCATCCGCCCGGAGGACGTGCTGATCGTGCCGGTGGAGGAGGATCTGTCGTTCGTGTCGGCGCGGAATCACCTCGTCGGCACGCTCCTGGCGGTCGATCCGCTGGGTCCGCTGGTCCGGCTCCAGCTGGATTGTGGGTTCCCGCTGGTCGCCTACGTCACGCGGCAGGCCCGCGAGGAGCTGGGCATCGAGGCCGGTCAGCGGCTGGCGGCGATGATAAAGGCGCCATCCGTGCACGTCATCCCGATCGGGACACCGGCGGGAGCGAGCTGCGGACCGCCTCCAGCAGCCGCTCGGACGTCATCGGCTTGCTGATGAAGGTCGAGCGGTCCGGCAGGCCCGGACCCTCAGGCACGTCCGCGACGTACCCGGACATGAAGACGATCGGCAGGTCGGGCTGGCGATCGCGCAGGCGCTGTGCCATGGTCAGGCCCGTCATGCTTGGCATCATCACGTCCGTGACCACCACGTCAACGGTGTCGAGATCCGCTCGCGCCAGCGCCTCCTCGCCGGAGCCCGCCTCGAGGACCTGGTACCCGGCGGCGCGGAACCAGCGATCCGTCAGCTGACGGATCGCGTCATCGTCCTCCACCAGGAGGATGGTGGCGAGCGGTCCATGCCCTACAGCCGCCGCGCCGGTGTTGCCGGCACCGGCGTCGAGATCCTGGGACGTCTCCCGGTCGGCCGCCTCGGGTAGGACGATCGTGAACCTGGTGCCCTCGCCAGGCGCGGACTCCACGCTGATCGTGCCGCCGGTCCGGGCCACGATCCCGTACACGTTGGCGAGCCCAAGGCCGGTCCCCGAGCCTTCCGGTTTCGTCGTGAAGAACGGCTCGAAGACATGTCTGCGGACGTGGTCCTCCATGCCGATCCCCTCGTCCATGACCGTCAGCACCGCGCCGCCGGTGACCGGGACCTGGTCATCGCGCCGGTCGCCACGCTCCAGCGCGACCGCCTCAAGCTCGCGGATCTGGTCCGCCGTGGCAGCCGAGGTCGTGATCGTGACCTGTCCGCGCTCGGGCATCGCGTCCGCCGCGTTGACCACCAGGTTGAGGATGATCTGCTCGATATCCGTGGGATCCGCCACGATGCGGCCACTCGCCTCCAGGTGCGTCACGAGGTGGACCCGGTCGCCGACGAGGCGCTGGAGCATGGGCATGGTGGCGGTCACGATCTCGGTGAGGCCGATGACCTGGCGGCGGACCGGCGCGCGACGCGAGAAGGCCAGCAACTGGCGGGTCAGCCGGGTCGCGCGGTCCGCGCTCCGGATGACCTCCCGCGCGTCCTCGACGTCGGCGGTGCCCAGCGTGAGGCCGTGCTCCAGCAGGCGGGCGTAGCCGCCGATCGCGGTCAGGATGTTGTTGAAGTCGTGGGCGATGCCACCCGCCAGGCGGCCGACCGCCTCCATCTTCTGGGCCTGCCGCAGGTCCGACTCCAGGCGCTGTCGCTCGCGAAGGTCCTCCAGGTAGGCGAGGACACCCGGCCGTTCGTCGAAATCGTTCCGGACGGGGGCGGCGAAGAGCCGCACCGGGATCAGCGAGCCGTCCTTCGCCCGGCGGGTCACATCCATGGTCACTGGTTCGCCTTGCGCGAGCCTGGTCAACGCCACGCTGGCCGCATCAGCCTCGTCCGGTGGTGTCAGCGCAGAGCGGGTCCCGAGCATCTCCGCCGCCGTGAAGCCGAACAGGCGCTCCGCCGCCTCGTTCCAGTAGGCGACCGTCTGGTCCGCGTCCAGCAGGATGACGGGCAATGGCGACGCGCGAAACATGGTCTCCAGGGTCTCCGATTGGCGACGCACGGCGGTCACGTCTCGAGAGCTGGAGATCCTCCCGACGCGACCGCGGGAATCCGTGATGGGACTGATCGTGACCTCGACCCGGACGGTCGCCCCATCGGGGCGCTGGACGCGTGCGTCGCCGCGCCACGTCCCGCCGCCCGCGACCACGGAGAGGGGCGTCGCTTCTCCGGCCTCCGCGATGATCTCGTACTCGACGAGTTCGGCCATGGTCCGGCCGAGGGCCTGATCCGCCGGGATGCCGAAGAGATGCTCCGCCGCTTCGTTCCAGTAGGTCATGCGTCGGTCGCCGTCCGTCACGGTGATCGCGTCCCGGGTCCCGGCCAGGACGGCCGCCTGGAACCGCAGGCGCCCCTCTCGATCGGCAAGCTCCGCGATGACGCCCTGGTCGGCCCGCTGGCGACGACGCATCGCCAGGTACAGACCGATGGCCGTGACGACCACGAATCCGGTTCCCTTGGTGGACTGCAGGAAGGCCTTGAAGCCGGCGTACTGCCCCGCGATCGACTCCACCGCCGAGTCCGAGACGAGGATCCAGGCTACCGCGACCACCAGGTACGTGAACGCGATCTGGGCGGGCGTACTCCAGAACGGGGCGCGGCGCGGTCCATCCGTCATGCATCCACCTCGGGGCACGGGTGCACGTCTGGTCGTGGTCACGGCGATGGTACCGCCAGCGCCATCGAGTCACACCCGGGGGCTTGGGGTGGCCTACGGGGCTCGAACCCGTAACCTCTGGAGCCACAATCCAGTGCTCTGCCGGTTGAGCTAAGGCCACCGCGGCGCGTTCGTCCGTGGCGGTCGCGCGCTGCGCGGGTGGACGAGGCCTGCGGAGTATATCGGAGACGCTGCCGCGGGTCGGGCGCGGTCTGGCAGACTGGATGTCACGCCGCCGTTCGGCGGACGGAAGGAGGCGGACCCCGTGCCCAGCGACCGAGCCGGCCAGCCCGCGGACCCCGCGGCCCTCGTCGACATCGACGCGTTGCTGGCCGCCTATCACGACATCGCTCCGGACCCGACCGACTCCACCCAGCGCGTCGCGTTCGGGACGTCCGGCCATCGCGGTTCATCGTTCCGCGGCGCGTTCAACGAGCCGCACATCCTGGCCATCACGGAGGCGATCTGCCGCTACCGTCGCAGCCGCGGCTACTCGGGTCCGCTGTTCATCGCCCGCGACACCCACGCTCTCTCAGAGCCGGCGACGCGGACGGCCATAGAGGTCCTGGTGGCGAACGGGGTGGACGTCCGCGTGGACAGCCGGGATGGGTTCACGCCGACCCCCGCGCTGTCCCACGCGATCATCGTTGCGAACCGGCCGAAGGACAGCTGGCGGCACCTGGCGGACGGGATCGTCGTCACGCCGTCGCACAACCCACCGGATGACGGAGGATTCAAGTACAACCCACCCAATGGCGGTCCGGCCGACACGGACGTCACGACCTGGATCCAGGACGAGGCCAATCGGATCCTCGAGTCGGACGGCGCGGACGGCATCGCCGGGATCCAGCGCACGCCGTACCAGCGGGCCGCCCTCGAGACGACCCCGTACGACTTCCTGGGCACGTACGTGGACGACCTGCCGTCCGTCATCGACATGGCCGCCATCGCCGCCTCCGGCCTGCGCATCGGCGTGGACCCCATGGGCGGCGCGGCCGTCGCGTACTGGGCGGTCATCGCCGAGCGGCACGGGCTGGACCTGACCGTGACCAACGACCGGGTGGACCCGCGCTTCGGGTTCATGACCTATGACTGGGACGGCAAGATCCGCATGGACCCGTCGTCACCCAACGCGATGGCCGGGCTGATCGCGCTGCGCGATCGCTTCGATATCGCCCTTGGCAACGATGCCGACGCGGACCGCCACGGCGTGGTCACCCCGTCGGCCGGCCTGCTGAACCCCAACCACGTCCTGTCCGCGATGATCGCCTACCTGTTCGGCGGTGCCCGCGGGTGGGGTGCCGATGTCGGGGTGGGGAAGACGCTCGTCTCATCGTCCATGATCGATCGGGTGGTGGCCGACCTTGGCCGCCGCCTCGTGGAGGTGCCGGTCGGCTTCAAGTGGTTCGTGGATGGCCTCGTGGACGGGTCCATCGGGTTCGGCGGCGAGGAGAGCGCCGGCGCCTCGTTCCTGCGGCGCGACGGGACCGTCTGGACCACGGACAAGGACGGGATCATCGCGGACCTGTTGGCCTGCGAGCTGACGGCAGCCACGGGGCGGGACCCCGGCGAGACCTACGCGGGCTTGACGGAGCGTTTCGGCGCCCCCGTCTACCGGCGGATCGACGCGCCGGCGACCCCGGACCAGAAGGCGGCGCTGGGACGACTGTCGCCGGCCGACGTGACCGCCACGACCCTCGCCGGCGACCCGATCACGGCCATCCTCACGAACGCCCCCGGGAACGGGGCGCCCATCGGCGGCCTCAAGGTCACGACCGCGGACGGCTGGTTCGCGGCCAGACCGTCCGGCACGGAGAACGTGACCAAGGTCTACGCCGAGAGCTTCCGGGGCGACGACCACCTCGCCCGGATCATCGAGGAAGCGCAGGCGCTCGTGGCCCGGACCTAGCGGACGCCGTTCAGTAGGGAGCGTGCGACCGTCGTCCCTCGGCCCACATGAAGTACGACCCGGTCGCGTACACGTCGAACGCCCAGCCAAGGGCACTCAGCGCCTCGCGCAGGTCGTCCGGTCGCCACAGGACCTTCCAGACGCGGTACATCCTGCCATCGGGCGCAGGACGCAGGACGCTCACGCCGTCGTCGCCGGGGATCTCGGGATCCAGACGCTCGGCGTGGTTCGACTGGAGATTGTCGATCAGGAAGACACGCCCGGTGGGGGCCAGGCAGCCCGCCACCCGCTCCCAGTACGTTTCGAACAGCTCCGGCGGAACATGGGACAGCCAGTACGAGAAGAAGATCGTGTCGTAGCGGCGGTCGGGTTTCCAGTCGAAGATGTCGGCCTGCTGGTAGGAGACGTGCCCCGCATCGCCTCCCAGCCGTCGCTTGTTCTCCCGCAAGGGCTCCGGGGCAGCGTCGAGCACTGTCAGTGAGCGGGCGTGACGAACGAGATGCTGCTCCACTGGCCGGTGCCCCCGGCGATCTCGAGCACGTCACCCGACGGCTCGAAGTCATCCAGGGCGGCGACAAGACGCTGCTTCTCGATGAACCAGCCGTCGTTCCGATGGCCACGGTCGAAGTCGCCCGTGCGGTCAGCCCATTCGTCATAGGCAGGCGCGCGAACCCGGTAATAGCGAACCTGCTCCTCCAGCATCCGGTCGATTCCCACGGTCATCGGCACTCCTGACGCGGTGCAGCAACGTTGGACCGATGAGGGATCAGCCTCGCGTCGTACGGCAGGACGGTGGCTGCCGCGTCGGATATCGCGAGACCGAGTAGGCCCCCTATGGGAACGTGTCGCTGCTCGGCCTTGACGAGGACGCACAGAAGCGGCGCGACGGCCCGCGCGTGTATGGCCGGCCAGTCCTCGAGCGCCCGGACTTCGGGCGCGGAATACAAATCCTACCCGGTCGACGCAACCTGCCCGAGCCGGAGCGGGCATGGCGTTACCGGGCCTAGCGTCCGTCCAGCGGGATGCGTGCCCCGTTCACCGCCGCGGCGGCATCTGAGCACAGGTAACGGATCGTCGCGACGATCTCGTCCGGCGTCGTCCATGACGCGTTCTTCGCGGAGGGCGCGGTCTCGCGTTCCCGCTCCGCGTCTATGGCCTTCACGGCGATGAGGTTCACGGTGACCCCGGAGGACGCGACCTCGCGGGCGAGCCCCCTGAGCAGCGCCTCCTGGGCGGCCTTGGCGGCCACGTATGGGGCCATCCGGGGACCGGGCGCGGCCGCTGTTGTCGAGGTGATCGCCACGATCCGGCCGAAGCCACGCTGGACCATGGACGGGACCACGGCGCGCGTCACGTGGAACGTGGACCAGACGTGCTGTCCCAGCATGTCATCCAGCACGGCCGATTCGACGTCCGCCAGTTCGACGCCTCCGGTCCAGCCACCCACGAGGTGGAGGAGGATGTCAGCCGGCCCGAAGCGATCCGTCACGGCGGCGATCGCAGCGCGAGCCGAGGCTTCGTCTCGAAGGTCGCCCACACCGCCGGCCCAGTCCTCGTCCGCCAAGCCCAGATCGCGGGCCATGGCCTCCAACCGGGCGCGGTCCGTCCCGACCAGCCCGAGTGGTGCCCCGTCGTTCGCGAAGGCTCGTGCGGCGGCCCGGCCCAGGTGGCCGGTGGCACCGGTGATCAGGACAGTGCGGGCATGGTCCGTCATCGCCGGCATCGTGCCACACCTGGAGCGGGAGGTCGAACCTCGCCGGACCGCCCCGGACTGCCCCGGACCGTTCCTTCCGACCGCGGACCTCACCACAGTGCCGTAGACCCGCCAGTACCCAGGGCCGGACCGGGGCGGGACCATCGCGCGGGGGACCTCTCCGCACCGGCTGCCTACCGTGAGGACTACACAAGAAGCCCCGCCGCCGCCCCCAGCGACGGCCCCCGAGGGGAATTGGATCCACGATGTCCGTACTGCACTCGACACCCGCCACGGCACCTCGCCGGACCGCCGGCGTGGTCGCACTCCTGTTCGCCGCCAGCAGCGTGTTCGCGCTGGCGACGCCCGCGCCCACGCTCGCCTGGGACGCCAATGCGTTCTCGTCCGCCTCGGAGGCCGACCTCGTCGCGTTGACCAACCGCAGCCGCGCTGCCGCCGGCCTCAAGGCGCTCAAGGTGTCGGACACGCTGACGTCCGTGGCCCGCTGGCGCAGCAAGGACATGATCGAGCGCGACTACTTCAGCCACGACATCCCGGGCTACGGGTCCGTCTTCAAGAAGCTCGACGCCAAGGACTACTGCTACAAGTCCGCCGGCGAGAACATCGGCTGGAACAACTACCCGGACGACACGGCCACCGCGGCCATCCACGACATGTTCATGAAGTCGACGGGCCATCGCCAGAACATCCTGGGCTCCGCCTGGGACGTGATCGGCGTCGGGGCGTACAAGGGCCCGGACGGCAAGAAGATGTGGACCGTGCTGTTCGCCGACCGCGCCGGGTGCACCACGACGACCGCGACGCCCAAGCCGACCCCCAAGCCGACGCCCAAGGCCACCCCCAAGCCGACGGCCAAGGCCACGCCCAAGCCGACCGCGAAGCCCAAGGCCACCCCCAAGCCCACCCCGAAGCCGACGCCCAAGCCGACCCCGAAGCCGACCCCGACACCAGAGCCGACACCGATCCCGACTGCCCCCTGGCGCGCGGAGCCGTCCGACGACGGCGACGGCGGCAAGGGCATCGGCCCGGGTGGCCAGGATGCCGGCGATGGCAACGGCGGTGAGCAGGGCGACGGCGGATCGTCCGGCGCCGGGACCCCGCCGGGCCAGGCGTCCGGACCGGGCTCGGCCGTCACGGACACGGGGCTACGGATCGTGGCTCCGACCACCGGCCAGGGCCTCCTGGCCACGATCGTGGGCGGAGTGACGGGGCTGTTCTTCGGGACGTGACTCGTCCGCCGTGACGGAGGCGACGATGCCCCGGTACCGTTCGCATGACACGTCAGTTCCAGACCCGAGGCACCCATGACCACGACACTCGATCACCACGCCGCGGTCGATGTGGCCGCCGGCCCGATCCTCGAGGCCCGCGACCTGACCAAGGCCTACCCGCTGGGGTCCACTACCGTTGACGCTCTGCGCGGCGTATCCCTGTCCGTGGTGGCCGGCGAGTTCGTGGCCCTGATGGGTCCGTCGGGCAGCGGCAAGAGCACGCTCCTGCACCTGCTCGGCGGCCTTGATCGGCCGACGACCGGCGAGGTCATCCTGGAGGGCCAGTCCATCAGCACGCTGTCGGACGACCGCGCGACGCGCCTCCGTCGGGATCGGACCGGGTTCGTCTTCCAGTCGTTCAACCTGATCCCCCTCCTCGACGTCACGGAGAACGTGGCCCTGCCGTTCACGATCGCCGGGCAGGATCCATCGCGCGGCGAGCTCGCGGGCCGCGTGCGGGACGCGATCGAGATCGTGGACCTCATCGGCAAGGAACGTCACAAGCCGGACCAGCTCTCCACCGGCGAACAGCAGCGGGTCGCCGTGGCGCGGGCGCTCGTCACGCGGCCGGCCCTCCTGTTCGCCGACGAGCCGACGGGCAACCTCGACTACACCACCGGGAACGAACTGCTGGATGCGCTGTGGCGGTCCTGCAACGAGCGCGGGCAGACGATCGTGCTCGTCACGCACGACGCGCGCGCGGCCGCTTACGCGGACCGCGTGCTGGTGGTCAGCGATGGCCGGATCCGGGACACGATCGAGCTCGGGCGGCGCGCGGACCACGACCCGACGGTCCTGATCGGTCGACTCGGCCAGCTCGGCCTCTGAGGCGCGACGATGCGCGGCCTTGATCGACTCGCGTGGCGCAGCCTCCGGGCCCGACCACTGCGCACGCTGCTCACGATGGGCGGTGTCGCCCTGGGCGTCGCCGTGCTGTTCGCGGGACTGGCCACGAACGCCGGTATCGACGCCGCCGTTGACCGGGCCGTGTCCACGATGGTCGGCCGGGCGGACCTGCGCGTCGCGACGTTCGGGGAGGCCGGCCTGTCCGGCGCCACGGTGGACGCCATCAGTCGGACGCCCGGTGTGGCCGTCACCGCGCCGGCACTGGAGCGCCGTACCTACCTCGGCCTGGAGCTGTTCGCGCCCGGTGACGCCTTGCCGCCACCGGTCACCGTCGTCGGGATCGATCCGGCCGCCGAGTCAGCCCTGCACGACCTGACCCTCTCCGCG
The DNA here is from genome assembly GCA_040882345.1 of Chloroflexota bacterium. Classification (GTDB taxonomy): domain Bacteria; phylum Chloroflexota; class Limnocylindria; order Limnocylindrales; family CSP1-4; genus SPCO01. The sequence goes on from JBBEBL010000187.1 coordinate 16,752, forward strand.
GGGTCCGGACTGGCGCGTCCGGACGAGGCGAGCGCGCTGGTCACCGCGACCCTGGCCCTCGAGGACTCGATGTCCGTTGGAGCCCAGCTGACGATCCAGGGCCCGGAAGCCCCGATGACGTTCCGGATCGTCGGGATCCTCGCCGCCGACGGGCCGTGGGGCGGGGCGAGCGGACGCGCCGTGGTCGTTCCCATCGCCATGGCTCAACGGGCATTCGGCGCTGTCGGGATCAC
>JBBEBL010000188.1:0-2170 GCA_040882345.1 Chloroflexota bacterium
CGAATGCCGCGTCCGGATCCTGCCCACCGTCCACGGCGGCGGCGTACCGACCCACGAGCGCCGCGACCCCGTCCGCATCGTCGGTCGCCTCGACGACGAGGGCACCTGGTGGCAGGTCGCCGGGGGGCGGCTCACCGGGGGCGGTCACGAGTACCAGGTGCGCACCGGCGTATCCGGCTGCCGCCACCGCCTCCGCCGTGACGCCCGGGTCGGCGGCATGGACGAGGACGATGACCCGCTCGTCGGCCAGGTAGCGCAGGGCGAGGCCGACGTCGGCCGCATCAAGGCTCGGGGCCAAGCCTCCGGGCGCGACCGGCTCATCGGATGCGGTGTCGGCGCCCGTGTCTGGATCGGCGCCATCCGCCTGGGCGAGCACGATCACCGTTGGGTGCGCGGGATCGCGCAGCGTGGCGACGTGCCCGATGCCGCCTGCCGCGAACGCGAGCAGGACCGAGTCCCCGGCTGCATCGTCGCCGATGCGCGTGACCACTTCCACGCCGGCGCCGGCCGCAGATGCCGCGTGCGCGATGGCCGCGGTCAGTCCGGCAGGGGTCAGGGCGTCATCCCCCGGCTCGTCCAGCGCAGCCACGGGTCCCACGACGATGATCACGGGGTCAGCGTACCAACGCGGGCACTTCGCCGTGAGGCGGAGGTCAGTCGTCGCTCGCGTCGGGGGTCTCGCCGGGCTTGAGGGTCTCGCCGGGCTTGAGGGTCTCGCCCGGCTTGAGGGTCTCGTCGGGTTCCGGCGTCTCGTCGGGCTCGGCCGTGTGGTCGTCGTCGGACCCCGATCCAGACGTGCTGGTGGGACGGTTCGTGGCCGTATCGGACGACGACCCGTTGGTGGGCTCGGCGGATTCTGTCGCCTCTGGCGTCTCGCTGGGCGAGGGGGATACGCTCTCTGACGGCGGCGGACTCGGCTGCAACGATGGGGTCGGCGCGGGACTGGGCGACGGACTCGGCGACGGACTCGGGTCCACGACGGGCGATGGCGACGGATCGCCGGACAGCAGCCGTACGGCCCCGACCGCGGCCAGCGTCCCGACCGATCCGACGGCCAGGGCCACCAGCAGGACCAGCGCCAGGGCTTGAGCACGCACCGCCAGTGGGCGACCTCCGGACCAGGTGATCCGCCACGCGTCGCGGACCGCGGTGAGCAGGCCGCTCAGCCGACCACCGGTCACCACGGTGCGCGGCGGTGCTTCCGTGGCGATCGCGGCCATCACGCGGTCCTCGAACCCCACGCTCGGCGTGATCGACTCGGCACGGGCGAACTCCTCGAGATCGCGGGCGGTGGCGAGCACGCGGGCGGCCTCCGCGTCGCCGAATGGGTCGCTCGCGGCGCCGGTGAGCTCGCTTGGGTCGAACCGTCGGCGCGGCCCGCTCATCGATCGCCTCCGTCCATGGCCACGCGGAGTCGAGCGAGTCCGCGGTGCAGGTGGGTCTTGACCGTCCCCAGCGGCCGACCGGTCTGGCGGGCGATCTCCTCCAGCGAGGCCTCCGCGAAGAACCGGAGGGCCACGACCTCCCGATACGGTTCGGGCAGAGCGGTTACCGCGGCACGGATCTCCGTCGCACGCTCGGCACGCATGGACAGGACCGCCGGATCCGTCCACGGCGCGGCATCCAGGGCCGCACGGTCGGCCGCGCGGTCGGCGGGCGCGGCTACGGCGTCTGAGCGGTCGCGTCCCGAGAGATCCCGCCAGGTCACGGTCTTGCGACGGCTCACGGCACGCAGCGCGAGGCGGACCGCGATCCGCGAAAGCCACGCCCCGAACGGTCCGTCGCCGCGCCATGTCGCCAGGGAGCGGTAGGCGGTCACGAAGGCCTCCTGAGCGACATCCTCTGCCTCGGCATGATCGCCGAGGATCCGATGGCAGGCACGGACCACGGACCCCGACTCACGTTCGACGAGACGGCGGAACGCGTCGCGGTCGCCAGCCATGACGGCAGCGACGATGGTCCGGTCAGCAGCGTGGTCCATCGACGGATCGATGAACCGTGGGTCACGGCTGATGGGCTGACTCCCCGGGTTCGAAACGTGTCGTTCGCGGGACGCGAAGGATCGGCCCGACCCCACGTCGCCGTGGAGCGAGCCGGTCCATCGTCCTGCATCGGGCGGAACCACGCCGGCGCTGGCCGCAGACGCCGGTCAGTCGTCGTCGCTGTCGTC
>JBBEBL010000188.1:2270-16928 GCA_040882345.1 Chloroflexota bacterium
CTGGCGTCATCGTCGACGCCCTGGTCATCATCGCCCTGGTCGTGGTCATCCGTGGCAGCCGGCCGCGCGGTGCCGCTCGGTGCAGCGTCGTCTGTCGCGCCGGCGGGACGCGCGCCGCCATTGTCGTCACTGGCTTCCGGCGTCTCGGTCGGCTCGGCCGTCTCGGTCGGCTCGGCCGTCTCGGTCGGCTCGGCCGTCTCGGTCGGCTCGGCCGTCTCGGCCACCGTGGTCAACGCTGGAAGCGGTGTCGGCGTCTGGCTTGGCGTCAAGCCGTTGGCCGCGAAGACCGCGCCGCCCGCCAGGAACAGGGTGATGATGCCGGTCCCGAGACCGCGCAGCATCCGTGGGTCCATCCGCATCGTTCGTCTCTCCCATCGCCGGCCTTGGCATGTGGCCGGCCGCTACTCCCATGAGACGAACCGATGCGAAAAGGTTTCAGCCGCCGGAAGGACGCTCGGGGGGAGAGGTGTCGGCGGCGGCGGGATCGTCACTCGTGCCGGGGAGCGATGGCTCCTCCGCACCGGCCGTTGGTCCGCGGTCCGGATCGTCATCGGTTGGCCCGGGGGCCTCACCCTCGACGTCCGACGCGGAGGGGCCAGCGGCCTGGGGTCCCGCGTCGCGGTCGATCACGATCGTGCCCAGCGCCGCAGCCTCCAGCGCAGGCCCGAAGGCGTCCACGTCGCCGACCAGCACGATGGCAGCGCGCTCAACGTGGAGGTGCGCCTGGGCCGCGGCGGCGACCGCCCCCGCGTCCACCGCTTCTATGTTCGAACGGTAGTCGATGAGTTCCTGAACGGGCAGGCCGTGGACCGCCAGCCCGGTGAGGGCCCCGACGACGGCGCCCGCGGTCTCGAAGCGCAACGGGAAGACCCCGACGAGGAAGTCCCGGGCGGCCGCCAGCTCCGAGGCCGTGACGGGCGCGGCGCGCATGCGCTCCAGCTCGGCGATGGTGTCAAGGATCGCCGGGACCGTGACCTCCGTGTTGACCGCGGCCCGGGCCGCGAACGGACCAGCGCCGCGTCGCAGATCGAACCCGGCGCTGGCGCCGTACGTGTAGCCCTTCGCCTCGCGCAGCTGCATGTTGAGGCGCGAGTTGAACAGCCCGCCCAGGATGGAGCTCATCACGGATACGGCGTGGTAGTCGGGGATGCGCCGCGGCAGGCCGACATGGCCGATGCGGATCTCCGTCTGGACACTGCCCGGCCGATGGACGACGCGGACCACGCGGACGGCCGATGCGGCGGTGTCGACGATAGGACCAGGGGCCGAGGGCGCCCCACCGGCGGGGGCGGTCCAGTCGCCGAGCAGGCGTCCCGCGATGGCGACGACGTCCTGCCCGCCCAGGTCGCCAGCCACGACGAGCGTCGCGCGCGAGGGATCCATGGCGCGCTGATAGGACGCGCGGAGGTCGGCGTCGGTCAGGCCCTCAACGGTTGCGCGCGTGCCGCCCGCGGGCCGGTGATAGGGGGATTCGGCCGCGAAGACCGTCCCGATGTACGTCTCCTCGGCCCGTCGCCGCGGATCAGCCTGGGCCTGGAGGATGTCGTTGAGCCGCTCGTCGCGGAGTCGATCCACCTCCTCGGTCGGGAACGTCGGGCGGAGGAGGACCTCGGCGAGCAGCTCCAGTGCCGGGTCAAGACGCGATGCCGGCACCTCCACCGCGATGGTCGTGGCATCCCATCCGGCCTCCGCGTGCAGGGAAGCACCCAGCCGCTCTGATGCCTCGATGAGGGCGACGGCGTCGTACCGTTCCGTGCCCTCCGTGAGCGCCCGCGCCGCGAGGACCGCCGATCCGGCCGCGGTGGGTGGCTCGTCCGCGGCGCCGCCCGGCAGCACCACGCTGGCGCTGACCAGCGGGCGGCCCGGCAGGTCGGCGACGACGATGGTCAGGCCGTTGGCCAGGCGGGTCTCCGTGACGCGTGGGAACTCGTAGGGTCGCGGCGTCCCGGGCTCCGGACGGTGGGCGATCACCGCGCCGTCTCGTTCGTCCGTCGTCGGGGCGCTCACGCGGCCACCTCTTCGTCGGACGCGTCGCGAGCGCTCTCTTCGTCGCGGGCGTCGTGATCCACGGCCGGTTCGTCCACGGTGCTGCCCTCCGGCAGGTAGGTCAGGACGAGGCGGTTGTCCGGCCGGAACGTGGCCGCGGCGACGTCGCGGATCGCCTCCGCCGTGACCGCGAGGTACCGCGGCAGCATCCGGTTGATGAGCCCCGGATCGTCGAACAGGGTGGCGTACATGGACAGTCGATCGGCGCGTTCCTCGACGCGCTGGAGGGCGCCCAGTTCGTCCGCCTCGATGAGGGCGAAGGCGCGGGCCAGTTCGTCCGCGCTGACCGGCTCGACCGAGATGCGCTCCAATTCCTCCAGCAGGGCTGCCTCCACGCGGGCCACGGTCACCCCGGGTCGGACCGTCGCCCAACCGGCGCACACCGATCCGCCGCCGATGAACCCGAGCGTGAATATGGCCACGTCCTGGGCGATGCGCTCATCGCGGACCAGGCGGCGATGCAGGCGACTCCCCTTCCCGCCGGCCAGGATCTGACCGGCGACATCCAGGGCATCCAGCCGCGGGTCACCGAACACGGGGGCCCGGAACCCGACATAGATCCGCGGCAACGGGACCTTGTCGAAGACGGTCTCGCGGCGCTCTCCGCCCAGGGTCGGGGGGAGCGACAGGTCCGGCAGCGACGGGATGTCCGGGTTTGCCGGGATGGCGCCGAAGTAGCGCTCCACCTTGCGCCGGACGTCCGTGGTGTCCACGTCGCCGACGATGGACAGCACGGCGTTGTTCGGGGCATACCAGGTCCGGAAGAACGCCTTGACGTCCTCCACGGAGGCGGCGTCCAGGTCCTCCATGGACCCGATCGTGGAGTGGTGGTACGGGTGTTCCGGCGGGAAGAGGTGGCCCTGGAGCTTCTCCTGCCACGACCCGTAAGGGCGGTTGTCGTACGACCAGCGTTTCTCGTTCTTCACGACCTCGCGCTGGTTGTCCAGGTTCTCCTGGCTGAGCGCGTCGAGGAGGGTCGCCATGCGGTCCGCCTCCAGCCACAGGCCCACGTCCAGCTGGTGCGATGGCAGCGTCTCGAAATAGTTCGTGCGGTCCAGCCAGGTCGTGCCGTTCATCGTCCCGCCCGCGGCCTGGACGATGGCGATGTGCTCCGCTTTCCCGACATGCCGGCTGCCCTGGAACATCACGTGCTCGAAGAGATGGGCGAACCCCGTCCGGCCTGGCTCCTCGTGCTTCGAGCCGACGTCGTACCAGAGGTTGATCGCGACGACGGGGGCGAGGTGGTCCTCCGCGACGATCACACGCAGGCCGTTGGCCAGTCGCTCGTCCGTGAACTCGACCTGGGGGACGCTGGTGGGCACGCGCGACTCCTGGTGGCGATCTCGGGCCGGGCGGCAAGCCCGGACGATCATGACCGGGTTGGACATCGACGATCGTAGCGCGTCCGAGCCGATGGCCTCCGACGCGCTGGCGTCTTGACATGGCTCCACGACTGATGTTAGATATACGTCTAACACTGGTTAGAGGCACGACACACCCAGATGAGCCCCGTCCGACCCGCGACCAAGGACCGACCCGCCCCGGCGAGCCCGCAGGTTCGCGACTTTGCCGCGCCCGGCGCCGGCTTCGCCATCGAATGGGACGTGCGACCCGTCTACGACTTCCTGTTCAGCCTGACGGACGAGGCCGGCCGGACGGAGGACCTGCCCGAGGCCGACCGGACCTGGCTCCGCGAAACGAAGGCCGCGATGCCGGCGAACGTCCGCGCCGAGTTCGACGGCGGCATCTTCGCGGCGGAGCTCGGCATCTTCCTTGCCGGGTTCGCCGTCGATCGGCCCGAGGTCCAGACGGCGGCCGCATTCGTGGACGCCCTGGACGCCGTGAGCACGGATGACCTCCTCCGCGCGATCCTTCGCGACGTGGAGCGCGATCCGGAGCTGGGCGACCTGGTGCAGCGCGCCATCGCGGGCGACTCCGAGGCATTGGATGCCCTGCGCGACCACATGCCGGACCACAAGGCTGGGATCCACGCCCTCCTGTCCGATCCACCGGACGCCCATCGCCGCATCGTCCGGGTCCTGCGGGCGTGGGCTACGCCGTTCACGGCGATCGAGCCGCGCATCCGGAAGATCCTGGAACGCGATCACGCGCTGCGGGCCGCGGACCGCGGCGCCTACGCGGGCTCCGAGCTCATCGAACGCACGACGGGCGGCGTCCGTTGGCTGGGCGAGGTCGGCATCCGGCGGGTGATCCTCGCACCGTCCTATTTCAGCCGGCCGTTCAACTTCCTCCTGGCCGGCGACGACTGGCGATTCTTCGGCTACCCGGTCGCGGACGAGGCCCTGGAGGTCGTGGATCGGCTGTCCCCGCCGGCCGCCCTGATCCGGCTCCATCGTGCGCTCGGAGACGAGACGCGCCTGCGGATCCTGAAGCTGCTGGCCGGCAAGGACCTCTACCTGACCGAGATCGCCCAGCAACTGGACCTGTCCAAGCCCACCATCAAGCATCACCTCGCGCTGCTGCGCGCGGCCGGACTCGTCACCGTGACCGAGTCGGGCGCCGTCATCTACTACACGCTCCGCCGCGAGCGCCTGGAAGCCGCGTCCGCCGACCTCGCCGGCTTCCTCGTCCCCTGATCTGAGCCCCAAAGGAGCACACCCGGATGTCGCTACGTCACCAAGTTAGACCGTCATCTAACACAGAGAAGATGAGCACGACCCATCCCGTCACGACCACCGAAGGAAGGAGCACCAGTTGGATCCGCTGATCGATCTCGTCCGAGACCGCACCGCCGACCTGCAGCGCGTGGCGCAGGGCGTCCGCCGCGAGCGAGAACTGCGCGCCGCCGCGTTCGCTCCGGCAGGTGTCGTGCCGACCCCGGCATCTGCGTCGACGACCGGGACGGCCGGCGTCCCGAGCGCCGTGCCGACCGCCCTCGCGGGCAGCGACCGACAGGCGGCGTGACAGGCGGGTCAGACCGGGAGGAGCGCGAACGCGACCCCGATGACGGACGCGATGGCCGTCATGTACGCGACCATGACGAGCGCCGCCCGCCGATCCGTTGACCGGGCCGCGTCGTCATCCACGCGTTGAGGGGATCCCAGCGGGCCGAAGTTGCGGATGCCGGCCATGGCGAACCCGACGCAGAACCGCCGCCTGACCTGCTCCAGGGAGATGAGGCCGGCCGCCAGGGGCGCGATGACCGCCAGCCGCGTCCATTCCGGTGCCCCGATCGCGACGAGGGCCAGCGCCAGGACCGCCGCCGCGCCGACTGCGACCAGCCCGCCCATCCGGCGCTGCGCGACCTCCGCCGGGCCGATGTTGCAGGCCCCGGGCTGGTAGCTCCCCGGGTCATCTGCGTACTGGATCTGCATCTGGTCACCTTCGTCGTGTCGGCGCCGCCATGTCGGTCACGCCTTTCCTACTGGACGGTTCGTACGAGACGCCGCGCCGGATCTCGTGACCTTCCGTAGACTCAACCCATGACACCACACCCTGCACGAACGCGCGTCGGCGCGGTCCTGTCGCTCGCGTTCGCCGTCGGCCTGGCACTCGCCCTCCCGGCGGGCGTTGCCGCCGACGCGGAGCTGGTCAGCAGCGCGCCCGCCGATGGGGCCACGACACAGGGCTCGCCGGCGGAGATCATCGCCGTCTTCAGCGAGCCGCTCCGGGCGGATGGATCCGGGATCACGCTGCGCGACGCGGCGGGCACGACCGTGGCCACCGGTCAGCTGGATCCCGCCGACCCATCGCGGCTCATCATCGCGGACGTGCCGGATCTCGCGCCCGGCGAGTACGAAGCCCGCTGGACCGCGGCGAGCGACGACGGCCACCTGGTGCGCGGCACGTGGGCGTTCACGGTGGAGCTCGCCCCGACGGCGACCCCGGCGCCCACGACGGCACCGACCGCGTCCCCGTCCTCGTCCCCGTCCCCGACGGGGGTGCCCTCCTCGTCCCCGTCCGCTGCGCCGTCCCCTTCCCCATCTCCTGCCCCGTCCGGTGACGGGGACGAGCCCGCGGCTGGCACGGCCGACGTCCTGATCCCGATCATCGCGGGCCTGGCGGTCGTCGTGATCGCGGCCGGCCTGCTCATGGGCCGGCGCGACCGGACGAGCCCCCCCGCGTGAGGCGCCTCCTCGCCATCCTCACGGGCGCCGGCCTCCTGGCCCTCGCCCTCCCCGGCACGGCGCTGGGCCACGCCCTGAGCGCCACGTACACCAGCCGGCTGCCGCTGGCCGTCTACCTGACGGGCGCCGCGGTCACCGTCGGCCTGTCGTTCCTGTTCGTGCTCGTCCGTGACGTCCGCGCCGACCGACCGGCGACCGACGGGACCGGCGCCCTCCCGCCGATGATCGTCCGCGTCGGACTGCGCGTCATCGGCCTGGTCGGTTGGGCCTGGATCGTCGCCCAGGGGATCATCGGCGGCTCCAGCGCGGCCGAGGTCGCCACCCTGTTCCTGTGGGTCTATGCGTGGGTCGGCGTCGCCATGCTGTCGGCGCTCGTCGGCCCCGTCTGGCACTTCCTGGATCCCTTCTCGACGCTCCACGACATGGCGGCGTGGGTCATCCGGCGCCTGGGCATCGCCCCATGGGATCTCGCCCACTACCCGGACGGGCTGGGGCGCTGGCCGGCGGTCATCGGGTTCGTCGTCGTCATCTGGATGGAGCTGGTGCTGGATGCCGGTCCGTCAACGCTGATCATCGTGCTCGTGGTGTACACGGCGTTGACCCTCGCGATGATGGCCCAGTTCGGCCGGGACGAGTGGCGCTCGCGCGGCGAGGTATTCACGGTCTGGTTCCGGCTGCTGGGTCGGATGGCCCCGTACCGGCTCGTGGACGAGTCGGGTCAGGTGGCGCGCCGTCCGTTTGCGTCGGGGCTCCTGGAGCCCGGCTTCTCGCTCGCGGACGTGGTCATCGTGGCCCTCGGCGTCGGCTCCATCCTGTACGACGGTCTGTCGCAGACGCAGATCTGGTACGACCTGTTCGGCCTGCCGCCGATCGGCCTCGTGACGGGGATCTTCCTCGCATTCCTCGGGATCATCGTCGGCGCGGCGCTCCTCGTCACCCGCGCGGTCGGCAACGGAGCGACGGCCGCCGGCCTGCTGCCCATCGCGGTCGGCTACCTCATCGCCCACTACCTGACCTACCTGCTCATCGACGGCCAGCGCATCGCCATCGCCATCTCCGACCCGTTCCAGCAGGGCTGGGATGTCTTCGGCACGGCCTTCTTCGAGCCGAACGGTGATTGGCTACCGCCCGGCCTCGTGTGGACCGTCCAGCTGGCCGCGGTCGTCGGCGGGCACATGATGGGGGCGTGGGGCGGGCACGTGGTCGCGGTCCTGGAGGCACCCGGCGGGCTGTCCGCCGGGCTGATCCGGGCCCGCCAGGTCCCGCTGGCCGTGGTGATGGTCGCGCTCACGACGTTGACCCTGTGGTCGTTGGGTCAGGCCATCGTGGTCACGCCGGACGCGGCTCAGGCGGTGACGGCCGCCCGCGGCTGACCCGGCGACGGGACCCACTCCCCGAGCGCCCGCACGGCCGATAGCTCGGCGGCGATCTCCGGCTCCAGCGCATCCGCGGCCGCGACGGCCGTCTCCATCGCGGTCAGGCACAGGATGCCCTCGCCCGTCGCCGCGAGCCGGATCTCCGCGGCGTCCCGGACGGCCCCGGAGCGCGGGGTCGGCGTGTTGACCACGAGCCGGACTTCGCCGCTCGCGATCATGTCCAGGATCGGCACCTCGCCGATCGCCTCGTCCGGGGCCTCCCCGAGCTTGGCCACCGGTCGCGCGTCGAAACCGGCGGCGGCGAGGGCCGCTCGTGTACCGGGCGTCGCCGCGAGCTGGTAGCCCGCCCCGGTCAGCCCCGCGGCAAGGCGGCGCAGGTGGGCCTTGTCCCGGTCGGCGATGGACAGCAGCGCGAGCGGGCGATCCGGTCCGGTGACATCCACGGCTGGACGGGGCGGCACAAGCGACGCTCCCAGTAAGGCCTTGGCCAGGGCGACCCGCGGGTCCGTGTGGATGCCGATGACCTCGCCCGTGGACTGCATGCCGGGGCCCACGGACGGGTCGACGCCGCGCAGCTTGGCCGTGGAGAAGGCCGGGGCCTTGACCGCGACGAAGGCCGGCGGCTCCAGCAATCCCCCACCCCAGCCCATCCCAGCCAGCGTCTCCCCCAGCGAGATGCGGACCGCGAGCTCCACCATGGGCACGCCGGTCACCTTGGACAGGAACGGGACCGTCCGGGAGGCGCGCGGGTTGACCTCGATCAGGTAGACGCCGTCATCGCGGACGATGAACTGGGCGTTGACCAGGCCGTGGGCGCCGAGGGCCAGCACGATCCGCTGCATCGTGGACACGATGAGGTCCTGGTCGCCCTCGCTGACCGTCTGCGGTGGGAACACACCCACGCTGTCGCCACTGTGCACACCGGCCCGCTCGACGTGTTCGAGCATGCCCGGGATGAGCACGTCGACGCCGTCGCTGACCGCGTCGACATCGACCTCGATGCCCTCGAGATAGCGATCGATGCGCACGGGACGATCGGGATCCACGACGGTGGCCATGGCCAACTGGCGCTCCAGGTCGGACGGCGAGTAGCAGAAGTCGATGGCCAGGCCGCCGATGACGAACGACGGCCGGACGATGACCGGGTAGCCGATGCGCTCGGCCAGGGTCAGCGCCTCGTCCGTGCTGTGGGCCATACCGCCTTCCGGTTGCGGGATGCCCAGGCGGTCCAGCAGCGCCGCGAAGCGGACGCGCTCCTCCGCCTGGTCGATGGCCTCGAGGTCCGAGCCGAGGAGCGGCACGCCGCCCGCCGCCAGTGGGGCGGCGAGGTTGAGCGGCGTCTGCCCGCCGTACGCGACGACCGCGGGCAGGAGCGTCTCGCCGGGCGGCGTCTCGGCATCGATGACGCTGCGCACGCTCTCCGGGTCCAGCGGCTCGAAGTACAGCCGCGACGAGGCATCGAAGTCGGTCGAGACCGTCTCCGGGTTCGAGTTGATCATGACCGCCTGCCAGCCGTTGCGGCGCAGCGTCTCGGCGGCCCACACCGCGCAGTAGTCGAACTCGATGCCCTGGCCGATGCGCACGGGGCCTGAGCCGATGACGAGGGCAGCGGGGCGAGCCACGGGCGGGGCCTCCGGAACCGACCCGGACGCGGCGTAGGTCGAGTAGAAGTACGGCGTCTCCGCCGCGAACTCCGCCGCGCAGGTGTCCACCATCGCGTACCCGGGCACGATGCCCAGGGCCAGGCGGGCGTCGCGCACCGCCTCCGACGTGCTTCCGGACAGCCCCGCCAGCTCCTTGTCGCCGAACCCGGCCCGCTTGACCGTCGCGAGCAGCTCGGCGGCCGCAGGGTCCGTGGCCGCATCGGCCAGCCGCTCCCCCATCGTCGCCACGTCCCGCTCCAGGGCCACGTTCCGGCCCATCTCCGCCAGGAACCAGGCGGAGATGCCGGTCGCCTCGCCGACGATGGCCTCTGGGACGCCACGCCGGAGCAGGCCAAGGACCCGCCACAGGCGCGAGTCGGACGGCTGCAGGAACCGCTTGAGGACGACGGGCGCAGCCGTCCGCTGCGCGTGGCGAGTGCTCTCGCAGGCCTCGCCCCGCTCGTCGATCCAGCGGATGGGCTCGTCCTCGTCCGCGTCGCCGGCATAGACGCCGGCGAGGTAGTCGAACATCGGCGTCCAGGTCGGGTCCTCGGCGAGTGGCCCCACGCCGGCCTGCTCCAGACCGCGCAGCGCCTTGTTCAGCGCGCTACCAAAGGTCCGGTCGATGGCCATCACCTCGCCGGTCGCCTTCATCTGCGAGCCGAGGGTCCGGTCGGCGGTCGGGAACTTGTCGAACGGGAAGCGCGGCAGCTTGACGACGACATAGTCGAGCGCCGGCTCGAAGGCGGCGACGGTGGTGCCGGTCACGACGTTGGGGATCTCCGCCAGCCGCCGGCCGACCGCGATCTGGGCCGCGACCCGGGCGATGGGATAGCCCGTCGCCTTGGACGCCAGCGCCGACGAGCGCGAGACGCGCGGGTTGACCTCGATGACGGCGTAGTCCGTATAGTCGGGCGAGAGCGCGAACTGGACGTTGCAGCCGCCTTCCACGCCCAGTGCCCGGATGATCGCGAGGGCGGCGCTGCGCAGCCGCTGGTGGACCGGGTCCGGCAGGGTCTGGACCGGGGCCACGACGATGGAGTCGCCGGTGTGGACGCCCAGCGGGTCCACGTTCTCCATGGAACACACGGCGATGCACGTGTCGTCCGCGTCGCGCATGACCTCGTACTCGACCTCCTGCCAGCCGACCAGGCACTTCTCCACCATGACCTGCTTGATGGGGCTGGCCCGAAGGCCGGACCGGACGATCTCGCGATACGCCGCCTCCGTTTCCACGATGCCGCCGCCGGTGCCGCCAAGCGTGTAGGCGGGGCGCACGATGGCCGGCAGGCCGATGGTCGCGAGGGCCGTCTCGATAGCCGCGTCGTCCTCCACGATGTACGACGGGGCGTACGGCTGACCGAGGCGGTCCAGGAGGTCACGGAAGGCCTCGCGGTCCTCGGCCATGTGGATGGCCTCCAGGGGCGTGCCAAGGAGCTTGATGTCGTGCCGCTCGAAGACGCCGGCGCGGGCCAGGGCCGTGGCGAGGTTGAGCGCGGTCTGGCCACCGAGCCCGGCCAGCAGGCCCTCTGGCTTCTCCTTCGCGATCACCGCCTCGACCGCCTCGACCGTGAGCGGCTCGAGGTAGATGACGTCGGCCACGTCCGGGTCGGTCATGATCGTGGCCGGGTTGCTGTTGACCAGGATCGTGCGCACGCCCTCGGCGCGCAGGGCCCGGCAAGCCTGGGTGCCCGCGTAGTCGAACTCGGCGGCCTGGCCGATGACGACCGGTCCGCTGCCCAGGATCAGGACGGACGCGGGCCTGGGGCCGGGTGGGGTCATCCGGCGCTCCCGCGAGCGGCGGCCACGAACCGGTCGAAGACGGCCAGGGCATCCAGCGGGCCCGGCGCGCCCTCCGGGTGGTACTGGACCGTCTCGATCGGCTTCTCGGCGTGGCGCAGTCCCTCCACGGAGCGGTCGTTGAGGTTGATCTGGCTGACCCGGAACCCGCTTCCCTCCGGCAGCGAGTCACCCAGCACCTGGACCTCGTGGTTCTGGGCGGTGACCTGGACCAGACCCAGGTCAAGGTCCTGCACCGGGTGGTTCGCGCCGTGGTGGCCGAATCGCAGGCGCGACGTCGCGGCGCCGGCGGCCCGCGCGACGATCTGGTGGCCCAGGCAGATCCCCAGCAACGGCCGCCCGTCGTCGATGATGGTGCGGGCGAGCGCGACCTGGCGCTCCAGACGCGCCGGGTCACCGGGGCCAGGCGACAGGATCAGGCCATCGATGTCGCTGGAAAGGACGTCCAAGGCGTCGACGGTGTGCGGGAAGACCCGGACTCGCGCGCCGCGATGGCGCATCGCCCGGACGATGTTCGACTTGAGCCCGAGATCCACGATGCCGACCAGGGGCCCGCCTTCGCTCGCGTCGCCGAACTCGGTGATGGACGGCGGCGAGACCTGGAGGACGAAGTCCTGGTCCTCCCAGCGCGCGACGGCGCGCGCCGCGACGCAGGCGGGCCCGGGGTCCACCTCGCCGGGCGCGGTCACGATGCCGCGCAGGCTGCCGTGCGTGCGCAGGTGCCGGGCCAGGGCCCGGGTATCCACGCCGGCGATGGCCGGGATGCCGGCGTCGCGCAGGAGGGCCGCGAGCTGGCGGGCGTCGTCCAGGACGGCGGCCGTGGCGTTGGCCACGACCAGCGCTCGGAGCCACGGCTGGCGCGATTGGTCGTCGGCGCTGACGCGACCGTAGTTGCCGATGAGTGGATAGGTCATGACCACGACCTGGCCCGCGTACGAGGGGTCCGTGCAGACCTCCTGGTAGCCGGTCTGGCTCGTGTTGACCACGAGGTCCCCGCCACTCGCGACCGGTGCCCCGAAGGCGATCCCGCTGAACACCGTCCCGTCTTCCAACGCCAGCAACGCCGGACCCAGGTCGCCGATCCGTGGGTCCACGACGGCGGCTGCGCGCGGCGGCGGGGGGACGATCAAGCGTCCGAGCCGAAAAACGACCCACCCGCCGCCGGGGCGTGGTGGGCAAGGGCATGCGCAGACATTCGGCCTCCTTCGCCGGCCTCACGGGACCGGTACGCCAGCCTCACAGGACCGGCCATGAAAGGACGCCCGAAGCGTAGCACCTCGCGGGACGGTGGGGTCGGCGCTCGATATCCCCACGTCGTGACCCAGGGTCACACTTCCCCGACGGCCACGAGACGCTGGTCCCGGAAACCGACCCGGAGCGCAGATCCTGGCCCCCAGCCCTGAATGGCGGTGGCCGATCCGTGACCAGGAGTCACGCGACGACCGGGTGCGGGCGCGCGGGTGTGGATGGTGAGCCCGGAAGGACTTGAACCTTCAACCCGCTGATTAAGAGTCAGCTGCTCTGCCATTGAGCTACGGGCCCACGGGTTGCGGATGATATCGCACCTTCAGGCGCTGAGCACCGCGATCAACCGGTCGATGAACGGAACCTGCCTGTCCTTGATTAGCCGGCGGGCCTCATCGGGAGTGAACCACGCCACGCGATCCAGCTCCGGGATCGTGATGAGCCGGCCGCTGCGTGGCGGCCACTGGAACTGGAACGTGTTGCTGTGGGCCGTTGCCGGATCCAGGTCGCCCTCCACAGCCCAGGCCACCACGACCTTGCCGCCCTTCTGGCGGATCTCCCCGAGGTCGATCGCGGGACCGTCCGGGGCTGGATGGCCCGTCTCCTCGTGGAACTCGCGGCGCGCGACCTCCCATGACGTCTCATCAGGCTCGTACTCGCCCTTCGGGACGCTCCAGATCCCCTCCTCGCGCGCTGCGAAGAGCGGCCCGCCCGGGTGACCCAGCAGGACTTCCACGCCCCCATCCCGGGTCCGCCGGTACAGCAGCAGGCCGGCGCTCCGCCGCGCGGGGCTCATGCCGGTGTCGCCTCCGGGACGTCCCTCGACTCCTCCGGCTCCTCCGGCTCCTCCGACTCGCCCTCGATCGTGATCCGCGGGATCCACGACAGCGCCCTCGGCATCCACCAGTTCCAGTCGCCCAGGAGACGCATGGACGACGGGAGCAGGACGCTGCGGATGAGCGTGGCATCCAGGAAGACCGCGACCGCGAGACCGAAGCCGAGCTGTTTGATGATCGCCAGTTCCAGGGTCACGAACACGGAGAAGACCGCGACCATGATCGCCGCGGCACTGGTGATCGTGCCGGCGGTGATGGTGATGCCCCGCTCCACGGCGGCGTTGGACGGCAGCCCGCGATCGCGGGCCTCCTTGACCCGGGTGAGGATGAACACGTGGTAGTCCATGGACAGCCCGAACAGGATCGTGAAGATGAAGATCGGCACGAACGACTCGATGACCCCAGGTTTCACGCCCAGCACATCCGCGAACCAGCCCTCCTGGAAGACGAGCGTCACCAGCCCGTAGGCAGCGCCGGTCGCGAGCAGGTTCAGGATGATCGCCTTGATCGGGATCACGATGGAGTGGAAGGCGACCATCAGCAGGATGAACGAGAAGCCGAGGACGAACAGGAAGACGAACGGCGTCCCGCGCTCATAGAAGCCCACCACGTCCGCCGTGTACGCCGCTTCGCCGGTCACGAGGGCCTCCACGCCGGGCAGATCCCCGAACACGTCCGGCACGACGTCGCTGCGGACGCTGGTCACGATGGCCCGGTTCTCGAGGTCGTTCTGGCTTCCCGACATCACGACGCCGATGAGCGCCACGGTCCCGTCCGATGAGGCCTGCCGCGTGGCTGGACCGCTCAGGCCGTCGATCGCGAGGAGGCGCGTCTCCAGCTCCGCGATAGCCGCCTGTGTCGATCCCTCGTTCGCGCGGGTCACGGCGACCTGGAGCTGGAGCGTGGAACCATCGGGCCACTTCTCGTCCATGAGGTTGATCGCCTGGACGCTGTCGATCGAGTCCGGGAAGGAAGCGAAATCGCCCTGACCGATGTGCAGGCGAAGGACCGGCGACGCCATGGCGACGAATAGCGCCGCTGACACGACGAATGACAGTAGCGGCCGTCGCATCGTCCGCCGGACGATGGCCCCCCACAGGCCCGCACCTTCATCGCGGTGTCGCCCGACGATCGGGACCCGCAGCCGGTCCACCTTGGTGTCCAGGATGGACATGACCGCCGGCAGGAACGTGAGTGACCCGACGACGGAGATGAACACGACGGCGATCGTCCCGATGGCCATGGACCGGAAGAGGGGGTCGTCCAGGAGGAACAGGCCGGCGACCGAGATCATCACCGCCAGCCCGGAGAAGAACACGGCCCGCCCGGCCGTGCTGGACGCGGTCTCGATCGCCGCAAGCCGGTCGCGCCGGCGCCGCTCCGTCCGGAAGCGGGTGATCATGAACAGCGAGTAGTCGACCGCCACGGCGAGGCCGATGAGCACCACGAGCTGGCTGGCGTACGGGCTGACCGGCGAGATGAACTGGCTGTACAGGGCCAGGACCCCGAACGCCGCGAGCAGGGCCGTCACCGCCAGGACCAAGGGGACGACGGCGGCCACCACTGTCCCGAAGGCGATGACCAGGATCACGAAGGTCACCGGCAGCGTGATCTGCAGCGAGGC
>JBBEBL010000189.1:0-14984 GCA_040882345.1 Chloroflexota bacterium
TCAGCGAAGGCCGCGCGACGTTGATTCGTTGCACCAGGTGACGAATCTCGACCGGGCCGATGCGGCGCGCCCGGAGGCGAGGTCCCACAGCCGCATGGGGTGCAAACCGATGGGTCGGGTTCCCGCGCACCCCACTCGGATGACCACCCCGGCCCCGCGCGCTACGCCCCGGCCCACCGCGTCGATCTTTTGCACCTCGTACCAACGCTCCGTCTGGCTTGCACCGGGTGACGCTATCGGCCGGAGCGGCTCTCCCGACGTCCGGATCCTTGCACTCGGTGACAGGCCTGAGTCCCGGACGGTCAGCGAAGGCCGCGCGACGTTGATTCGTTGCATCAGGTGACGAATCTCGACCGGCGGACGCAACCTACCCGGGGCGAGGTCGCCGTATCGTCATGGGGTGCAAGCCCGTGGGCGTCACAGCACGATGATCGCGTTGCCCCCGGGATCCACTCCCGCCCGGAGGAGCTCCAGCGCCCGGCGGCCCGGGACCGGGAAGGACGGTGCGAGGAGATCGCCCGCCGCCGCCAGGAACGCCCGCGTGTGGCGCGTGCCGCGCAGGAGGAGGAGCACGCCGTCCACCTCGCCGTCACGGAGCTTGATCGCGAGTCGCCGCGCGAGTGCCTGGCCATCCGACGGGTGGGTCTCGGCTTCCACGCCGTAGCGCCACGCGGGACCTCGGACCACGGCGTCCCATGCGCGCTGGTCGCCCCGTCCCGGGAACGGCACCTCCAGCCCCCAGCCAAGCGACCGGTGCAGCTCACCCCGGAAGTCCACGAGCAGCCTGCCGTGACCGGCATCGCGCAGCGGTGAGCCACCCGGGTACGTCCGCACGGACAGGTCCAGGCCCACCACGGCGAGGACGGCCGCCGCGCGCACGATCCCGACATCGGGCAGCGCGGCCCGCTCGATCCGGCTGATGGTGGATCCGGAAACCGTGAGCGCGCGACCGACATCGTCCAGGCTCAGGCCGCGATCACGCCGCGCGGCGTGTGCCTCTCGTCCGACGTCGATGAGATGCCGCCGGCCACGCTGGATGCCAGCGTCCACCGTCCTTTGCCGCGTCGTCATGCCCGGAGTGTGGCCGGGACCGCTTAGCGGCGACTCACCTGCCGTTCGCCACGCGTCGACTCAGACGGGATCCCCCGGTTCCGGCCCGGCCGCGACCGGTAAGCCGCCGCTGGACCAGTCGCTGAACGAGCCGACGTACAGGATCGGGTCCGGCAGGCCTGCGGCCCGCATCGCGAGGGCGTTATGGCAGGCCGCCACGCCGCTCCCGCACGATGTCACGACGTCGCCCCCGACACCGTCGGCGCCAAGCGACCGGAATCGCTCCGCCAGGGCGTCGGGATCCAGGAACCGGCCATCCGGCGCCAGGTTGCCGTCCGTCGGAGCGCTCACCGCTGTCGGGATGTGGCCCGCGACCGGGTCGATCGGCTCGATCTCGCCGCGATAGCGGGCACCGGCCCGGGCATCCAGCAGGCAGACCGAGCCCAGCCGCGAGCGGAGCGCATCGCGGTCGATCGACCGGCGCCAGTCGGCGGCCAGCGACAGCCGCGCCACGGGGTACTTCGGGGCATCCGTGGAGAGCGGGTGCCCCGCCGCCGTCCACGCGCCGATCCCGCCGTCCAGCACGAAGGCCCGGTCGTGGCCAAGAGCGTCCAGCATCCACCACAGGCGCGCGGCGACCCAGCCGCCCACGTCGTCGTACGCGACCACGTCATGCCAGTCCCCGATCCCGAGCGCCTCGAGGCGGGCGGTGAACGTGCCGGGGTCGGGGAGAGGATGGCGGCCGGGTCGCCCCGGGGCAGGAGGTAGGGCCAGGTCCGCGTCCACGTCCACGTGGATCGCACCCGGGATGTGGCCGGCCTCGTACGCCGCTCGCCCGGCACCCGGCTGACCCAGCACCCAGCGCACGTCCACGAGGCGCAGGTTCGGGTCATGCCGTCGTGCCGCCAGTTCGGCGACGGAGATCAGGGGATCGCGGGCGGGCATGGACGCGAGTATGCCTTGACCTGCGGTATCCTTCCGACCGGCCGCCGTGGCGGCCAGTGCGGGCGCGACGCCCGCCGCGCGTTCCGGCGTAGCTCAGTGGTAGAGCGGGTGACTGTTAATCACTTGGTCGTAGGTTCGAGTCCTACCGCCGGAGCCACTTCCTCAGTCTGGAAACATCAGCCGCGACGAAGGCCGCCGGACGTGGTCACGAAGCGCGCCACCACGATGACCGCGATCGCGCCCAGCGTCGCGATGACGATGCTCTGGATGTCGATCCCGTCCATGGAGCCCATGTTCAGCACGGACGTGGCGACGAAGCCACCCACGAGCCCGCCGACGATGCCCAGGATGACGGTCATCAGCAGTCCGTCCCTGGTGCCCATGATCATGTTCGCCAGGTAGCCGGCGATGGCT
Source organism: Chloroflexota bacterium (assembly GCA_040882345.1). Taxonomy (GTDB): domain Bacteria; phylum Chloroflexota; class Limnocylindria; order Limnocylindrales; family CSP1-4; genus SPCO01. The sequence continues at coordinate 2,410 of JBBEBL010000189.1, forward strand.
CCGACCACGATCCACGCGATGATTCCCATCTCACCCATCCTCTCGCTTGGGGCCAGCGGATGCAGCCCGACCCAACGAGTGTCACGCGCGCTCCGCGCGGCGTCATGACGAGTCGTCATGCGGCGGACGTGCGGGACCCCGTCAGTCCGGTCGGAGGCGAGAACGCCGGGGGGTCCCGTCAGACCCAGGCAGATCGCTCGTCTCCGACCCCGACGTGACGGGGTCCCATGTGCCGGTCGGCCGACTCCCGCGGCCCTGCGGCTGCCATCGGTTCGGCGGGGCGGACGCCACGCTGCACCGTAGGCGGACCATGCGCCCCCGGCCCGCGGCCGTCATGACGAGCCGTCATCCCGGGGTGCGGCGCATCCGCACGCGCTGGGCGGGCCGTCAGTGCGTCGGCGACTCAGACTCCGGCGACGCCGTCGAACCGCTGTCCCAGCCGGCATTCGAGAATGTCGGGATGAAGCGGTAACCCTGGCCCGGGACGGTGGCGATGAAGCGTGGACGTCGATAGTCGTTCTGGAGCTTGATCCGCAGGCTCCGGATGTGGCGGTCAACGATGTTGCTCTCCGCCACGAAGTCCGTGCCCCAGACGGCGTCCAGGATCTCGTCCCTGGTGACGACCCGCCCGCTGCGGCTGGCGAGCAGATAGAGGAGGCTCTGCTCGATGCCGCTGAGGTGCACGACGGAGTCGCCGGCCTTCACCTGCCGGTTGAGGATGTCGATCTCGATCTCGCCGAGCGTGATCGTCGGGACGATGGGCCGATCCGTCCCGGAGGCGCGCCTGGTGATGACGATCGAGCGCGCCAGCAGTTCCTCCGGCGAGAACGGCATGGTCATGATGTCGTCCACCCCCAGGTCGAAGGCTCGCAACTTGGTCTTGAGGTCCCCACGACGGGTCAGGCCAAGGACCGGGGTCGCGCTCCGGGTCATGGCGTTGTTGGCGCCGATCGACTCCAGGAGGGCGGTGCTGTCGTCATGGTCCATGTCCACGATCGCGAGGTGCGGCTGCCACGATCCCAGGAGGCCCTCGGCCGCCTTGAGGCTGTCCGCCGCTTCGACGATGAACAGGCCGTGGTTGAGCGTAAGTTCGATGAGTCCGACGACGAGCGGACGATCGTGGAGCACCAGGGCACGGCGAGCCGAGTCGGGATCGACGCCGCTTCCGGAGGCAAGGTCAGGCATACGGCTCGTCATGTCTGCTGGATGCCTCCGTTCGTACCGTCAGCCGTCAGGCAGCGTGCATGACGACTCGTCATGACGGCAGTATTCCCACAGTATATGAACTTGTAGGTGGCGGAGATCTGGTCCGTTGACAGTGAGGCCATGACGTTGGATCGCACCAGTAGCCCCCATGATAGCGACGGTAGCAGTTTGTTCGCCACGTCAGCCCCCGGGGACTCCGAGGCACGGTACCGAGGCCTGCTGGAAGCCGCTCCGGACGCCATGGTCGTGGTGGACGAGTCCGGGATCATCGTCCTGTTGAACCTCCAGGCTGAACGGCAGTTCGGCTATCAGCGCGATGAGCTCGTGGGCCAGCCCGTCACGAACATCATCCCGGAAGGCTTCGCGGAGCGCTTGATCGCCGACGACCTCAGATCCCGGCCGGAGGCGCTGGCCCAACACATGGGAAGCGGGCTCGAACTGACGGCACGTCGCAAGGACGGCAGCGGCTTCCCGATCGAGATCATGCTCAGCCCGCTGGAGACCGCCGGTGGCATCCTGGTCACGGCGGCGATCCGTGACATCACCGTCCGCAAGGCCGCGGAGAACGAGCTGCTCCAGGCGCAGAAACTCGAATCCATCGGCCGCCTTGCGGGAGGCATCGCGCACGACTTCAACAACATGCTCTTTGTCATCCAGGGCTACGCGGGCATGCTCGGTCAGGATCTTGCGCCGGCAGCCGTCCATCGGTTCGACGTCGTCGAGGCACGCGGCAGCGTCGACGCTATCAGCCAGGCGGCCGGTCGCGCCGCAGCGCTCACGGCGCAGCTCCTCGCGTTCAGCCATCAGCAGGTCGTCAACGTCGAGGTCCTTGATCTGGGGGCGGCCGTCGCGTTGGTCGAGCCGATGCTGAACCAGCTCATCGGGGCGAACGTCCGGCTGGTCCTCAAGCTGGACCCGAGTGCCGGCCTGATCCGGGCCGATTCGGGCCAGATCGATCAGATCGTCGTCAATCTGGTCGTGAATGCCCGTGACGCGATGCCCGGCGGAGGGACAGTGACCATCGAGACGGCCAACATCGAGTACGAGGCGCCGCGCAGGATCGGGCACTTCGATGTGAAGGCGGGGCCGTACGTCGTGCTGGTCGTGAGTGACACGGGCGCCGGGATGGACCGCGCGACACAGGAGCACATCTTCGAGCCGTTCTTCACGACGAAGCCCGTTGGCAAGGGGACTGGTCTGGGTCTTGCCACGACGTACGGTATCGTCCGCCATGCTGGCGGACACATCTCGACGTCTTCCGAGCCCGGGATGGGCTCGGTGTTCAAGCTCTGCTTCCCGCGGGTGGACGGCGTTCCCGAGACACACGCACCCGTCCGCGTCGAACCGAAGACCGGGGCGGGCAGGATCCTGGTCGTCGAGGACGAGCCTGCGGTCCGAGATGTGACAGCCCGGCTCCTTGAGCGAGCCGGATACGATGTCGTCGCCGTGGGTGGCGCGAGCGAAGCGATCGTCGCCGCGAAGCGGGCCGTGCCGTTCGACGTCCTGGTCACCGATGTCGTCATGCCGGACATGTCCGGCATCGAGCTCGCCGATCGGATGATGGCGGACTACCCGCGCATGGGCGTCGTGGTCCTCTCCGGATACACCGCGGAGACCCTCGACCTGCGGCGCATCAGCGCGCTGGGCGCCGTATTCGTGTCCAAGCCCACCACGTCGGCACAGCTCACCAAAGCCGTGTTCGGAGCCGCCGCGGCCCGTCGCGACGCCACGGACCGCGTGTAAGGCATGTCGGAGGATCGTGGTAGCTACGCCCCCACGATCGACGCTACCGCCTTACGAGCACGGTGCGGGGTGCGACAGCGAGGAACCAGACTGACCTGGGAGGCGGCAGGCATCTGAGGTTGCTCCCAGGCTCGGGCTGCCGTCGGTCTCGCGAACAGGAACCCCTGGCCCAAGTCGATCCCCATGGCCAGCAGGGCGCGGCGCTCGGCCTCCGTTTCCACCCCTTCGGCGACCAGCCATCCGTTCGTGGTGCGAGCGAAGTGGTGAAGTCCGATGATCAACGCCTGGCGCGTGAGGTCGTTGTCCACACCGCGCACGAGGCTCGCATCGATCTTCACGAAATCCGGCCGCAGCTGGACGATGTGGTTGAAGTTCGCCACGCCCGTGCCGGCGTCGTCGACCGCGATCCGGACATCCGGCCCAAGGAGCGCCACGGCATCCCGGACCGCCCCGTAATCGTCGATCGCGTCATGTTCCGTGATCTCCAGCACGACCGGGCGGGTTCGTCGCCGGACGATGGTCGCGAGTCGGTCGCCGGTCATGATCATGGACGCCGACACGTTCAGCGAGATCCACGGGCCTGCGGGCAGGTCCATCGAGTCAGCGATCGCCCGCTCCAGGGTGGCCGCTTCCAGCTCGATCCCACGGCCGCAACGACTTGCCGCCGCGAACCGTTCATCCGGTGGGGCGCCATCGTCGAACCGGGTCAGGGCCTCGTAGCCGATGGCCGACCCCGTGGACATGTCCACGATCGGCTGAAAGACGGCTCGGAAGGCGCCGGTCCGGAGTACGCCGTCGATCTCCGCGCGACGCCGCTGCGCCACGCCTCGCTCGGCGAGGGCGGGACCCACGAGCGTGCGTGTCGTCGCGGCGAATTCGACGGCCGTCGAGAGTTGCGCGCGATCGTCGACCGCGGTAGGTGTCCGCGACGTTCCGATGACGATCAGTCCGCTCGCTCCCTGGCCGTGAGCCCACGGCGCAAAGGCGAGCATCGTGACGCCGACGGCGAGGCCGTCCATCGAGGTCGACCAGTCGGCCGTCGGATCGCTGGATGGCTGTGACCAGGGCCCGTCCTGTGCCCGCTGGTACAGATGCGTCGCCAGATCGTGTGGAAGCCGCTCGTCGACCTTCAGGACAGAGCCAAGTGGTGCGGTGATCGCCAGAGGGCTGATCTCCGCGGCACCGTCACTCACCAGGAGCATCGCGAAGTCGACCCCCGGCAAGTCCACGATCGCATCCGTGATGGCGTTGCCTGTGGCTTCAGGAGAGTCGCAAACCGCCAGGTGGCCCATCGCCCGCGCGACCCGCGCTCTCTGCATGGTGGCGCTGTCCAGGATGTCCTGGATCTCCCGGATCCGTGTCACGTCGCGAGCCACCGCGACATAGCCGGCGATGACCCCTGTGGCGTCACGAACCGAGGTCACGGACACTTCCTCCCGACGGAAGGATCCATCGGGCCGGATCAGGTCCCACGCCCCGGACCAGGATCGACCGGCCTGGAGCTCCCGGCGGATGGGTCCGAACCCTGGGTGGGCGGGACCGGTCGGCAGGATGCACCACGGCCGACGTCCCACCGCGTCAGCGGCCTTGATCCCGGATGATCGTTCGAAGGCAGGGTTCGCGTACTGGATCCGGCCCTCGGGCCCCATGACCACGATGGCCTCCGTCGTCTGATCGACGGCCGCGGCGAGCCTCGCGTGCCCCGCTTCCTGTTGCTGGCGCTTGGTCACGTCCTCGCCGACCGAGGCGATGCCCTCGATCCGCCCGGACACATCGCGCACGAAGTTGCTGCTCCAGGCGATGCGAACGACCTCGCGGTCACGCGTGAGCCAATCGGACTCCCACGTCGGGACGCTTACCTCGCTCGTGATGGCCTCGCGATAGGATGCGCGCTTGGCCTCGCGAGTCTCGACAGAGTCGAAGACATCGAAGGTGTTTCGACCCAGGAGTTCCGCCTGGGTCCATCCGGTCCGCTCCGCGAGATAGGGATTCGCGAAGACGATACGGCCCTCACGATCGACGATCGTGGCGTGGAGCTTCAGGTCCTGGAGCGCCGAGCGGAAGCGGGCCTCAGAGGCGGCGATCGCTTCGCGGGCTTCCACGCTGCGGGTGGCGTCGCGAGCGACGCCCTCGATGGCGATCCGACGTCCGTCCTCGTCCAGGATCTCCGTGTTGGACTGCTCCAGCCAGATGTGGCGTCCGTCCCTGTGCAGCCATCTGGCGAGGATCGGTTCGCCGAAGAGGCGGCCATCACGCGTCCGCTGTGCGAGTGCCGCGCGATCCTCTGGGTGGAGCCTCCGGAATGGCAGGTTCGGATCCGCGTACAGTTCCGCCGCCGTGTAGCCCGTCAGCGTCTGGATACTGGGACTGACATATTCGACCGCCCGGTCCGGCCGTAGCCGATAGCGGAAGATGACATCCCGGCCGCGCTCGGCCAGCAGGCGGAACCGGTCATCCCCACCATGGACGGATGATGGGTCTGGCGGCGGCCCGGCGGTCGTGGCCGGCGGGGATCGATGGGCGCGGATGGACATGGATCGGGTGGCTCCTGGGCGATCATCGCGACTATCCGTCCGGGCGGCGTGACCAACAAGGCCCAGGATGGCGAATCGGCCCGAGCCGATGGAGCCATCCCGTCTACGACGTATGCGCCAGCGACGCAGGGAGGACCAAGCGCGGGCGTTGGCGCGGGCAGCGGCTAGACTGGACCCGCCCACCACGCGGAGACGCTCCATCCCATGCCCGAAGCCACGCCCGAAGCTCGAGATCCCGAGGCTGCCCTCGTGGGCGTGACCTGGCACCTCAGCAGGGGTGTGGCCCGTCCCGACGGCCTTGCCATCAGCGCCCGGTTCGCCGGGGGCACGGTCGCCGGGTCGGCCGGCGTCAACCGGTACCGTGCCGAGTACGATCTGGCCGGCGGCCGGCTGCGTCTCGGGCCCACGGCATCGACGAAGATGGGCGGCGACCCGGATCGGCTGGCGGCGGAGCGCGACTTCCTGACCCTGCTCGGGGCTGTTGACGGTCTCACGGTGGACGCGTCCGAGCGGCGGCTGACCCTGCTCGACGCCGCCGGCGATCCCATCCTGTGGTTCGACGCCGTCCCGGAGGTCGCCGATGAGGTGACCGGCCGCTGGAGCGTGGCGCACGTCCGCCGCGACGGCGAACTCGTGGCGCCGAGCATGCCCGCGGCCGCGCACCTGGTCGTGGACGCCGATGGATCCGTCACGGGCTTCACCGGGGCCGACCGGCTGCGCGGGCGGGCGCGGACGGATGGTGATCGGCTCTACCTCGGCCCGATCATCCCGACCCGGACCGGCGCGTCGTCCGAAGTCATGGACGAGGGAGCGGCCTTCCTGGCGGCCTTGGAGCAGGTCGCCGCCTTCCATCTGGACGGTGAGGTGCTGACGCTGCTCGACGCCGACGGCGAGACGGTCCTGGACCTGCGACGGGCCTGACGGCCCGGGCTGACCGCCTGAGCCTACGTGTCCTCGAGGTGGCACGCCTCGTTCCACGACTCGATCACCGGGTTCTGACGGTCCCAGCCCAGGATGCCCAGCGTGGCGGTCGAGAGCGCGAACATGGATCCCGCGGCGGCCGGCTGGCGCAGCCAGCGCGCGGCGAGGATGCGCAGCAGATGACCGTGAGCGAAGAGGAGGGTGTCGCCGGCGGCGCGCTGTTCCAGGCAGCGCGCCAACACGCGATCCACCCGCTCGCCGACCTCGTCCACCGTCTCCGCGTCCGGCCAGGGACCGGTCCAGATCGTCCAGTCCGGATAGGTCTCACGGAGTTCAAGGCTCGTCCGGCCCTCCAGCGCCCCGTAGTCCCACTCCATCAGGTCAGGGTCGCGCTCTGCGTCCGGGAAGCCCGCGATCGCCGCGGTCGCCGCCGCCCGCGAGAGCGGGCTCGTGAGGACGAGGCTGAAGGGCCGGTCCGCCAGTCGCCGACCCAGCGCCGCCGCCTGCTCTCGCCCCCGATCCGTGAGTGGGATGTCCGTGCGACCGGTATGCCGGCCCAGGCGCGCCCACTCGGTCTCGCCATGGCGGACGAGCCAGATCTGGTGCTCCGTCGCGTCCGCTGCGCTCATCGCCCGGCGACCCGAAGGTCCGTGGACGGCGGCGCGCCCTCCTCTGGGCTCGCCGCGAAGGACGCTCGCGGCTGCCAACCCAGGATCGCGGCCAGGACGAGCGTCGGCAGCGTGGCGATGCGGGTGTTGTAGCGGTAGACCTGATCGTTGTACAGCTCGCGCCGGTCAGCGATCATCGACTCGAGTCGCTCTATCTCGTTCTGGAGGTCGAGGACGTTCTGCTGGGAACGGAGCTCCGGATAGCGCTCCACGACCGCGAACAGCGAGCGGACGGCGGACGAGGTCTGTTCCGCGTGGGCAGCCTGATCGGGGATCGGCTCCGTGGGCGAGTACGCCGCCCGCGCCCGGGTCACCTCGCTCAGCACGTCCTGCTCGAAGGCGAGGGCACCACGCACGGCGCTGACCAGCGCGGGCAACTGGTCGTGGCGCTGCTTGAGCGCGACGTCGATGTTGGCCCACGCCTTGTCGATGCGCAGACGCAGGCCCATCACCGCGTTATACGTGGTCACGGTCAGGAAGAGCACGATCAGGACCACGACGCCGATGGCGAAGACCGCGGCGATCGACTCCGGCGTCACGACCCGAAGCCCCCGCCCAGCATGATGGCGAAGGCCGTGGCCGAGACGATCGCCAGGGCGGCACCCAGCAGGCCGACGATGAAGCGATCGTGATGGCGGCCGACGGCGGCGCCGGGCGCTCCGTGGGCGATGAGCAGCGGGACGTCCGGGGCGCTCGCGATCACCAGGGCCTCCGACGGGATATGGAAGGTGCGATCGTACCGCTCGGCGTCGTCCGTGGTGGCGGCGGGCAGGGCGTCGGCGTCCGGGTGCAGGGACGGTGCGCGGACCGGCCGCCCGATCCCGAACCCGGGGATGGCCGCGTTGCCCCACGCCGCGGCAGGGTTCGTGGCCAGGATCCCGGCCTCGCGCCCCGCGGCCACGTTGGCGGCCACCTCCGGGTCGTCCGCCGCGAGGTCCCAGCCACTGGCGATGTCCGCCTCCGCGGGATCGGCGAGATCCGCGAACGGCATCGCCCGCCCCACGACCGTCACCGTGTCGCCGGGAGCCAGGCGCGCCTCGCGATAGCGACGCCGTCCCCGGTCCGCTCGGCCGCGCAGCAGTGGGTGCAGACCGTCGCCGGGGTCGGGCTGGACGGCCAGCAGCGCCGCGATCTCCGCCTCGCGGTCCGGTTCGGCGACGGTGAAGGCGCCGCCCGTCCGCAGCCTGAGTCCAAGCGGCGCCTCGCCGAAGGACCCGGAAGGCTCGTCGAGGAGCAATGGTGCGTCCCAGCGTGCGCCGCGCGGGAAGACGCGGACAGCGCCGCTCGGGTCGCGCACCACGAAGCCGACCGCCCGCTCCTCGCGCAGGCCGCTCCCCGTGTCGGAGACCGCCCCGTCCTCGCGGATGGTGGCCGCGTAGTAGACGCAGTCACGGCTCTGGAGCGGGGACACCAGCGCCACCTCGGCCGCCTCGATGGTCCCGGAGATGCGCACCTCGCCCGCCGCCATGGACGCGATGAGCGACGTGCCGGTGTCGGCGATGCGCACGGCAGTACGGTAGCCACGAAAGCCGCGGGCCAGCAGCCACAGACCGGCGACGATGCCGGCGACCGCGAGGCCCGCGACGTGGGGGATGACCGTGACGTCCATGTCCCGTGCATGCTACGGGCGTGTGCTAGCCTCGGTCGGCCGGACGACCGTCCGGCGGTCGGCACCGGGGAGGATCCGCACGTGCGCCTCAGCGACTGGCGTGGCACGACTCCGCACAAGGACAGCCTCACGCCGAAGGTGCTCGCGGTCATCGAGCCGGTCTTGAGCAGCCTCGGCGCGGAGCCCGACCCGGACTGCTGGATCGCGTGGGGCGACGATCCGGAGATCCGCTATCTGGTCCTCGCACCCACCGACATCGGCCTCATCGAGCTCCACGTGCGGGTCAACGTGCCCCAGGAGGGTCCCCGGGCAGCCGGCAAGCTCGTGCGCTGGAACCGCGTCCAGGTGGGTGAACTGGCGGTCGAGATGGCGGGCGGGCACCGCATCGTCAGCTTCCAGGTGGAGGGGCAGGTCCTGCGCGGAACGGACGGGGAGGCCGACGCGATCGCCACGTTCGCGATCTCCCTGTTCGCGGCCATCGACGGCCGCCTGCCGGCACCCCGGGAGGTCTGACCTGGACGGGCCGGTCATCTTCGACCTGGATGGCGTGATCGTGGACTCGGAGATCTGGTGGGACGAGGTCCGGCGAGACTTTGCGCGGGACCATGACCGGCCATGGGGTCCGGACGACCAGGCCGCGGTGATGGGCGCGAACTCGCGGGCGTGGGCACGGATCATGCGCGAGCGGATGGGCCTGGACCTGCCCGACGAGACCATCGAACGGGCCATCGTGGACGGCGTCGTGGCGCGCTATCGCCGCGAGGGCGCTCCGATCATCGACGGCGCGCTGGAGACGGTCCGCCGTATCGCCGCGGAACGCCCGGTGGCCATCGCATCGTCCGCCCACCGCGAGGTCATCGATGCCGCGCTGGCGGCGACGGGTCTCGCGGATACGTTCGCCGTGGTGGTGTCGTCCGACGAGGTGGCGCATGGGAAACCGGCCCCGGACGTCTACCTCGCTGCCGCCGCGCGCCTCGGGGTGGATCCGACGACGTGCCTCGTCGTGGAGGACTCCTACAACGGCGTCCGGGCGGCAAGGGCGGCCGGGATGACCACCGTCCTCGTCCCGAACGTGAGCGTGCCGCCGGCGCCGGGGACCCACGACCTTGCGGACGTCGTCCTGGAACGACTCGTCGATCTCCATCCTGCCGCCGTCGGCGGCCGGCTGGCCTGATGGTCGCGGACACGACCGGGCCCGGCCGGGTCCGTCGAACGCTCCGATACTGGGCGTCGCGGATCGTCGTGGCGTCGGTGACCAGGTCCTACGTTCGCGTGCGGTTCGAGGGTCGCGAGCGTCTGCCGCCGGGACCGGCGATCTACTGCTTCAACCACCTGTCCTGGGCTGATCCGTTCGTGCTGATGGCGGTCCTGCCTTTGCGGCCTCGTCTCTCGTTCTTCGGGCCCAGGGAGGAGGACATGGGGGCCGGTGGGCGCAACCGGATCATGTCGTGGACCGGCGCCACCATCCCGTACAAGCCCGGCAAGAACGACCTCCTGGATGCGACGCGCCGCGTGAACGCGGTCATCCGCACCGGCGGCGTCGTGGCCATCGCGGGGGAGGGGAGGATCGGACCGATCGAGTCGCGCCTGCTGCCACTCAATGACGGGCCGGCGTACTTCGCGCTCCGGTCCGGGGTGCCGCTCGTCCCCGTCGCGATCAACGGGACGAGTTGGCTTCGGTTCGGCCAGCGGGTGCGCGTCCAGGTCGGCGCGCCCATCGTGGTCGAAGGTCGAGCGGATCGAACGGCGGTAGCCGCGACGAGCGGCCTGCTTCGTGATCGGCTGGCGGCCCTCATCGCGGATGCCCCTGACATGGCTCCGCCGACCGGGCCGGTCGGCCGGTGGCTGAGCGATAGGTTCAACGATTGGCCGGAGGGATCGCGCGAGGCCTCCCTGGCGGCCCTGGCGGCGATCGACGCCGACGCGGATGCCGGGCGTCCGAGCGAGTCGACACCCGGAACGCCGGCCGGCGCCTGACAGGGTCCGTCTGGCATACTCCGGCCGGAGAGCGAGCAGCAGGAGGAAACGTGGCAGCGACCGGGTTATCGGCCGATCCGACCGAATACCGTGCACGGCTCGCGGAGCAGACGGACGAGCAGATCGACACGTGGGCCGCCGAGATGATGCGTGACGTCGCCAAGCGCCGTGGCGTCCTGCGCGTGATGGGCGATCTGCAGCAGGCGGCGCGTCTCGACGAGCAGGGGATAGAACGGGCGTTCGCTTCTGGAGGCGGGGCGCCGGCCGTCGTCGGTCGTGACGCGCAGGGCCGCCTGATGGTCCCGGCCATCGCCCTGCACAACCTCGTCCCTGGGGTTCGTGCGACGACCTCGGACGGCCGCGACCGGCTGGTGGACTACCTGGTCGAGAACTTCCACGAGCTCGTCTACGTCTGACGGGCCTTCCGCCCGCCCGGTGTCCGTGGCCGCCAGAGCGGCAGGGCTGATCCGCCTCGGCCATCCCTTCCCGTCGCTGCTCGACGGGGTCGTCGTGGCCGGCATCGCCCTGATCGCCGCTGGCGACCTTGGCCTGGCGGCGCGCCTGGGCGGGTCGATGACGGCGCTCCAGGCGTCCATCGGCGCCCTCAACGATCTCAGAGATGCACCGGCCGACGCCGGACGCAAGCCGGGCAAGCCGATCCCCGCCGGGCTGGTCGCGGTGCCGGTGGCACGGGCCGTCGTCGTGACGGCGGCCGCTGCCGGGGTCGCCCTGGCGGCCCCATCCGGGCCAGGCCTGGTCGCCCTCGCGCTGCTCGTGCTGGCGATCGGCTATGCCTACGACCTCGCGGCCAAGGGCACGCCGTGGTCCTGGGTGCCGTTCGCGTTGGGCATCCCGATCCTTCCGCTGTACGGGTGGCTCGGCGCCTCGGACGCTGTTCCGGGCTGGCTCGTCGCGCTCGTGCCGATCGCGGCGATCGCCGGGGGAGCCATCGCCATCGCCAATGCTCGGGCGGACCTTGAGCGGGACGAGACGGTCGGACAGGCGTCCGTCGCCACCAGCCTCGGCCTGGAGGACTCGTGGCGGGTCTCGGTCGTGCTGGTGGTCGGCGCGATGGCAGCGGCGGCGGCATGGCTGGCCACGACGGGGGATAGCCCCCCGCCGATCTTGGCGGTCATCGGGCTCCTGGCCGGTTTGCTCGTGACGGCCGCGGGACTCGTCGTGGGCCGGCGGGCCGCCCCGGCGCGGCGGGAACGGGCGTGGCAGCTCGTGGCGGTCGGCATCGCGGTCTTCGGGATCGGCTGGGTCGCCGCCGCCGCGAGCTGACCGGACCCCTAACGTCCCCCGGCCTGGTTCGTTGTCACGGACGCGACCCCCAAAGAACGAGATCGAGTACTGGAGTCAATACGCATGCCGACCTACACCCGACACCTCCGGAGTGTCGCCATCGCCGCGTCCGCCATCGCGCTCACCGCTGGTATCGCACTCGCGAGTCCGCCGGCCTCGGTGAACGGCCCAAACGATGCGGCCCACCCCGGCCTTGGCCGGGCCGAAGATGCGGCCGGTATGGTCGTCCCGGTCCTGATCGAGATCGAAGTGCCGGGAGCCCCCGAGCTCCCGGTGCGGGAGCCGGACGATCCCGCGGACCTCCAGCGTCCGCAGAACCACGGCTGGCACGTCTCCGAGGCCGCGGTGGGGGACACTCCAGACGGTTTCGACGATCACGGGGCGTACGTGTCCTCGATCGCGAAAAGTGACCTCGGCATGCCCGACGCGGCGGCCGAGGCCGCGGACCGAGCCGAGGCCGGTCGCGCGAAGGCCGCGGAGGGAACCGCTGCGGGCCTGACCAAGGCCGCGGCCGCGAAGACAGCTGCCCCGGCTGCTCCGGCGGGCCGACCGTAACGTATCGAGCCGCTCCGACACGAAGAAGCCGGCGCCCACGCCGCCGCCCTCCTGATT
>JBBEBL010000189.1:14994-16815 GCA_040882345.1 Chloroflexota bacterium
CAAGGTCGGGGCCCGGCGCGGGGGCCCCCCGCTTCCTGATTCGGGGCGAGGGATCCGCCTCAGTCCACGTCGCCCGTCCGGACGATGGCGATGGCGTTCTCCAGGCGGAGCTTGGCGATGGTCAGGTACTTGGCGAGGTTGACCCGGTCAACGTTCGGGATGGACCTGACCGCGTCCGGTGAGCGCAGGACCCCGACGAGCTCGTCCAGGGCGTCAGCGAGGGAGTGCTTGGCATTGACCAGCGAGTCGTCAGTGAGGTCCACTGCGGCGACCGCTGGCGGCGTCCATGCGTCGTCACCGGCCTCGGCAGGTACCTGACCTTGCAGGTCTACGGATCCGGGCGCGTCGTCTGCGCCCGGTCGCGGTGAGCGTGCCTTGCGACCCTCGATCCTGTCGCGCAACTTGATGAGGGTCAGCTCCCCGCGCGCCACCTGGTCAGCCAGGCGCCGGCGCTTCTTCGGGTCATCCACCTTCATCAGTTCATAGGCATGGGACAGCGTGTCTTTGCGCACGGACACCAGGGCGCGGACTTCGTCCGGGGCGTCAGCCAGACGGAGCCGGTTCTCCACGTAGCCCTTGTCCTTGCCGAGTTTGTCCGCGAGTTTGCGGATGCTGTAGCCGTGGTCACGAATCATGCGGTCATACATCGCCGCTTCGTCCAGCGGCGAGATGTCCTCGCGCTGGAGGTTCTCGATGATGGAGATCTCCAGGGCCGTGTCGTCGTCGATATCCTCGATGAGGGCGGGGATCGTCTCCAGCCCGGCCTGACGCGACGCACGCCAGCGCCGCTCGCCGGCGATGAGCTGGTAGCGGTTGTGGCCGATGGGACGGAGCAGGATCGGCTGGAGAACGCCGTGCTCGCGGATGGATGCGGCCAGTTCATCCAGGGTGTCCTGGTTGAACGCGAGCCGCGGCTGCTCAGGGTTCGACTCGATGCGGTCGATGGGTACGGTCCGAACGCCGACGCTGCGTGTCGGAGAATCCGGGGAGAGCAGACTGACGATAGCGGGGGAGAGCTCGCGCTCCTCGGACAGTCGTCGCGCGGCCGTCGCGCGGAAATCAGGCCTTGCCAAGATCCACCACCTCTCGCGCCAGTTCGCGATACGTGCGGGCTGCTTCCGTGTTCCCCGCGTACGACGTGATGGGTTGCCCCACCAGCGGGGCCTCGCCCAGCTTCACCGTGTTGCGGACGATGCTCCCGAAGACGTGGTGGTCGCCCACGACCCGAAGCTCGTCCAGCATGTCCCGTGCCAGGTTGGTGCGACCGTCGTAGAAGGTCGGAAGCAGGCCCAGGATGCGCAGGTCCCGATTCAGCTTCAGGCGGATCGCGTTGATGACCTTGACGAGATTCGTCAGGCCCTTCATGGCGTAGTACTGGGTCTGCACCGGGATGATCACGCCGTTCGCGGCGACGAGCCCGTTGACGGTGAGCAAGCCCAGGTTCGGTGGGCAGTCTATGAGCACGTAGTCGTATGCATCGATGCGCCCCTCCAGCGCCTCGCGCAGGATCTGTTCGCGACCCAGCGCGGTGAACAGCTCCCCTTCCGTCGATGCCAGGTCGATGTGGGCGGGGGCGACGTGGATTCCCGGGCTCTCCGATTCGATGATGACCTCGTCGAGCGATGAGCGACCGTCAGCGAGGACGTCAGCCATGGAGCGCTCGACGGTGTTGAGATTGATGCCGAGGCCGGCGGTCAGGTTGGCCTGCGGATCCATATCGACGCAGAGGACGCGGTGGCCTTCCTCTGCGAGCGCGCCGGCGAGGTTGATCGCCGTCGTCGTCTTGCCGACGCCGCCCTTCTGGTTGGCGATCGCGATCAC
>JBBEBL010000190.1:0-2648 GCA_040882345.1 Chloroflexota bacterium
TCCAGTGCGCCCGGCAGAGCGGGCAGCAGGTCCGCGTCGAAGACGAACCGGGCACCGGACGCCCGGGCCATCTCCAGGCCGTGGCCGAGCAGGCCGAAGCCGGTGACGTCCGTGGCGGCGCGGACGCCACGCTCGACGAGGACCTCCGATGCTGCCCGGTTGAGCGTGCGCATCCCGTCGATCGCGCCGTTGAGGTGCTCCGCGGCGACGCGGCCGGCTCGGTGGCCGCTCACGAGCACGCCGTTCCCAAGTCGCTTGGTCAGGATCAGCACATCGCCCGGCTGGGCGCCGCCCTTGCGAAGCAGCCGGTCCGGGTGCGCTGCGCCGATGACTGCCAGGCCGTACTTGGGCTCCGGATCGCGGATCGTGTGACCACCGGCCAGCGTGCCGCCCGCCTCGCGGACCTTGGCCGAGGCTCCGGCGAAGATCGCGGCCATGACGTCCCGAGGCAGCTCCTCGGGGAACGCCGCGATGGACAGGGCGAACAGGACGCGGCCACCCATCGCGAACACGTCACTCAGCGCGTTCGCGGCCGCGATCTCACCGAACGTGAACGGGTCGTCGACCAGCGGCGGGAAGAAGTCGAGCGTGCCGATGATGGCCAGGTCGTCGCTGACCCGGTAGACCGCCGCGTCGTCCGGCGGCGCGAGGCCGGCGATCAGCGCCGGGTCCGCGGTCGCGCCCGCAGCGCCGGCTTCCGCCCCGAGACCGCTCAGTGCCTCGGCGAGCAGGTCCGCCCCAAGCTTTGCGGCGCAACCGCCGCAGTCGGTCAGGTCGGTCAGCCGGTAAGGCTTTGCCTGGGCAGTCTGCTTGGTCGTCATCGGCCGATGATACGAGTGACGGCCGGTGCGCGGCCGCCGGCACCCCGCCCGCGCTACCATCGCCGCGGGAGCGGATGGGTCCCGGTGGGCCTCCCGGTCTTCAACACCGGTGACGCCGCACCAGGTGTGGCGTGGTGGGTTCGACTCCCACGCGTTCCCGCCATGTGTTCTCGCCACGGAGCCCGCCATTGCCGACGAAGCGCGACGATCGCCCGCGACCTCCCAGCGTGGACCGCGTGCTGGCAGCGGTCCGGCCACGCCTCGAGGTCCCCCGGGACCCCACGGCGCTACGTGCCGCCGCCCGTGAGATCGTCGACGCTGAGCGTCGTCGCCTGGAGGGCGAGGGCGGTCCCGCCGGCTCCGCCGACGCGCTCGCCGCGGCCATCGTGGCACGCCTCGAGTCGTGGGTGAGCCACGAGCCGACCTGGGTCATCAATGCGACCGGGGTCATCGTCCACACGAACCTTGGCCGGGCGCCGTGGGCCGAGCATGCCGCCGAGGCGATAGACGCGGCGACCGACTATCTGCTGCTCGAGATCGATCGCGAGACCGGCCGTCGCGGCAGGCGCCTCCGGCTCGCGGAGGAGCACCTCATCGCGCTGACCGGAGCAGAGGACGCGCTCGTCACCAACAACAACGCGGCGGCGATGGCCCTCGCCGTAGGCCTGGCCGGGCGCGGCGGCATCGTCGTGTCGCGCGGCGAGCTCGTGGAGATCGGCGGCGGCGTGCGCATCCCGGACATCGTGCGGCGAGCCGGCGCCCGCCTCATCGAGGTCGGCACGACCAATCGGACGCGCGCGGAGGACTTCGAGGCGCCGCTGGCCGAGGGCAAGGCGCGTGCGGTGCTCCGCGTCCACCCGTCCAACTTCACCATCGCCGGGTTCACGGAGGCGCCAGACCCGGCCGCCGTCGCGGCGCTCGCCCACCGCCACGGAGCCATCGTCATCGACGACCTCGGCAGCGGAGCGCTGCTGGATACCGCCGCGTACGGCCTCGCCCACGAGCCGCTGCCGGGTGAGCGGCTGAAGGCCGGGTCTGACGTCGTGACGTTCAGCGGCGACAAGCTGGTCGGCGGGCCGCAGGCCGGGCTCGTCGTGGGTCGCGCCGATCTCATCGCCCGGATGCGACGCGACCCGCTGGCGCGGGCGATGCGGCCGGACAAGGTCACGCTCCTGGGTGTCGCCAGGACCCTCGGTCTGTACCGGGCGGGTCTGGCCGCCGACCAGGTCCCCGTCTGGGTCATGATCGCGGCGTCGCTGGAAGGCCTGAAGGCTCGTGCCGGATCCCTGGCCGCCCGCCTGGGTGCAGATCGAGCGGAGATCGTCGAGCTCCGCTCCACCGTCGGGGGCGGGTCGCTGCCCGGCGAGACCCTGCCGTCCTGGGGCATCGCCTTGTCGGCGGCTTCGTCGGCCTCGGCGGACCGGCTCCTCGCCCGGCTCCGCCGTGGCGAGCCGATCGTCATCGCCCGCGTCGCCGACGGCCGCGTGGTACTCGACCTGCGCACCGTCGATCCCGAGATGGACGAGTCCCTCGCCGAGGCGATCGGGCGGGCCATCAGCCCGGGGCGATGACCGTCGTCGTCGGCACGGCCGGCCACATCGACCACGGCAAGACGACGCTGCTGCGCATGCTGACCGGCATCGATGCCGACCGCCTGCCGGAGGAGCGCCGGCGCGGCATGACGATCGATGTCGGCTACGCGCACCTTCGGCTGGACGACGGGACGGTCATCGACTTCGTGGACGTGCCAGGCCACGATCGCCTCGTCGGGAACATGCTGGTGGGTGCGGGCGAGATCGACGCGGCCATGCTCGTGGTCGCCGCGGA
>JBBEBL010000190.1:2748-16716 GCA_040882345.1 Chloroflexota bacterium
ACATGCTGGTGGGTGCGGGCGAGATCGACGCGGCCATGCTCGTGGTCGCCGCGGACGATGGACCGCGCGCCCAGACCCTGGAGCACCTCGCGCTGCTGGACGCCCTCGGCACGCACCCGTCGCTGGGCGTCGTGACCAAGATCGACGCGGTGGAGCGCGCGCGTGTCGCGGCCGTCATCGAGGAGGTTCGGGCCCTGCTCGGGCCAGCTGTCCCAGTCGTCGGGGCGTCCGGTGTCACGGGCGCCGGGCTGGATGACCTGCGCACGGCGCTGTCGAAGATCACCGCGACCCACGAGCGCCAGGCTCGCCCCCCGAGCCTGGCCATCGATCGCATCTTCACCGTCAAGGGGCGCGGGGCGGTCGTGACGGGCTCGCTGCGCGGAGGGCCACTCGCTCGCGGGGAGACACTGCGACTGGTCCCCGGTGAGCGCGAGGTACGGGTGCGGGAAGTGCAGGTCCATGGCGCGGCGGTCGACCGCGTCGACGATGGCGGGCGCGTGGCCCTCAACCTCGCCGCCATCGCCGCGGAGGACCTTCACCGCGGGCAGGTGCTGACGGCCGATCCCGAGGTCATCGCCACGGACCGTCTGCTCGTCGCGTTCGCGACCGCGTCCGCCCCGGCGGATCGTTCCCGCTGGCGCCTGCACCTGGGCACGGCGGCGACGGATGCCGCGGTCGGGCGCAGCGGGCGCGATGCGCTGCCGGGGCACGGCATCGTGCGCACCGAGGAACCCGTCGCTGCACGTCCGGGCGAACGCTTCGTGCTCCGCCGCAGCGGCGGGGACCCCGTGGGCGGGGTGATCCTGGATGTCGCGCCGCCGCGCGGCATCTCCCGACGTCGCCAGACCATGGCGCGCGTGGCGCCACTCGCCACCCGGTCGCCGGGGGCGCGCCTGGAGCTGCACGGCGCCGTCGCGCGCGGCGGGTCGGTCGCGCTCGCGGGTGACGTGGCGGCGCTCGCCGAGGTCGTCGCGCGGGAGTCGGTGGCGGCCGGCGCCGCGCCATTGACGGCGGTCCGGGTGGAGGTCGCCCGGGCGGTGCGGCGCGCGGTGACGTTGCGCCGCGACGAGGCGGCTGCCGCGGCGGTCGGCGTGGTCGATCGACTCCTTGCGTCCGGCGCCCTGGTCCGGGACGGCGACACCCTGCGCTCGCCCGGCACGACCCCCGCGGGCCCGGATCCGGACGCACTCGCAGCGATGGACCGGCTCGTCGCGGCGCTGGACCTGGCGGCGCCACCGTCCCTCGCCGAGGCCGCTCGCGAGGCCGGCTGTGCTCCGGCCGGCGTGCGTACGTTGGAGAGGGCCGGCCGGATCGTCGTCCTGGAGCCCGACCTCGCCTATGCCATGTCGACCTACCAGCGACTGGCCGCAACGGCGCTCGCGATGGCCCGGCGCGGACCCCTCACGCCAGCCGCCTTCCGCGACGCCACCGGGACGAGCCGCAAGTACGTCATGGCCATCCTGGAGGACCTCGACCGCCGCGCGCTCCTGCGGCGCACGCCGGACGGCCATATCCCGGGCCCGAAGGCCCCACCCTCATGAGCGCCGGGCGCATCGGCGCGATCGTGCTGGCCGGTGGCCGGTCCTCGCGCTTCGGTCGGGACAAGCTCGCCGAGCCGATCGATGGCCGGCCGCTGCTGGAACACGCGATCGCCGCGGCCCGCGTGGTCGCTGCCGAGGTCGTGGTCGTGCTGGCGCCGGGCGTGGACCGCCGGCTGCCTGCTGCCGTCCTCGTCGCTCACGATGAGCAAGCGTTCGAGGGCCCGCTCGCGGGCGTCGCCGCCGGCCTGGCAGCGCTGCCGGAGGACATCGACCGGTGCCTCGTCGTCGGGGGCGACATGCCGACGCTGTCACCCGCCGTGTTGCGCCTGCTCGTCGCCGCGGTCGCGGCAACGGACGTGACCGCGGCCATCCTGGACGACGGGGGGCCGTTGCCCATGGCCGTGCGCCCGCGCGTCGCCGCGCCCGCGGCCCGTGCGCTCCTGGCCTCGGGCGAGCGCCGACTGCGCGCCCTGCCGGAGCGATTGTCCGCGACGGTGGTCACCGGGACGGCGTGGCGGGCGCACGATCCGGAGGCGGCCACACTTCGTGACATCGATACGACGGACGACCTATGACACGGGAGGGAGTCAGGCGGGGCTGACGGGAGGAGGCTTCAGCCCCGGTGCGCGTCGAGCGTCGGGAGGATGGATCGGGAGTAGTCGGCTTCGGCGTTCGTCACCTCGGTGATGGTCTGCGCCAGGGAGACGATCCGCTGGCGAAGATCGGGTCGGTCGTGCCGCGTCAGGCGCCGAACGGCGGCTTCGTCCTGAAGGACTTCCATGTGCTGGCTCACCACGAAGGCGGTGTAGGCGTTCATCGTTGGATCGCTCCTTTCTGCGTCCGGCTGGTCCGGAAGCGCAATGAGAGCATCGCCGGTGCGGCACGCCGCGCCCACGGACGTGCGTCGTCAGATCGACATCGTCATGTGTCCATGCCCGCTCCCCGCCGAGGGTCGGTTCAGCC
Source organism: Chloroflexota bacterium (assembly GCA_040882345.1). GTDB lineage: Bacteria > Chloroflexota > Limnocylindria > Limnocylindrales > CSP1-4 > SPCO01. The sequence continues at coordinate 5,253 of JBBEBL010000190.1, forward strand.
TCCCAGCGCCGGATCCTCGAACACGGCCTCACCATCCACGAACGTGGCGACCACCCGCGCCTCACCGATCGCCCCGGCACCGCGATCGAACAGGTCCCGGTCCAGGACCGCGAGGTCGGCCAGCTTGCCGACCTCCAGGTTGCCCGTCTCGTCAAGGTGGTTCACGTAGGCTGATCCGGCCGTGAACGCGGCCATGGCGTCCACGAGCTCGATCCGCTCGTCCGGCAGCAGCGGATCCTTGAGCCCGCGGCTGTCATCCGACACCCGCTCCACCGCGAGCTCCATCTCCAGCAGGGGGTTCGGCGTGGACACGCTCCAGTCGGAGCCCATGGCCAGCACCGCACCCGCCGCTCGCAGCGACCGGAACGGATACTGCCAGCGCCATCGCTCGCCCAGGAACGGGATGGTCAGGTTGTCCATCTGCCCCTCGTGGCAGGCCCAGTACGGCTGCGCGTTGGCGGCGACGTCCAGCGCACGGAAGCGCGCGATGTCGGTGGGGTGGATGACCTGGATGTGGGCGATGTGCGGACGCGTGTCGGACGGGCCGTTGGCGGCGCGAGCGGCCGCGACCGCGTCCAGCGAGGCGCGCACGGCCCCGTCGCCGATGGCATGGAAGTGCGCCTGGAAGCCGAGCGCGTCGAGGCGCGGGATCCAGCTCGCCAGACCCTCCGGGTCTATCTGCAGCAGGCCGCGGTTCTCGGACGGCCGCCCGTCGGCATCCAGGTACGGGTCGATCATCGCGCCGGTGAAGTTCTCCAGGACGCCGTCCATCATCAGCTTCACGCTCGTCGCCCGGTAGCGCCCGATGGACGTGGCCGCGCGGCGTTCGACGAATTCGTCGATCTGCTCGGCGCCACGGGCACGCTCCCACCACATGGCGCCGACGACGCGGGCGGTCAGTTCGCCCCGCGAGGCCAGGGCGACGTAGGCGCGCTCCTCCGTCTCCGGGCGGATGATCGCGTCCTGCCAGGCCGTGATCCCGAGGGAGTGCAGGTAGCGCTGGCCGAGGCGCAGGGCTTCTTCGAGGTCCGCCGGAGTGTCGTCCGGCTCGAACCGACCCACGAGGTCCACAGCTCCCTCGTGGAGCGTGCCGGTCGGGGTACCGTCGGAATCACGTTCGATCCGGCCGTCCGGCGGATCCGCCGTCTCGGCGGTCACCCCGGCCAGCTCCAGCGCCCGGGTGTTGACCCACGCGCTGTGGCCGTCGCGGTTGGGCAGGAGGACCGGCCGGTCGGGCACGACGCGGTCCAGGTCCTCGCGCCTGGGCGTGCCGCCGGGGAAGTCGTCCATGTACCAGCCACCGCCCCGGATCCACGACTCGTCAGGATGGCTCCCCGCGTACTCGGCGACGACGGCGAGCAGCGCGTCCCGCCCGCGCGTGTCGTGAAGTTCGCAGCGCAGCCTGGCGAGCCCGCCGTGGACCGGGTGGACGTGGGCATCCTGGAACCCCGGCGTGACCGTCCGCCCGCGGAGGTTGACGACCCGCGTGCCTGGTCCCACGTGCGCCAGGACGGCGGTGTCGGCGCCGACGGCCACGATCCGCCCATCGCGGACGGCCAGGGCGCTCGCCCAGGATCGGGCCGCGTCCATCGTGGCGATCCGGCCGCCGGTGAGGACGAGCTCGGCGGGGCGCTGGTCGGTCATGGTGGCCTCCGGATCCGTATCGTGAATGCGGCAAGTGGCGGGAGTCTCGCACCGGCGCGCGCCGCGGACCGGGCGCATCCCGCCCCGCGCGACGGCGTAGCATCGCCGGTCATGACGACTGTCCACCTGCTCCACGCCGGTTATGCATCCCATCGCGTCGGCTCGTCCGTCTCGCTGGTCCGGGACGGCGACGCGCGGATCGTCGTGGATCCGGGGATGGTCGCGCGTCGCGACCTCATCCTGGACCCGCTGCGCGAGCTCGGGGTCGCGCCGGAGGCGGTCACGCACGTGTTCCTGAGCCACCACCACCCGGATCACACCATCAACATCGCGCTCTTCCCGAACGCGGAGGTCGTGGACTTCTGGGCGCGCTACATCGATGACCAGTGGCTGGACCACGACGGCGACGGCTACCGACTTGCCCCGCGCTCGCAGCTCTGGCTGACCCCCGGGCACACCGCCGAGGACGCGTCGCTCATCGTGGAGGCGGACGATGCGGTCTACGCCATGACCCACCTGTGGTGGCGGGGTGACCGGAGTCCGACGATCGATCCGCTGGGCGACGATCAGGCGGCGATCGAGGCGGGTCGGGCGCGCGTCCTGGCGACGGCGGATATCGTCATCCCCGGGCACGGCGAGGCATTCCGGGTCCGCGACTGACGTGGGCGCCGAGGGCTCGCGCGCCACGTCGGTCGGATCTCCGTCACCCCGTGACCGAGCCAGGGAATCCGGTCGCCTCGTGACCGAACGGACGGAGAACCCGCCGTTTACCCCGCCCGGGTGGTCCGTTCGTCGTCGGGTCGGCCACCCCGTGACCGACCGGACGGATGAACGCCGATACGGGACGAGCGCCGCGGGTTTCGTCGTCCGTTCAGCCACCGGGTGACCGGCTAGCCACGAGCCCACCCGCCACGTCGGCGCCGACCCGGCGCCACCCGGCCTCAGCGGCCTGAGCGACCGGAGCGCCGGGCCACGATGTTCAGGCGCACGTAGTCGATCACCGGCTCGCCGATGCCGTCGGCCACCGTCCTGACGAAGGCATCATGCTCGTCCGGTGGCAGCCTCTCCAGGTGTGCGCCGAGCACGACCGTCCGCAGGTACGTCTCGAACGGCTCCCCGGGGTCGAGACGCGTCGGCTCGTCCGTCAGCCAGCACTCGATGTCCACGAACCCCGCGGCGTCCAGCCGGCGCGTCGTCGCCAGCGGCGTCTCGAAGTGCGCCGGTCCAGGCCAGCCATCGCCGATCGTCGCCAGGGTCCGCACCACGTTCGCGATGTTGCCGACGCCCCCGCACTGGGCGACGAGCCACGCACCGGGCCGCATCACGGCGGCGATGTTCCGGAACAGGGCGTCGTGGTCCGGCACCCAGTGGAAGGTCGCGGTGGACAGGACGGCATCCACGGGAGGGTCCACCGGCAGCGGCCGCCCCAGGTCGGCGACGACGTAGGTCACGCGCTCGCCGAAGCGCGCCAGCCGGTCACCGGCCGCCTGGATCATCGCGGGCGAGCCGTCGAGCGCGACGACATGTCCGTCCGGAAGGCGCTCGACAAGGTGCTCCGTGACGCGGCCGCTCCCGCAGCCGGCATCCAGGACGCGCTCCGCCCGACTCAACGGAAGTCGATCCAGCACGGCCGTTCCCCAGCGGGTCATCGGGTCGGCGATCCGATCGTAGGTGCTGGCGTCCCAGTCGCGAGGCATCGGGCGTCAGGTCGCTGGCGTCGCGGCCCGGTGCCCGGGCGCGGGGCGCTCCCGCAGGCCGACGAACGACACGAGCGACCCGATGACCAGCAGCCCGACGCCGACGACCATGGCCTGGCGGAACGCCTGGATGGACGCCGTGCGTGCGGCCAGGAGGTGGGCTTCCGTGGCGCCCGCGGACGGTGGGTTGAGCGGCGGGAACTGCTGGCGGACCGCCGCCGCGGCCGTATCCAGATCCGGAGCCGCCGCCCCCAGCGACGCGTAGAACGTGGCGCTGATGGCGATGAAGATCAGCGCCCCCAAGAGCGGCTGACCGATCCGCGAGATGGCGTTGTTGATGGCCGAGCCAAGACCGGAGAACTCCCCCGGGACGGAGCCCATCAGCGTGCTCGTGAGCGGTGCCACGATGAGTGACAGCCCCAGCCCGAACAGGATGGTCGCCGGCAGCACGTCCGTGACCACGCCCAGCGGTGGGATCAGGGTGGCCGGCCGGTCCAGCGCGGCGAGCCATGACGCGGAATCGACCGGCAGGCGCGTATACCAGAGCAGGCCGACCGCCATGATGAGCGGGCCCGCGACCAGGAAGGTGCGCGCCCCACGACGTCCGGCGATCGTTCCGATCCGCGTCGAGAGCACGGTGAGCAGGATGCCCATCGGCAGCGTCGCGGCACCGGCTGCCAGGGCGGTGTACCCAAGGACTCCCTGGAAGACCAGGCTCTGGTAGCTCAGGGTCACGTACAGCGCCCCGTAGATGAAGAACGTGGCGAGGTTGATACTCGTGAACGCCCGGACCCGGAAGAGGTCCAGTGGCACGAGCGGGTCCCGCCGCGTGGCCATGAGGACGGGGAAGGCGACGAGGGCCACCAGGCCGACGCCGATGAGTGCCCAGGCCGCCGGGTCCGCCCAGGCACCCTCCTGGCCGCGGATCAGGCCCGCGGACAGGCCGCCGACCGCGATGGCTGCCACGATGGAGCCGATCCAGTCGAACCGACGCACGCCCTGCAGGGCGCGTGTCTCGCGGACGTGCGTCCGCGTGACCCACAGGGCGAAGGCCAGGACCGGGACGTTGATGAGGAACGCGAAGCGCCACCCGGCCGTGTCCACGAGCAGGCCGCCCACCAGCGGACCCAGCAGGACGAGGCCGGAAGTCGCCGCCGCCCAGATCCCGAACGCGCGGCCGCGCTCGGCGCCGTCGAAGCAGCCGTTGATGAGCGCCAGCGACCCAGGGATGAGGAGCGCCCCGGCCGCTCCCTGCAGGAGGCGGAAGATGATGAGCCACTCCAGCGTGGGCGCCAGGCCGCACAGCGCCGACGTTGCCGCGAACCCGGCCAGGCCGATCGCGTAGACGCGGCGCCGGCCGAAGTGGTCGGACAGGGCGCCCGCGAGGATGAGCAGCGCGGCCAGCACGGCGAGGTACCCGCTGACGACGTACGTCTGGCCCTCCAGGACGCCAACCAGCGTGGCTGGCAGGTCCTCCCCGATCGCCTTGAGGGCCACGTTGACGATCGTGCCGTCCAGGAAGACGGCACCGGACCCGATGATCGTCGCGACGAGGGTCCAGCGCTGAGCCGACGTCATCGGCGCAGTGTCGCAGATAGACTCTCGGGCATGCCCGGACCTGTGGCGCTCGTCGGCGCCGATGAGTTCCTTCCCGCGATGTCCGCGCTAGACGCCGATCTGCTCGCCCTCACCGGGCGGTCCCGGCCCCGGGTCGTGATCCTGCCGACGGCGTCCTACCCGGACGGGGAGGACGTCTTCCAGCGCTGGGCGTCGATGGGCGTCCAGCACTTCTCTGATCTCGGCGCGGAGGTCGAGCCGGTCCTGGTCCGGGATCGCGCCGGGGCAGACGACGCCGCCGCGGCGCAGGCCGTCGGTGAGGCCGATCTCATCTACCTGTCGGGCGGGAAGCCCGGCCATCTCCTGGCGTCGCTCCACGGCAGCGGGGTGGGGCGGTCACTCATGGAGGCGCACCAGCGCGGGGCGGTGCTGGCGGGCTGTTCGGCCGGCGCGATGGCATTGGCCGGCCATGCGTTCGACTTCCGGGTGAAGGTGGCGCCGTGGCCGCTCCGCTGGCAGCCGGGACTCGGGTTCGCGACGGGCGTCTCCGTCGTGCCCCACTACGACGCGTGGCCGGAACCGTTCTGTGCGCTGATCGCGCTCCAGGCGCCCAGAGGCTGTGCCGTCCTGGGGATCGACGAGGGGACAGCCGTCGTGGGGCGTGACGGCGCGTGGCAGGTCCACGGCAGAGCGCGGGTCACGGTCTGGCGAGGTCGTCATCGCGACCGGTTCCGCGCCGGCGAGGCATTCCGGCTGTAGCGGCCCGGGACGTCTCCCGCGGCCACGGGACGATCAGTCGGGGCGGACCGTCCGGAAGCAGTCGGAGCAGTAGACCGGGCGATCCATACGCGGCCGGAACGGCACCTGCGCCTGGTTCCCGCATGTCGAGCAGACGACCGCGAAGTACTCGCGATCCGGGCGATCTTCGCCGCGTTCGTAGCCGCGCGGGCCGCCGATGTCGCGAGCGTCGTAGCCACCGTCGCGCGCGGCCCGGCGACTGGCACGACAACTCGTGCAGCGCTTGGGGTCACTGACGAACCCCTTCTGCGCGTAGTACTCCTGGTCGGCGGCGGAATGGATGAATTCGACGCCGCAGTCGACGCAGTTGAGGGTTCGATCGACGTAGGTCATGGGTGCTCCTCCGGGCGCGTGGGATCGCGGTGGTGCGCTGCGGAGGGCGACCGCATCGACGGACGGGGATGCGTGGCTGGCGAGGAGAGCCGGGCCCGCACATGACCCAGGTGCCGATGTGGAGTCCCTGTCTGCGGGGCGCACCGGTTCTAACTGCCGCCGAGGATACATCGGGTTCTGAAAACGGGCCTTTCGACGGCCCTGGCACGGTCCCTGGCACGGTCGTGTGGCGCCCGTGACAACGTACCTGTCACAATGGCCCCCGAACATCCGGGACGGCGAGCGGGGAGTCATGGGGGCGCCTCGCTCGCACCATCACCGGCCGGCTGCCCGAGCAGCTCGACCGGGCCATGGATCGCCCCGGCCGTGCCTTCGGGAACCGCACGTGCAGGGAGGCACCTCCGAACGGATGCTACGGATCATCCACACCGCCGACGTTCACCTCGGCGCGCGCCACGATGATCTCGGGGAGCAGGCCGCCGCCCAGCGGGAGCGCCAGTTCGCGGCGTTCATCGCCACCGTGGATCTCGCGATCGCGGACAAGGCGGACCTATTCCTCGTGGCCGGCGACCTGTTCGACAGCAATGTCCAGCCGCGCCGGTCCGTGGAGCGCGTGGCCGCGCAGCTCAAGCGGCTGGCGGACGCGAAGGTCCGCTCCGTCATCGTGCCCGGCACCCATGATCGTTACGACCGCTCGTCCATCTACCGCGCGTACGACTTCAAGGCGCTCGCCGGCAGCACGCCGGACGACGACTGGGTCACCGTCGTCACCCCGGAGCGATCCACCGTGCACCTCCCGGCCTGCGACGTGGTCGTCCATGCCCCGGTCTTCGGGACGAAGCGTGCCCCGCACAGCCCGCTGCGTGACCTGGACGCCGCCACGGACACGACGGAGGTGACCTGGCACGTCGGCGTCGTCCACGGATCCATCGCCATCCCGGGCAAGACGGACCGCGACGAGGTCGTCGTCACCACGGACGAGATCGCGGCGACCCACCTGGACTACCTGGCCCTCGGGCATTGGCACTCCACCCAGCAGGGGAAGGCCGGCGACGTGACCTATGCCTACGCCGGCGCACCGGAGCCCGTCGCCCTTGACCAGGACCGGGCCGGCAAGGTCCTCCAGGTGGAGCTGGAACAACTCACGGGCAAGAAGGCGGTCCGCGTCGTGGAGCACCAGGTAGGCAGGACCCGGTTCCAGCGCACGCAGCTGGACGCCGTGACCATCGCCTCCCAGCCGGCGCTGATCGATACGCTCGCGCGTGACGGCGATGCGGACCTCGTGCTGGATGCTCGGATCGTCGGCGTGCGCCCGGACGACCTGGACCTCGACATCGACGAGATCGAGGCGGCGCTGGCCCCGTCGTTCCTGAAGGTCCGCGTCCGGGACGCCTCCATGCCGGCCCTCACGGAAGGCACGCTGCCCTCGCCGGACACGATCATCGGCGCGTTCATCCGGGACCTGGAGGGCCGCATCGCAGAGCTTGAGGCGGTGCCCGGAACGGACTCGGGCGCGACGAGCGAGGGCGAGGCCGCGGAGCTGCGCGATGCCCTCAGGCTCGGCCGCCTCCTGCTGGCGGGCCACGAGGTGGCGCTGTGAGGATCCGCCGCCTCCAGGTCCGCGACCTCCGCCGGTATCGCGAGCTGGACATCGACCTGGCCCCCGGCGTGACCGTGGTTCGCGGCCCGAACGAGGCCGGCAAGACGACCATCCAGCGCGCCATCGAGCTGGCCATCACGCGCCGGGTGACCAGTGCGGCCGCCGACCTCGAGGCCCTGCGGTCGTGGGATGCCGACCCGGACACGAGACCCCAGGTGACCATCGAGTTCGAGCAGGACGACGAGGATGGCCGCCGCGTGCCGGGCATCCTGCACAAGTCCTTCGCGGGCCAGAAGGGCACCGTGAAGCTGCAGTACGACGGGCAGACCGTGACGGATCCGGCGCTCGCCGACCAGGTCCTCGCGGAGCTGACCGGCGTGCCCACGGAGGCGTTCTTCCGGAGCACGGCCAGCGTCCGCCATCACGAGCTCAGCGATGTCGCCCGCGACGAGACCGCCCTGCGCGATCGACTGCAGGCGAGCATCAGCGGTGCGGATCGCGGGACCGGGCGGGCGAAGAAGAAGCTGGAGCGTGCGCTCCACGACCTGACGACGAAGGGCGAGAAGAACCCGGGCCGACTGAAGGTGGCGGAGGCAGCGGTGGCATCCGCTGCCGCGTCCGTGGAGCAGGGCGAGCTCGCCCTGGCCCAACTGGAGCGTGACCGCGACACGCTGTCCGGGGCCCGCGAGCGCAGGACGGCCACGGAGGCCGCGCTCTCGGAGCGTCGCAGCCTGCTGGAGAAGGCCCGCCAGGCCGAGCGCCTCGAGGCGGAACGAACGGCAGCCCGGGATCGCTTCGAGCGATATCGCGAGGCAGTGGAGGTCACGTCGGAGCTCGGCGAGCTGTCACAGAGCCATCCGTCGCCCCACCCACTGGCGGTCGTCCGCCGGGCGGTCGAGCGCTTGCGCGAGCTTGACGGCCGGGTCCGCGAGCTGCGCGCCGCGCTGGCCGGTGAGGTCGAGGTGCAGTTCGAGGTCGCACCGGAGCCGACCTGGCAGCCGATCTCGCGCTGGGGATTGCTGGCGGTCCTCGTGGGCCTGCTGGTGGCGGGCGGAGGGTTCGCGCTGGACACCCTGGATATCCTGGCCCTCGGCACCGTCCCCATGTACCTCGGTGGGGCCGTGGCCGGGATCGGCCTGATCCTGACCATCGTCGCGTTCTGGCTGCGCCGCAGCTTCCGGATGCAGGGCCAGCTCCGCGATGTCGAGATCGATCGGCGGCTGCGTGGCCGCTCCGAGATGGAGGCCGAGCTTCGCCAGGCGGGGGCCGACACGGAGCAACAGCTGGGCGCGCTCGGGCTGGACGACCTGGCTGCCGCGGAGGACATGCTGGGCCTGGAAGAAGCCCACGTCGCGCGGATGGACCAGCTGGAGGCGCGCCTGTCCGGGCTCGTCGGCAAGGAGCCGCCGGAGACGCTGCCCGCGCTTCGGGACTCGGCCGCGCTGGAGGTGGAGCTCAAGACGAGCGCGCTGGACGCCCTGGGTCCCATCGCCAAGGAGCCGCGGGCCCGCGAGCGGCTGGAGGTGGAGGTCAAGGACGCCGAAGGGGCGCTGGAGCGAGCGCGCGACGACGAGGCGAACGCGCGCGCTCGGGTCGAGGCCAATACCGTGGATTCGGAGCAGGTCGCCGCCCAGGCGGAGCGACTTGCGGTCTGGCGTGAGCAGCTCGGCTCGTTGCAGCGCCGCAACCGGGTCCTGGACGCGACCCTGAAGGCGATCGAGCGTGCGGAGGTCGCCACGATGAAGACGGCGACCCGCTACCTTGAGGGACACATGGTCCGCGACGTCGCGGCGGTCACCGCGGGCCGCTACCGTCGCGTGCGGGTGGACGACAAGACCCTGGACATCGAGGTCCATGCCCCGGAACTCGGGGACTGGGTGCCGGTCGGGAGCCTGAGCCAGGGGACGCTGGACCTGGTCTATCTCACCGCGCGACTCGGCCTCGTCCGCCTCGTGACCGGTGACCGCCGGCCGCCGCTCGTCTTCGACGATCCATTCGTCACCCTGGACGACACCAGGGCCGCCCGTGCCCTGTCCCTGCTCAAGCGGGTCGCGGCCGACTTCCAGATCATCTACCTCACCACATCGGACCGATACGACGCGGCCGCCGATGCGGTCGTGGAGCTGCCCGGGCCGACGGCGGTGGACGATGGTGTGGATGACCCGGCGCTCACGAGCCCGGACACCGCAGCCGTCGAGGGCGCAGCCTGATCGAGTCGTTCCCGACCGGCACGGCGACGGTCATTTTGGGGTTGGTGGCCGCCGCCTCGTGGGGTGCCGGTGACTTCGGCGGCGGCCTGGCGAGCCGGCGCTCGCCGGTCTTCGGCGTGGTCCTGATCGCGCAGTTCGTCGGCCTGGTGATCGCGATCGGGGCGACCGTCGTACGGGCCGAATCGTTCCCCACCGGGCCGGACCTCCAGCTCTCGGTGCTGGCCGGGCTGCTGGGTGGCACCGGGATCACGGCACTCTACCGGGGGCTCGCCGTCGGGCGGATGGGGATCGTCGCTCCGGTCACCGGCATCCTCGCGGCGGTGATCCCGGTCACCGCGGGCATCCTGCTGCAGGGTCTGCCGCCGGACATCGTGCTCGGCGGGATCGGCGTCGCCATCGTCGCCGTCCTGCTCGTCTCCCGCGTCGCCGACGAGGGCGGTGGCCGGGCGGGCCTCGCGGAGGCGCTCGTCGCCGGCGTCACGATCGGCCTCTTCGGGGTCGTCCTCGCCCAGATCAGCGAGGGCGTGGTCTTCGGCGCGCTCAGCGTGATCCGTGCCACGCAGGTCATCCTCGTCATCGTCGCGGTGTCGTTGACACGCTCGAGCTGGCGCGTCGGGCGCTCGGCGCTGCCGGCGGTCATCGGCGTGGGGATCCTGGACATGGCCGGGAATGCGTTCTACTTCCTGGCCATCCAGTCCGGTCCGCTCGCCGTGGCCTCGACGCTGTCGTCGCTCTACCCGGTTGGGACGGTCATCCTCGCCGCGATCCTGCTCCGCGAACGCGTGACGCGGGACCATGCCGTGGGCATCGCGCTGGCGGGGGTCGCCATCGCGATGATCGGCGCCGGGTCAGCCTAGGCCCGCGGCGACGTAGACTTGCCGGCCATGAGCGACCTGCCGACCGACATCACCATGGAACCCATCTTCGTCGTGGAAGCCACCTACGCGCCCGACGCGGCCGAGACGCGCGTCCCGTTCCGGCCGGAGCACCTCGCCGGGATCATCGCCCGCAAGCGAGCCGGCGTGTACATCGAGGCTGGCGCCTATGCCGACATGACCGCCAGCCTGATCCTGGTCCGTGCTCCGGATGCGGCCGCGGCGATCGCGCTGGTCTCGGATGACGTCTACATGCGCAACGGGGTGTGGGTGGAGGTCCGTGCCCGCGGGTTCGGGCGCGTGACTGCCGGGGGCGACGCCGACTGATCCGGGCCCCGGTCGTCCCACCCGGCGTGCCTAACGACGACCGATCGATCCGCCAAGCCCGCTCGTTCGACAGTCGTCCCTCCCCACGGGACACGTGTCGGAGGAAGGTCGGATCTGCGCCGCTCGTTCGACGTTAGGGTCGCGGCGCGGGACGGCGTGCGGCGCGGGACGGACCGGGACCAATAGCCCGTCACGGCTCATCCGCAGGTTTCCATCGAGACGCTCTTGAGACGATTACGGAGCGCCCGACCAATCGCGCCCCCCGGCATCGTGCGGCAGGTAGAGGTCGGTGCCCAGCCACCGACGATGGGGAGCTCCACGCGGCGGTGACACGCTCGCTGGCCGTCCACGCGGGGGCTGGTTGACACCACGCGGGGGCTGGGGATTGACAAGAAGGGCCTCGCTGGCTACCTTGCTACGAGT
>JBBEBL010000191.1:0-16691 GCA_040882345.1 Chloroflexota bacterium
GCATCCTCGATCCAGGCGGGGTCCGGGACGCCACGGAGGCCGTCGGATGTTCGGTACAGCCGGCAGCGAGGGGTGTAGTCACCGGGATCGACGAACCCCGGCTCGATGTCGGCGCCATCGACACGGATCGTCGGCGAACCCGGGAATCGTCGTCCGGTCGCCACCAACGGATCGGTGGCGTCGATGTCGACGATCGGCGTGCCGGGCACGAGCCGGTCCACGACGGCGGCCAGGAGCTCGCGCGTCGTCGCGTGGTTGGGACAGTCCGAGAACCACAGGAACTCGATGGTGTGGCGCATGCGCCGTGCCTCCACCTCTGTGTTCACTCGCCGGGACCTGGCCAGGTGGCGCCGCCGTCATCGGAGCGGAAGACCTCCGTGGCGCGGTCGACGAGGATCACCGTGCGACCGTCCGGTGACGTCGCGAGTGCGAAGACCGAGCCCGTGTACGCCGCGGCCGTCCAGGAGCGCCCGCCATCCTCACTCCGGTACAGGCCGTCCTGGGCACCGGCGTACAGGATCCGACCGTCGGCGGACGCGGCGAACCCCGTCATGGGGAAGGTGGGCGGCATGGCCAGCGACGACCAGGTTCGGCCGCCGTCGGCGCTCTCGACCAAACCGGTCGTGTCCACCCCGAGCAGCCGGGTCGCCGACTCCCCGACGACCGCGGTCGGGAACAGGACGTTGTCGGCTCGTACCTGCCGGAATGTCGCTCCGCCGTCGGTGCTCTCCCACAGCCCGCCGGTGGCCGGATAGGCCCACATCCGGGCGGGGTCGACCGGATCGCGCGCGAACCCGTGAATGTCCAGCGAGGGCAGGTCGGTGGCGATGGACGTCCATGTCGCGCCACCATCGCGGCTTGCCCGGAAGACCTCGTGGCCGGCGATGATGATCGAACCGTCGGAACTCGTCGCGGTCGACATCGCGTCCTCACCAACGGGCAGAGCGTCCCAGGTCCTGCCGCCGTCGGCGGACGCCAGGAGGCCTCCGTGGTGCCCGAACAGGACCCGGTCGGTCCCCTCGCCCGCGAACGCCAGGGAGTGCACGTCCTCCGTGCCCAGGCGAGCCCATGGCAGCGCCTCGCGAGGCGCCCGCGAACCGACCAGCACCACGACCGCGATCCCCGCGGCGATCACCAGCACGAGGGCGATCAGGACTCCGGTAGTCCGATGGGACCACCCAGCCCGCTGGTGCCGTCGTCGTTGGTCCATCCGCCGCGTTTTCATGGAATCTCCTCAACCATAGCGGGGCCGCGCACCCAGTGCCGCCAGCAGGGCCGGCGCCTCGTCCTTCACGAACGGATCCGGCCCGGATGCAACGACGCGGGTCTCATCCGGCCGGATGGCGATCCACAGCCGCCGCCGCGGGAACCCGAGGCTGACGGTCAGGCCGGTCACCAGCAGGATCCCGCCGAGCCAGATGAGCCCCTGTCCCGGGTCGTGCTTGGCGATCAGGCCGATGTAACTCGAGGGCCGCACGAACTCGACCCCCACGGGCGGGTCGGTCGCGAGGTAGCCCTCGCCAGTTCGGAGGATCACCTGGAACAGGATGTCCGGCGTCCCGGACGCGTCGCGCGACGGGCCGAGACCGATCGTCAGGAGCTCCGCGACATCGCCCTCGCCCTTGCGCAGGAGGAAGTCGACCCCCGCGTCCGTGCCGGGGATCCGCAGCAGGCCCTCGGGCATATCGTCCGCTCGGCCGTCCAGGATGACGGCGCCCTCGTACAGGAGCTGGCCGGTCGCGTCACGCAGGATGACCTCCACGGCGGGGCCGAAGAAGTTCGGATGCAGGGTGGTGCCGGCGACGCTCAGGGGATCGTTGACCAACAGGTCTTTTTCTGCGATCGGCGCGCCATCGCGGAAGACGATCAGGCGAGTCCGGTACTCGACCGGGATGTTGTGTTCATCCCAACGCGCGACGAATTCCTCGTTTCGGACCAGCAGGTTGCCGGGTTGGCCCGGGAAGCCGATCGGGCGAACCTCGCCGACGGGGACCTTGAGGATGATCTCCGACCCGAACCGCGGCGTCACCACGCCCATGCCCAGGACGAACAAGCCGAGCGCGGCGTGCGACAGCAGCGACGCCAGCGGCGACCAGCGATGTCGCTCGGCAAGGAGGAAGATCCGTTCGCCGTCCACGCTGGACGTCACCCTGTACCCGGCCCTGTGCAGGCCCGCGGCGAGTGGCTCAGCCTCCAGGCCGACGAGCGGATCGGTGCGACCGGGCAGACCGGGCGAGTAGAAGCGCATCGGCCGGCGGACCGACGAGTGACGGATGTCGCGCCAGATCCGGGGCGCCCGTTGGACGGTGTTCCCGGCGAGGCTCACCGTGAACGCGAGGACCAGGGCGCTGAACCAGCCGGTCGTGAAGACGTGATACACGCCGAGTTGCTCGTAGATGCCGCCCAGCAGTGGACCGTACCGGGCCTCCGCGCGCTGTACGGCCAGGGCGTAGGCGGCCGGGTCGGCCAGGACGAGCGTGCCGAACTGGCTGACCAGGATGCCGGGCAGGCCCGCGCCCGCGATGGCCAGCAGCAGCCCGTTCGCGACGCGGACGGAGATGAACGTCTGCCACAGCTGACGCACGCGACGACGCACCGTCCGGCGACGAGTGAGGGGCAGGGCGGACGCGGTCACGGAGCGGCGGCGGCGGCCAGGCGCTGGGCGGCGCTGGCCCGGGGATCGCTCGGCTTCATCGCGGCGAAGCGACGCGCGTCGGCGCGGGTCGGTTCCGAGGCGCCGCCCTCCACGGCGTAGCGGGCGATCGCGCGGTACAGGTAGGCATCGGCGATCCCCGGGTCCAGCGCCAGCGCGCGATCGAAGAACGCGAGCGCCGCGTCCGGGCGTCCACCGTCCAGCGCCGCCACCCCCAGCCCGAGGATGGCCTCCACCAGGTCCGGCGTGCGCCGGAGGACGGCACCGTAGACCGCGGCGGCATCCGCGGGTCGACCGGCGTCCAGGTAAGCGGCGCCGAGGTCCAGGGCCACGGTCGTGTCATCGGGTCGGGCCATGGCCCGGGACTCGAGCTCGGCGAGGTCAAGCAGGGTCTGCGATGCCGGGCGACCGCTGATCTCCTGGCCGGCTACCCGGGGGACGATGGCCACGGCCAGCGGGAGCGCGACCGCGACGAGGATCAGCCCGAGACCCGCCACGACCGGCCATCGGTTCGACGCCGAGGAGACCGTGTCCGACGAGGCCGCATGCGGGACGGCCGCATGCGGGACGGCCGCGTCCGCCGATCCGGCCCCGACCAGGTCGACGTGTCGCCGCCTCGCGCGCCAGACCAGGACGATCGCCCCGGCAAGCATCGACGCGCCGGGGACGATCCAGAGCAGCGCACCGAGCCCGTCGCCCGGTGGCGCCAGGAGCACCCAGGTCCCGAACCGGGCCACGAAGTAGGCCTTGATCTCGTCGTCACTCGCGCCGGCCGCAAGCTGTTCGCGGACGACGGTGCGCATCTGGGCGGCCGATTCGGACGGTGAGTCGGCGATGGACACGCCCTGGCAGACGGGACAGCGCAGCTGGAGGTCCACAACCCTCGCCCGGTCGGTCTCGGACGGCGACCAGCTCGACCCGACGATCATGGCGATGGCCAGTGCGAGCCCGCCGACCACCACAAGGATCCACGCGCTGGGCACGGCGCGGCGGTGCCTCACAGGATCTCCTCGACCGCGGAGCGGAGCACGTCGACAGCCATCGGCCCCAGGAACACCCGCCGGATCGTGCCGTCGCGACCGATCATGAACGTCATGGGGATGCCGAGGACGCCATAGTCGATGGCCGTGCGACCCCCGGGGTCCAGCAGGCCGGGATAGCGCAGGGCGAATCGCTCCATGAACGCCCGGGCCGAACCGGCATCGTCCTGGAAGACCACCCCGAGGACCCGGAGGCCGGAGGCCGCGTAGCGTCTCTGGGCATCGGCCAGCAGCGGAGCTTCATCGCGACATGGGATGCACCACGATGCCCAGAAGTTGACGACGACCGGACGGCCAAGAAGGTCGGACAGGGTCGTGGGTCGCCCGTCGAGATCTTCCAGGCGGAAGTCGGGCGCGGGTCGACCGACCTGCGGCCCGGTCAGGCCGCTGGTGTCGACGGACATCCGGATCGTACCCAGGGCCAGGATCGCGAACGACAGCGCGACGACGACCAGCGAGGCCACCAGCCAGCGAGGACGCCCCGCGACTCGACCCGCGGGGCGGCTCACGCCCAGGTCAGCCAGGTCAGCCGGGTCAGCCGGCGCGACCATCGTCGACCTCCGCGATGGCCGGGCGGCGCCACGATGCGACCTGCCATCGCGGGCGGGTCACGCGGAACGGTGTCGGCGCCGCGAGGAGACCACCCAGGGCGACCATTCCGCCGCCCACCCACAGCCAGCTCATCAACGGCAGGATGGACAGGCGCAGGGTCGCGGTCCCCGCCACCGGGTCGGCGTCCAGCAGGGTGACGTAGACGTCCTGGAGCGGGGACGCCGCGATCGCGGGGGTCGGGACCGCACCGTTCGGTCCCGAGTTCGGGAACACGCTCAGGGACGGGCCGATGGCAAGGTCGCCGGTGGGCCCCTGCAGGAGCGCGTCGGCGATGACCATCGAACGGTCAGGCCGCGACTCCATCCGCAGGCCGTCAAGGCGGATCGTGGTGGATCCCAGGCGCAGCGTCTCCCCGGCGCGCAGGACATCGGAGGCATCGGCCCGGCCGCTGCCGACCGCCACGATCGCGATGGCGGCGAGGCCGATGCCGGCGTGCGCCACGAGACCGCCGACGGCCCGCCGGCCTCGCGTGCGGGCCGGACCCGGACCGGCGGCGCGTGCCTCCCGGAGCCGACCGCCCGCGAGCCACAGCGAATGCACCAGCGCGAAGGCGGCGACAGCCAGGCCGACGAACAACCCGGGGCGGCCGGTGGCCACGGTCGCGACCGTCGCGCCGAGCACGGCGACGACGGCCGTGATCGCCAGGGTGCGCCCGCCGCGCTCGTGCCAGCGACCCCATGGCAGCGATGGCCCGGCCGCCAGCAGGATCACGAGGGCGGCCGCCACGGGGCCGACGACCCGCTCGAAGTACGGAGCGCCCACCGACACCCGCTCGGCCGTGACCAGCTCGATCGCGAGCGGAGCGAGCGTCCCGGCGAAGACCGTGGCGACGATCCCCGCCAGCAGCAGGTTGTTCAGCACGAAGGCCGTCCCGCGCACACCCAGCGGGGCGCGCGTCACGGGCTCGCGCGGCAGCCGTTCCAGCAACACGCCCGCGGTCCCGACAAGGACGACCGCCAGGAGCAGGGCGAACATCGGTCCGACCGCGGTCCGGGCGAAGGCGTGGACCGACTCCAGGATCCCGCTGCGCGTGACCAGCGTCCCGACGATCACCAGGACGAACGAGGCCAGGACGAGCAGCACGTTCCAGGTCACGAGCTCGCCGCGGCGGCGCTGGACCATCGCCGAGTGCAGGAAGGCGGTCGCCGTGAGCCACGGCAGGAGGGCCACGTTCTCCACCGGGTCCCACGCCCAATAGCCGCCCCAGCCCAGCACGGCATACGACCACCAGGCACCAAGGACCAGCCCCGCGGCAAGGGCCACCCACGACCCGAGGACCCACGCGCGGGTGAGGCCCAGCCACGCCGCGTCCACGCGGCGCGCGACGAGCGCCGAGATGGTCAGCGCGAACGGGACGGCGAGGGCGATGAACCCGAGGTACAGCAGGGGCGGGTGCGCGACCATGAGCGGGTGGTTCTGGAGGAGGGGATTCGGTCCGGGCCCATCCGTCGGGACCAGGCTGAGCCGCGCCCAGGGTTGCGTCGGTCCGATGAGCAGGGCCAGGAAGAAGGCCTGGAGCGCGAACAGGATGGTCATGGCGAGCGGCAGGAGGGGCGCCACCGTCGTGGGTGAGCGGTGCAGGAACCAGGCGACCACGAGTGAGAGGATGGTCGCCCACAGGATCAGCGAGCCCGCCTGGGCACTCCACAGGGCCGCGATCGTGTAGAGCAGTGGGGTCGCCCGGCTGCCCACCTCGGCCACGTAGGCGACCGAGAAGTCGCGGGTGATCAGGGCGGTCTCCATGACCAGGGCCGACGACACCGTCACGATGGCCACGGCCGTCGCGATGCGACGTACGGTCGCGCTCGTGTCGGCCCGCCCCAGCGAACAGGCGGCGACCACGATGCCGGCGATCGATAGACCGAAGGCGACGAGGGTCAGCGTCAACCCCAGGGGCGCGAGGATCACGGCGCCGACTCGATGACCGACTCGAGGAGGCCGGGCGGGATGGTCTGGCCGGGCGCGAGGGGCGCATACACCTCCGAGTGCTTGACCAGCAGCTCATCGGCCAGAAAGGACGTCGCCGACTCGCGCCGCCCGGCCAGGACGACCGCCACCCCGTCGCGGAACAGGGCGGTCGGGACGGCGCTGGTGCGCACGGCGACAGCGGTCTGCCCGTCGGTCACCGTGAAGCGCAACTCGCCGGTGGCTTCCTCCCAGCGGACCGATCCGGTCTCGACGACCCCGTACAGCCGGATGGGCCGATCTGTCGGGTCGGCCGCGAGCTCGGTCGGCGTGACGTAGTAGACGATCGCACCCGGCGCGCCGAGGGCGACCACCGCGACCAGCGCGGCCAGGACCATGCCCAGCCCGAGCACGGTGGCCGGCCGGGCACGACCGCCCGTCACGGCCGCTCCGGCGCCACGATGTCGGACCGAGCGTCGGCGACCCGCGCCGTCCGGTCGATCAGGGCCCGGCGGTGTTCCGCTCGGTCGAGCCGTCGCCGCAGCTGGAACGCATACCCGCCCAGCGTGGCGATGACCACGCCATACGCCGCCAGCACGTACGGCAGATCGGTCATGGCGGCCCGTTCGGGCGCGGCCACGGGGCCACCTCAAGACGTTCCAGCGCGACGCGCTGGCCCAACAGCCAGAGGTACAGGAGCGTGAACGCCGCGACGGAGTACAGGAGCTGCGCGAGCAGCAGGTGGTCGATCGTCGGATCGCCCGGCCGGATCACCGTCGGCGGTTGATGCAGGCTCCGCCACCACAGCACGGAGAAGTGGACGATCGGAACATTCAGGAAGCCGACCAGCCCGATGACCGCCGCGACCCGCGCCCGGCGGTCCGGATCCGCCACGACCGACCGCAGGAGCAGGTACCCCACGTAGACCAGGAACAGCACGGCCGTCGTCGTCAGCCGCGGGTCCCAGTCCCACCAGCGACCCCACGTCGGGCGGCCCCAGATCGCCCCGGTCGCGATGGCCAGGCCGGTGAACACGACGCCGATCTCCGCACTAGACACGGCCACACGGTCCAGCCGGGGGTCGCGTCGAACGAGGTATCCAAGGCCGGCCGCCATGGTCACGAAGAAGGCCAGGTAGGCGAGCCAGGCGCTGGGGACATGGATGTACATGATCCGCTGGACATCGCCCTGCGTGGCGTCCGCGGGCACGCCCAGGAGCGCACTCGCCAGGCCGATCGCCACGACGAGTCCGACCAGCGCGCCCGGCAGGCGGAGCTCGAGCCGAGGGCGCGTCGACGCCGTCACGCCGGTCCTCCGATCAGCTCGTAGGTCAGGAGTCCGATGCCGCAGAAGAGCAGGGCCTCCACCCCCAGGATGGCCAGCCAGGGGGCCAGCGACGTCGCATCCGGGTCGAGCAGACCCCGAGCCGCCTGCACGCCGGCGATCGATGTGGGGATGAGCAGCGGCACCGTGACGACCGGCAGCAACAGCGAGCGCTGTGCCGCCGGGGCGACGAGGGTCGCCGCCAGGACCACCACGGAGGAGGTACTCAGGGCGACCAGGCCGCTGACAGCGACGACCAGCGGGAGCGCCGCGGAGACCCGGACGTCGAGCAGGACGATCATGGCCACCCAGGTCCACAGCATCACGACGGAGAGCAGCGCGGCACAGGCCACGACCTTGCCGAGGAAGACCGCCGGGCGATCCTCCAGGGTCAGCCACAGCCAAGCGCGAGCGTCGTCGTCCCGGTCGATCGATTCGAGTCGGTCGCCGATCAGCAGCGCCGCGTACAGGGTGGAGATCCAGAGCAGCGGCGGCACCACCGCGGCCCGCCCGATCTCCCCGCGCGTCATCGACAGCCCGACGATCACGACCGCCACGGTCGCGAGGACCACGGCACTCCACAGGCTCGTCCTGGACCGCAGCTCCACCCGGAGATCCTTGGCGGCCAGCCACATGGTGGTGCGGATGAGGGGCATGGTCAGACGGGAGCCATCTGGGGCGTCGTGCCCCAGCCGCGGAGTTCGACCTTTCGAGTCGGACCTCGAAGCGAGGTGGACGCCGCGTGGCCCGAGATCACGGCCACTCCTCCGGCGGTTCGATGGGCCTGGATGGCATCGGCCACGAGCCGCGACGCATCGCCATCGAGTGACGCGAACGGCTCATCGATGATCAGCACCGGGCAGCCGCTGGACAGCGCCCTGGCGACGGCCAGGCGCCGGCGCGTACCGGCGGACAGGGCGGCGACCGGCAGGTCGGCAACGTGTCCTACCCCGTGCCGCTCCAGCGTGGCGGAGGACGTGCCCGAGTCCCCGCCTCCGAGTCGAAGGGCCAGGATGAGCGTCTCGCGCGCGGTCAGCCCCTCGAACAGCTGCGTCTCGTGACCGACGTACGCGATGCGCCGGGACTGGGCCGGTGGTTCCCAGCGCACCTGTCCGCGGTCCGGTCGGAGCAGGCCCGCCAGGATCCGGAGGAGGGTGGACTTGCCCGATCCGTTCGGGCCGAGCACCTCCACCAGGTCGCCGGCGTCCGCCTCCACGGAGACATCCCAGAGCGCCACGGTATCGCCGAAAAAGCGCGTGATGCCTCGACCGTCGAGGTGTAGCGCCGGGACAGGGACCGAGGTTGACAGCGATGACATGATGGCGCACCTACGGTTGTACGACAGAACCGTAGTATGCACGAGGACGCCGCGACCCTCAGAGCCGGAGTGGTACCTCGCCAAGGTGACAGCCGACCGCCACCGCGATGGCCATCACGAGCGGCAACCACTCGTAGGGCAGGGGGGTGGTCCTTGAGGCCGGCCTGCCTGCCGCAGCATCCACCAGCGCCTTGATCCGAACGTCGGCGGCCCCCGAAAAGGCCGTTCCCGCCATGCGCTGGGGATCGACTTTGAGTAACGCGGCTGCGATCGATGCGGGGTGAACGCCGCGGCGCATCGCATATGCGTCCGCCGCCGCTTCGAGCTGGGCGAGGCGGGCCGAGAGCGGTCTACGGGCAGCTGACCATGGCCCGACGATCCGCAGCCATGCTTCCAGGGCCGCGCCACGCAACGGCGCAAGTGTCCGACGATGGTGATCCTCATGGTGGACGACCGCGGCAAGCTCGTCATCCTCGAGCACGCCGATCGATGCATCGCCCAGGTAGACGGTCGGCCGCAGGACGCCGAGAACGAAGGCCTCGACGTCGCCACCGCGAATCACTCGCAGAGCGACCCCATCGATGGTTTCGGCGTCGGACATGAGGTCAAGTCGGCGACGAAGGCGACCCGCTCGCCACAGATCGCGGCCGAGGGAGGCCGACCACAGACCGAGGATACCGACGCCCACCATCTCGAAGAAGAGCATGGGATCCACGCCGATCGAGATGCCGGCGACGGTACACCCCCCGAGGGCGGCTCCGGCCGCAAGCAGCGTGATGATCCCAGGTCGAGCGCGATCGACGGACATCACCTCGGTCGGTCGGCCAGGTCCAGCAGCTGGGCTCGAAGATCAGGGTCAAGATCCGACAGGTGGTGGGCGAAGCGTCGCAAGGCTGCCGTCCCGTACTGCTCCAGCAGACGATCGACCGCTCGCTCGCCCATGGAGGCCAGGACTTCGGACTCGTCGCCATGAGGTCGGTACACGAACCCGCGCCCGACCCTGGTGCGGTCCAGCAGGCCACGTTCGCTAAGCCGAGCGAGGATGGTCATGACGGTCGTGTACGCGTGCTGTCGGCCGGTCTCCAGCTCGAGCTGGTCGGCGACCGTGCGCACCGTACCTTCGCCTTGGGACCACACGATCCGCATGATCGACGCGCCAAGCGGGCCGAGCACGCTCTCGATCTTCGGGTCGACGCCAACGCGACGCACAGGGGAGGTCATCGAGCGGCAGGATAGCGCACCCTCTGGGCGAGTACAATCTACGACATCCATGTAGTGGTCTAGAAGCATGGGCGGAGTCGTGCGAGGAGGCGCGTGGACTGGCTGTTCGCGGACGTCGGGAACGCGTACGTCGAGGGGGTGGGCTTGCTCGCTGCCCTCATCGGTAGCGGTATCGGCACGGCCGCGGGGTCGCGCGCCGGTCGGTCCGCGAATCCCGTCATCGTCATGTACTGGCGGGACCTGTCGCGAGCTGCGTATGTCTGGACCGGAGCGACCGGGGCGACCGTCGCCGGGTCCCTCATCGGCATCGAGGGTCTACGGATGCCCGCTCTGGTCATCGTCGAGATCGTCATCGCGGGAGTAGCGACCCTCGTGGCGTGGCGGTCCTGGCACTCGGACGGGCTGCGACTCGTGGACCGCCTGAGGGACCCGGCGGCATCAGGGAGCAGTAGGCGGCTTGAATCGAGGGCATGGGAGGTCGGTCTGTTGGCGGCGGGGATCGGGGGTGTCGTCGCGTACGGCGCATCCGTGGCACATCCGTGGGCGCATCCGATGCACTGGATCATCGCCGTCGTCGGGGCAGGCCTTGGGTACGCGGCCGGCCTGGTGGTCGCCACGCCGAGGTTCGTCGTCCGGCTCCGAGACCGGTGATGAGGTGACCACCCCCACCGTGATCCCGGGCTACCGGCGGCAGCCGCGCCGTGTCGCCCGGGTCGTCGTCCTGGCCGCGCTTGTCGTGTCGCTGAGCGCGGCTGGGCTCGGCGGGGGTTCACCCGTCCACGCCGATGAGCTCTCCGACGCGCGCGCTCGCGCGGAGGCCCTGGCCGGCAAGATCGCCAAGCAGAAGCGCCTCATTGCGGCCATCGAGAGCGACCAGGAGGCGCTTCGATCGGCGATCCGGGGCACCAAGGCCGAACTGTTGGATGCCACCAAGGACCTTGGGGTCGTGCGCGACCGGATCGCCAAGGCCGAGATCGCCGTCGGCGGCGTTCGCGGCACCCTGGACGCCCTCGTCGCCGAGGTGGCCACACTGGACGACGAACTCGCGCGCCTGACTGCCCAGGAGGCGCGGAAACGCCAGGATCTGAGCGATCGGCGAGCGGAGCTCGCCGGGCGGATCCGTGCCGCTTATGACGCGGACCGTACGTCGATGCTCGAAACGTTCTTGTCCGGTGCGACCTTCACGGACATCCTCGCCGAGGTCAGCTACCAGGTCGACGTCGCGGAGCAGGACCGCGATCTGGCGGAGGAGATCGTCCGGGAGCAGGAGGTGCTGGCAGCGGTCCAACTGGCTGTCAGCCAGACCCGAGCATCGACGGACCGGCTCCGCAGGGAGACCGCCGCACAGGACCGGGAGCTCTCCCGCCAGCTCAAGGAGCTGAAAGAGGCGCGGGCCCGCCTGAAGAAGCTCGTCGCGGCGACGGATCGGGTCCTCGCGGCCCAGCGCACGGCCTTCGAGCGGCTTGCCCGTGATTCTTCATCGCTCAGGCTGGCGGTGGCCAAGGCCGCGAAGGCCAAGCGCGCGTTGGAGGGCAGGATCGACGACCTGGTCCGACGACAGACACAACAAGGCGCGGTGCCCTCGGCGTTCAATGGGACGCTCCGCTGGCCGATGCCGGGGGTCGTCAGTCAGGACTTCGGATGTACGGGATTTGGCTGGGAGCCGACGGTCGGCGACTGCAGGGGCTTCCACCGCGGGATCGATATCGTCGCCCCGTACGGTACAGCGGTACGTTCCGCGGGCCCCGGAAGGATCGTCTACGTCGGCTGGAACTACGCGGACGGCGCTGATCCGGCATGGATCGTCGTCATCGCGCACTCCGCGAGCCTGCAGACGTGGTACGCGCACATGCAGGCTCGTGTGCCCGCGGGCATCAAGGCCGGGGCGATGGTTCGGGCCGGGCAGGTCATCGGGTACGAGGGCAACACCGGCAGATCAACGGGCGCTCATCTTCACTGGGCGGTCCGGCGGAACGGGATCTTCGTCGATCCACGTTCATACCTGTGAAACTGGCCGATGAGCGATCTCGTGCAGTCTGGATCGGCTGCAGGGGCAGGACAGAGGGTCGAGTTTGCTCGATCCAGGCGTTCAGCGATCGCGCTGCCCCCTGCCACCTGCCTATTCGCTGAAGCGCTGCTCCTGCCAGGGGTCCGCGTCGTTGTGGTAGCCGTAGCGCTCCCAGAAGCCCGGCACGTCGTGGTCCAGGAATTCCAGGCCGCGGATCCACTTGGAGCTCTTCCAGAAGTACTTCTTCGGCACGATCAGCCGCAGCGGATAGCCGTGCTCCGGGTCCAGCGGCTGGCCGTCGAAGGTGTCCGCCAGGAGGACGTCGTCATCGTCCAGCACGGACAGCGGCAGGTTGGCGGTGTAGCCCTGCTCGGCGTGGCTGACCACGTGCGTGGCGGACGAGCGCACCTGGGCCAGCTCCAGGATCGCCTGGATCGGGACGCCCTCCCAGGTCGTGTCCAGCTTGGACCAGCGGGTCACGCAATGGATGTCCGTGTGGACCTCCTTGCGCGGCAGGGTCCGGAACTGATCCCACGTCAACGTGAACGGCGCGTCCACCTCGCCGTAGACACGGAAGTCCCAGGTCGCGAGGTCCATCTTCGGGACCGACCCGTAATGGAGCACGGGGAACTTCTCCGTGCGGTACTGGCCGGGCGGGATCCGCTCGGCGACGGCGGGGTCGGCGGCGCTGCCGCCGAAGAGACGTTCGAACATGGGCGTATCGTCGCACAGGTCGTGTGACGGACCCGTGACCGGGTACGCTTCCGCGCGTGACCCAGCCCGCCCAGCCGACCGTCGTCATCGTCATGCCCGCGTACAACGCGGCACGGACGCTGGAGCGGACGTACGCGGACATCCCGCACGACATCGTCCACCGAATCATCCTCGTGGACGACGTCTCTCGCGACGAGACGGTGGACATCGCCCGGCAGCTTGGCCTGGACGTCATCATCCACCCGCAGAACCGGGGCTACGGCGGCAACCAGAAGACGTGCTATGACGCGGCGCTGGCAGCCGGTGCCGACATCGTCGTCATGCTCCATCCCGACTACCAATACGACGCGACCCGGATCCCGGCCCTCATCGCCCCGATCGCCTCCGGCACGCACGACCTGATGCTCGGGAGCCGGTTCCTAAGCGACCCGCTGGCCGGCGGGATGCCGCGCTGGAAGTACGTCAGCAACCGGTTCCTGACGACCGTGGAGAACGTCGCCTTCGGCCTCCACCTGTCCGAGTACCACACGGGGCTCCGGGCCTACAGCCGGCGTCTCCTTGAGAAGATCCCGTACCACGCCAACAGCGACGACTTCGTGTTCGACCAGGAGCTCATAGCGCAGGTCGTTGCGGCCGGGATGCGAGGGCGGATCGGCGAGATCGCGGTCCCCACGCGCTACTTCGAGGAGGCGAGCTCCGTCGGTTTCCGACGGAGCGTCGTGTACGGGCTGTCCACGCTGCGGGTCGTCCTGCGCCACGTCCTCCGTCGTCGGCGCCGGAGGGCCGTCGCGTGAGCCGCCGCACCATCCTTCGGACCGCGATCGGCCTGGCCATCAGCGCGGCCGCGCTCTGGATCCTGGCGAACTCCGTGGACATCCCGCGCGCGATCGACGTGCTCCTGACGGCGAGTCCGCTCTGGATCCTGGTGATGATCGGCACCGTGGCCGTGGACGTTGGGGCGCGCGGAGCCCGCTGGCGCGCCTTGCTGACGCCCATCCGGCGACTCCCGTATCGCCGGGTGCTGGGGTACACCTACATCGGCTACCTCGCCAACAACGTCCTGCCCGCCCGCCTCGGCGAGCTCGTGCGCAGCCACGCCCTGGGCGAGGGAGAGGGCCTGAGTCGCCCGACCGTCCTTGGCACGGTCGTCGTGGAGCGCATCGTCGATACGGTCATCGTCGTGGTGCTCGCGGCGGTCGCCGTCGTGGCGCTGGGCGTGGGCGGCGCGATGTCCACGGCGGTCGCGCTCGGGGCCGCATTCGTGGGCGTGCTGGTCGTGGGGCTGGTGATCGCGAACGCCGGCCACCGCCTTCCCGGCGCACAGCGGGTGACGGCGCTGGCCGCCAGATGGCCGGTCGTCCTGGAGCTCGTCCGGCGGCTCATGGACGGGCTGGCCGTGGCGCGCCGGCCGCGGACGCTCACCTCAGCCCTCGCGCTGAGTGCGGCGGCGTGGACCGCCTCGATCGCCACGTTCCTGTTCGGGGGCCAGGCGTTGGGCGTGGAGCTCTCGCCTCTCCAGGCGGCCCTGATGTCGTGCGGCGTGGCGCTCGTGACGATCGTGCCGGCCGCCCCGGGCTACGTCGGGACGTTCGAGTTGACCGCCGTGGAGGTGGCGGCACTCTTTGGCGTGGACCGCGAGTCGGGCTTCGCGATGGCGCTGCTGGTGCACGCGATGATCCTGGCGGTCACCTCGGTCGGCGGGGTCATCTCCGCGTGGCTGCTGGGCGTCGGACTGCGGACGGGCGATCCCGATCCCGAGCCGATCAGGCGGGGGCCAGCGCCGGGTTGAGCGATGCGCCGGGCCGCGGCACCACGTCGTACGGTTCGAATCGGAGCGGCTCGCCGGCCCGACCCGTGATGCGCAGGAAATCCAGGGTGTAGGACTCGTACATCTCGCCGATCAGCGAGACCGCCTCCACGTGGTCGGGGCGACCAGCGGCCGCACGAGCGTGCGCCCGGCTGTCCCAGATGCAGAACGACAGGCACGAGCGGTCCGCCGCGGCGGGTCCCTTGAGGTAGTGGACGAACCCTGGCGATGACGCCGCTTCCGCGTGGGCACGCTCGTCGTACTCGGTCAGGCGCGCGACGTCCGCATCGGCGCGGCGGATGGAGCGGAACACCACCATGTACCAGTCCCCGTCGCCCAGCTGCGTCGCGGCAGCCGACCAGTCGAACGCCTCCTGGACGGGGAGCGTCGCGTATCCCTCGGAGATGGGGGCGAGGTCGTCGAGCGCGGTCATCGGACCCGGAGCATCCATCGCCGATGAGCGATTGTCAAATAGCGGGAAGGTCCTATCCCATATCCCGATAGCTGGCGCTACGGGTCGCCGCCTCCGGACAGCGCTTCCGCCGCTTCCCGGGCCGCCTCGCGAAGTCGGCGCGTGGCGGTGCTTCGCCAGGCCGCGTTCGCCCGTTCCGTCGGCGCCAGGAGGCCGAACGCGGCGATGATCCCGTCGATGCGCATCACCGGGACGGCCAGGACCGTCACGCCCGGAAAGTCGGCGCCGTCGCTTCGGGCGATCCCGTCACGGGCGACGCGCTGCAGCGTTCGCACCAGCCGCCGGCCATGTGGCGCGGTCGCGATGACCTCGGCCTGGACCGCCTCGTCTGCGTACGCGAGCAGCACGGTGGAGATCGCGCCCGCGTGCAGCGGCAGCGACGTGCCGGGTTCCATCGTCACGCGGAGCGCGTTGGGCGACGGCATCTCGTGGAGACAGACGGCGGCGGTCGCGACGCGCCGGGCGATGATCGCCGTCTCCCCGGTCTGTTCCGTCAGCCGTGCCAGGATGGGCGTGGCGACCCGGATGAGTTCCTCGCTCGTCACGGTGGGGCCGCCGGTGATGCGCATCCGCGGCCCCAGTCGATAGCCGTTCTCCGCCCGCTCCACGAACCCGAATTCGGTCAGTGTCCTCAGGTAGCGATAGACGGTCGAGAGCGGCGTCTCCAGCAGGGCGCTCAGCTCGTCCGCACGGATGTCGCCGCGGTCCGCGACGGTCAGGAAGACGCGCAGGCCGCGCGCGAAGGACGTGTCCTCGGCGGCTTCCTCTGGCGGTCGATCGACGGCGGTGGTCATGACGCTCCTGGGCGACGGGCCGCCACAGTATCGCCCGGCGGGGCGTACTCGACCGCGGGGTGGGCGATACTGCGCGCGATGAAGATCACGGCCATCCAGCTGCAGCGCCTCGTCATCCCGCTGGACCCGCCCTTCCCGGCGGCGTGGGATCCCGTCCCGCGGACAGCCTTCCCGGTGACGATCGTCCGCGTCCGGACGGACGATGGCGTCGTCGGCATCGGCTCCGGTGACACGATGGACGGCTTCGAGGCGTTCGCGCACCTGTTCCTGGGCCAGGACCCGCTCGCGATCGCGCGCCACGTCCGGGTGCTGGAGACGATCGACTTCCACGCCGGGCGGTACTGGCCCCTGGAGGTCGCGCTGTGGGACATCGTCGGCCAGGTCGCCGGCCTTCCCGTGGCCACCCTCTTCGGCGGAGCGCTGGACGGCATCCCCGCCTACGCGTCGTGCGGGTCGTTGCTCCCGGCCGCGGAACGCGCCGAGTCGGCGCTGCGGTTGCGCGAGGAGGGCTTCCGGGCGCTCAAGATCCGGGTCGATCCACGGCGGCTGGACGAGGGGATCGCTGCCGTGGCCGCCACGCGGGCCGCCGTTGGCGACTCCATGGCCATCATGGTGGATCTCAACCAGGGGTGGCGGATGGCCGGCGACACGACGCCGTCGCTGGACCCGGTCGCGGCCCGCGACATCGCCGCGCGCCTGGCGGCCTATGGCGTCCTGTGGGTGGAGGAGCCGCTGGCCGGCACGGATCTGCGAGGGCTGGCGGCGCTGCGGGCGGCCGGCCTCGGCACGCGCATCGCCGGCGGCGAGATGACGCGCACGTTCCA
>JBBEBL010000192.1:0-2557 GCA_040882345.1 Chloroflexota bacterium
CGCTGCTGGGCGGGCTGCGCGCCGCGGCCCAGGTCATCAGCTACGAGATCCCGCTCGCTCTGTCCGTCGTCGGCGTGATCATGCTGGCCGGCACGATGAGCCTCAACCAGATCGTCATCAACCAGGGTGGCTGGTTCACGGACTGGTACGTGTGGCAGCAGCCGCTCGGCTTCCTCATCTTCTTCATCGCCGCGACCGCAGAGGCCAACCGGACCCCGTTCGACCTCACGGAGGCGGACTCGGAGATCGTCGCCGGCTTCGCGACGGAGTACTCGGGGATGCGCTTCGGCTTCTTCTTCTTCGCCGAGTACGTCAACGTCTTCATCGTCTCCGCGCTCACCGTCACGCTCTTCTTCGGCGGCTGGAACGCGCCGTTCCCGTGGCCGTTCGAGACGGGCCTCGCCCTGGACCCGGGTTCGCTGGGGATCGGCCTCCTGCTCCTGGTCGGGATCGTTCCGGTGGCCTTGACGCTGCTCTTCGCGGTGCCGTTCTGGATCGCGAGCACGCGTCTGAAGGGCTGGCACGCGCTGCTCATCGGCTTCGTCCTGGCCAACCTGTTCATCGTGGGCCTGCTGGGCGCGTGGGCCTTCGTCGAGCTGGACTGGGTCGCCGGTATCCTCTGGTTCATGTTGAAGACGTACGTCTTCGTGTTCACCTTCGTCTGGATGCGGGGCACGCTGCCGCGCGTCCGCATCGACCAGTTGATGGATTTCACCTGGAAGTGGCTCATGGAGCTCGCCTTCCTGAACATCTTCATCACGGCCGGCGCGATCATCATCGCCGAGCAGCTGAGGTCCTGAGACGATGAGCTTCATCCCGGGACTCGGCATCGCCAAGGGCATGGCCCTGACCCTGCGCCGCTTCTTCGAGCCCAAGGTCACGGTCAAGTACCCGGAAGAGCGCTACGAGTTCGCGCCGAAGTTCCGCGGCCGCCTGCAGCTCCTCTACGACGAGTGGGGCACGCTCAAGTGCGAGACCTGCTTCCAGTGCGCCCAGGCCTGCCCGATCGAGTGCATCGACATGGGCGGCATGGACACGCGGGGCCGCTATCACGTCCACTGGGGCGCGCCGGAGCAGTACGACGAGCGCCGCGAGGAGTCCGCGCTGCGTCGGTCGGGGCGCCCGGTGCCGGACCCGGCGTTCGCGCCCTTCGAGCCGATCGACCTCGGCGCACTGGACGGCATCCTCACCGAGCACGACCACGACCCGGCCGCGATGCTGGCCATCCTGGAGGCGACGCAGGAGGCCTACGGCTACCTCCCCGTCGCGGCGCTCAAGCGCATCAGCCACACCACCGGCGCCTGGTACGCGACGATCTACGGGACGGCCAGCTATTACGCGCACCTGCGTTTCGAGCCGCCGACCGCGACGGTCCAGGCGGCCGCCGTCGATCGCCATCGACCTGCGGAGTCGACCTACCTCAGCGCGCTGGACGCCGCGCTGGGTGGTGGCGCCGCCGGCGCCGGGGCGAGAGCCTGACCGTGGCCGACCTGCTGCGGACCCCGGCCGCGTGGCCGCGGATCCTCCTCGCCCGCGCCGATGCGGCCCGTCCCGCGGACCTGGATGCCGCCGCGGCTGACGGCGCCTTCGAGGGTCTGCGGCGCGCCATCCGCGACCTTGGCGCGACCGCGACCACGGCGACCATCGGCGCATCCGGCCTGCGCGGTCGGGGCGGCGCCGGGTTCCCGGCCGGTGACAAGTGGCGCGCGGCGGCGTCCGTGGAGGCCCCGCGGCGGTACGTGGTCGCCAATGGCTACGGCGCCGACCCCGCCTCGCACACGGACCGGACGCTCCTCGTCCGCGACCCGTACGCCGTGGTGGAGGGCCTGGCCATCACGGCCTTCGCGGTGGGCGCGTCGGAGGCGATCATCGCGGTCCGCGCGGAGGACACGGAGGTGATCGCCGCGGTCAGCGCCGCCATCGGCGAGGCGACCGAAGCCGGGTACCTTGGCGCAGACGTGCTGGGCGCCGGCCGCGACATCTGGATGTCCGTGCGCCCCGTCCAGGGTGCCTACATGCTGGGCGAGGAGACCGTCCTGCTCAAGGCCCTTGAGGGCAAGCGCGGTCAGCCGGAGCAGCGACCGCCCCACCCCACGGAACGTGGCCTGCACGGGATGCCGACGGTCGTCCACAACGTCCAGACCCTGGCTGCCGTGCCGTGGATCATCCGCAACGGGGCGGAGGCGTTCGCGGCCATCGGCGATCCGGCCTGCCCGGGCACCGTCCTCGTTCAACTGCGCACGCCCGGCGGCGACGGCATCGCCGAGGTCCCGCTGGGCACGCCGCTGCGCAAGGTGATCGGCCTGGGCGCGAAACTCCCGGCCGGCCGCTCGCTCCAGGCCGTGCTCGTCGGTGGCCCCTCCGGCGGGCTGCTCCCGCCGGACCTGCTGGACACGCCGTACACGTTCGACGGGCTGCGCGCCGTCGGCGCCCATCTCGGCTCCGGGTCCGTGGTCGTGGTGGACGACCGGACGGACCTCGTGGAGCTCGTGGGCGTCCTGACGCGCTTCTGCTCCAGCGAGGCGTGCGGCAAGAGCATCCCGTGCCGGATCGGGAC
>JBBEBL010000193.1:0-2556 GCA_040882345.1 Chloroflexota bacterium
CGGGCGAGCACGGAGACGGACGTCACGACGACCGGTGTACGCTCCGGCCATGACCGACTTCGCCGCTCGCTTTGCCGCCTTCCTGGACGACTTCACCGCGTCCGACCCCGTCTCTGCCACGTCCATGGGCGACCACCGCCACGATGGTCGCTGGCCGGACACGAGCCCGGCGGGTAACACCGCGTCGCTCGCGCTGGTCGAGCGCTGGCTCGCGGAGTTCCGGAGCCTGGACCTGGGTGCCTTGAGCGCCGATGACGCGATCGACCGCGACCTGATGATCGCGGAGCTCGAGGCCCAGCGGTTCGCCCACACCGAACTCCAGGACGACCGCTGGGACCCGCTCACCTGGGTGTACGTGCTGGGGGAGGGCCTCTTCCCGCTCATCGCCCGCGAGTTCGCCCCGCTCGCGGAGCGGCTGACGAGCGTGGCTTCGCGCCTGGAGACGATGCCCGCCTTCCTGGCCGGCGCCGCTGAGCGCATCGGTGCCACGGATGACGGTCGCCCGGTCGGGCGGCTCCAGACGGAGACGGCGATCGCCCAGCTGCCGGGCATCGGGGAGCTCATCGCCGACGCGCTCGCGGAGGCCGAACGTGCCGCTCCGAAGGATCCCGAGGTCGCCGCGCTGCAGCCTCGCCTGCGCGCCGCGGCGGACACCGCCCAGGCGGCACTCACCGACTTCGAGCGGCATCTCCGCGATGTCGTCCTGCCGGTCAGCGATGGCGAGGGTCGACTGGGGCGGGACCTGTTCGCGCGCAAGCTGCGCCACACGATGCGCTCCGACGCGCTGACCCCGGAACGGATCATCGACGAGGCCGAGCGCCAGTACGCCGCGGTCCGGGCGGAGATGATCCGGCTGGCCGACGCGTCCTGGGATCGCTGGCGGCCCGGCGAGTCGCGCCCCGACGATCCGGAGACGCTGGTGCGGGCCGTGCTGGACGCCATCGCCGTGGAACACCCGGCGGCGGACGACCTGCTCGACTTCTGCCGTGCCGAGAACGAGCGCATCGAGTCGTTCTGCCGCGAACGAGACCTGATCGGCCTGTCCGACCAGCCGCTGGACATCCGCTGGACGCCGGTCTTCCTGCGGGCATTCGGCGGCGCGATGCTCATCTCGCCCGGGCCGCTGGACAAGGGCCTGACGAGCTTCTTCGCGATCACCCCGATGCCGGACGACTGGTCGGACGAGCGGCGCGAGTCGTACCTGCGCGAGGACAACGACCGGATGCTCCGCCTGCTGACCATCCACGAGGCGGTGCCGGGCCACTACCTGCAGGGGGTCTACGCCAATCGGTCCTCATCGCTGGCGCGCTCTGTGTTCTGGAGCGGCCTGTTCGCCGAGGGCTGGGCGGTGTACGTGACCCAGGTGATGATGGACGCCGGCTACGGCGCGGACGACCCAGCCCTGATGCTGACCCACTGGAAGTTCTACCTGCGGTCCATCACGAACGCGATCATCGACGCGAAGATCCACACGGAGGACATGTCGGAGGAGCGCGCGATCCAGCTGATGGTCCAGGGCGGCTTCCAGGAGGAAGCGGAGGCGCGCGCCAAGTACACCCGGGCACGGCTGTCCTCAACCCAGCTCTCGACCTACTTCGCCGGGTCCATGGAGATGTGGGACCTGGAGCTGGAGGCGCGCCGTCGGGCAGCAGCTCGGGAAGGCGCGGACCCCGTGCAGGCCGTCGTCGCACCCAGGGAACTGCCCGGCGGGTTCGGCGACACCCCGGGCTTCCGCTATCGGGAGCACCTGGAGTCGGTCATCTCCCATGGCTCGCCGCCGACCTCGCTCCTTCGGCGGATCCTCAACGGATGACGACCGAGCGCGACGTCCTGGACCGATTGGAGCGCGCTGGCGTCGACTACTACATCACGGGGTCGGAGGCGCTCTCCGTCTGGGGCGAGCCGCGGCAGACGATGGACATCGATATCGTCATGGACCTGCCACTCGCTCGGTACGAGCCCGTCATCCGCCCAGCCTTCGATGACGCGTACCTCGTCGGTGACCTCATCGTCATCGAGGGTCGTGGATTCGGATCGGTCATCCACCGCACCGAGATCCGCAAGGCGGACCTCATGACCCGTCGGGAGGACGCATTCGGACGGGCGACATTCGAGCGGCGCCGCGACGTGGACGACCCGGTCCTTGGACGTGCCTGGTTCGTCAGCCCGGAGGACCTCGTGCTGGCCAAGCTCGAGTGGTCGGACGATGGGGCGTCGGAACGCCAGCTGCGCGACGCGGCGTCGATCCTGCGGATCCGGTCGGACCTCGACTGGGCGCATATCGAGCGCTACGCTGCCATCCTCGGCGTGACCCCATTGCTGGAGCAGATCCGTGGCGATCGATAGCCCACAGCGGCTTCTCGACGCGAGGCTGGCGAACGCGACCCTCGCCGAGCGGCGGGCGGTTCACATCCGCCTGCGCGACAACGGCATCGCCCGAGTCTGGGCGGAGGTGAACCGGGCCGGGCCGATGTCGGAACTCGACACGGCCCGGTTCGTCCTCCGACGGCTCTATCCGGATCTCGAGGGGCCGCGCCTGGAGTCGATCATGCGCCG
>JBBEBL010000194.1:0-1169 GCA_040882345.1 Chloroflexota bacterium
CTCAGCGAGTGACGGTGCGGATGACCCCGGACATGAGCTTCGTGGCCCGGCGGGCATTCGCGGGCGACAGTCGCGACAGCGCCTCCACCAGCTCCAGCACGTCCGCGTCGTCCAGCTTGCCGAGGAGATCGAAAAGGCGAAGGATCGTGGTATCCGGGACGCGTCCCAGGAGCTCGAGCGACCGCTCCAACTCACGCGGTTCCAGCTGCGGTACGAGACCCACGGCGCGGTCGAACAGGCGGACGAACACCACGAACGACGCCAGCCAGTCGCGCAGGGTCGCCATCTCGACATCGTCCGGACGCGCGACCGCGGCGGCGGCCGCTTCGGCGGCCTTTCGCTCCAGGACCTCCACGATGGGGTCGCCCTCGCGGATCTTGCGCTCGGCGATGACCCGGCCGAACCACTGCCAGTGGTCACCCACCGCGAGATAGGCCACACCCGCCGGCCCGCGGCGGCCGACTCGACGCGGCTCCGATACCCGCTCGACGATGCCCCACGACTCGGCTTCGGCGAGTGCCAGGCTCGCCGCCCGATGGCTGAGCCCCAGCGCCTCGCGGACTTCGCGCTCGGTGAGAGGCTCCTGGCGTGCCATCAGATAGGCCTGGACGCGGGCGATCGCGGGGGTCACGCCCCAGGCGGCGCCCATCTCGCCCCACGCCTGGGCCAGGTCCAGGCGGATCGACTCGGCGGTCACGCTTGCACCATCGCGGGAGTCGTGCGCCTTGACAGTAGCGAGTTGCTCGTCCATAACTTGCTATGGCAGGGTAGCACGCTGGAGAGATGCCGAGTGTGTCACCCGCCCGGGGTCAGCCCCCTTCGGACACCGATCCCATGGCCCTCGAGACTGCCACGAACAGCGGGTGGTCAGGGTCGATGGCCGACTCGCACGAGGCGATCCGCTGCACGCCGCCCGGCGCCCCGAATTCGTAGATCTCTTCCTGCCCGTCGAAGTTGACCGGGCACTCCCCGACGAACGGGACGGACCGCAGGCCCGCGAAATCCGTCACTCGGATGGCCGCGTCGAGCGCCGCGAGCACGTCCGGGGGGACGGTCCCGACCTCGAACTCGTTCGGCTGCGTGATGTGGACCGTGCCGTCGCGCTCGATGACCGTCGTGCTCCCACACCCTCCCTCCGGGCATTCACCGCCGCGAGTCGTGATCGTGAC
>JBBEBL010000194.1:1269-2538 GCA_040882345.1 Chloroflexota bacterium
CCGGTTGGACCCCGCGGACGATGCGACGCGTGCCAACCACGAGGCGATGGCCGCCCTCGTTGACGACCTCCGGCGGCGCCAGGCGGCGGTGGCCGCGCGCGGCGCCGGCGGTGACGACCGATCCATCGACCGTCACCGCGAACGCGGCAAGCTCCCGGTCCGCGAGCGCATCGACCGCCTGATCGACCCGGGGACCGCCTTCCTGGAACTGAGCCCGCTCGCCGCGACCGGCCTGTACGACGATGACGCGCCCGGCGCCGGCATCGTCACCGGCGTGGGCCGGGTGGAGGGCACGACCTGCGTCATCGTGGCCAATGACGCGACCGTCAAGGGCGGCACGTATTACCCGATGACCGTCAAGAAGCATCTGCGCGCGCAGGAGATCGCGCTGGAAAACCGCCTGCCGTGCATCTATCTCGTGGACAGCGGCGGCGCCTTCCTGCCGCTCCAGGCCGAGGTCTTTCCGGACCGCGACCACTTCGGTCGGATCTTCTACAACCAGGCTCGCATGTCCGCGGCGGGCCTCCCGCAGGTCGCGCTGGTCATGGGCAGCTGTACGGCCGGTGGCGCGTACGTCCCGGCGATGAGCGACGAGACGGTCATCGTCAGGGGCACCGGCACCATCTTCCTGGGCGGGCCGCCACTGGTGAAGGCCGCCACCGGCGAGGACGTCACGGCGGAGGAATTGGGCGGTTCGGAGGTCCACACCCGTCGCTCCGGCGTCGCGGACCACGAGGCCCTGGACGACGAGCACGCGCTGGCCATCGGTCGCTCCATCGTCGCGAACCTGAACCGGCGCGCCCCGGCGCTGCCGTGGGATCGTCGCGACCCGGAGCCACCGGCCGTGGATCCCGCCGGCCTGTACGGCGCCATCGCGGCCGATCCCCGTCGGCCCATCCCGGTCCGCGAGATCATCGCCCGGCTCGTGGACGGCTCCCGATTCCACGATTTCAAGCCGACCTACGGTGAGACGCTGGTCACGGGCTTCGCGCACGTGGATGGCTACCCCGTCGCGATCCTCGCCAATGACGGGATCCTGTTCAGCCAGTCGGCCCTCAAGG
The DNA here is from genome assembly GCA_040882345.1 of Chloroflexota bacterium. Lineage (GTDB taxonomy): Bacteria > Chloroflexota > Limnocylindria > Limnocylindrales > CSP1-4 > SPCO01. The sequence goes on from JBBEBL010000194.1 coordinate 2,331, forward strand.
GCACGCACTTCATCGAGCTCGCCTGCCAGCGGCGCATCCCGCTCGTCTTCCTCCAGAACATCACGGGCTTCATGGTCGGGCGCGAATACGAGGAGGCGGGCATCGCCAAGGACGGGGCGAAGCTCGTGATGGCGGTCGCCAACGCGGAGGTACCCAAGTTCACGGTGCTCATCGGCGGCAGCTTCGGGGCCGGCAACTACGCGATGGC
>JBBEBL010000195.1:0-2530 GCA_040882345.1 Chloroflexota bacterium
ACGCGCCGCTCTCCGGGCGCGGTCTCCTTGGCGACACCGACCTTCATGGGCACCACCTGTCGGATGGGATGACGGGCCGCGACGACCTGGGCGAGGCGTCGCGGGGACACTTGCGGTCAGCCGAGAGTCTACCCTGCGCGCCGCGAAGGTTGCGACGATGTGCGGGTTGCGGTTCGGGAACGGGAGGCGGCCCGCAGCACGCTCATGGTATCGTTGCTCCAGCAACGACCTGCGCCAGCCCCCAGTTCGGGGCCGATGTTCGAGGGATCAGTCCGAATGAGCATCCCCGTCGCCAGCCTGAATCATGCCGTCCTCTACGTCCGCGACGCCACGCGCGCCGCCGAGTTCTACGGCCGCGTCTTCGGCTTTCAGGTCGTCGACAGCGCGTTCGGGGGCCGCGCCGTGTTCATGCGCGCGGCCGGCGGTGAGAACCATCACGACCTGGGCCTGTTCAGCGTGGGGGAGGACGCCCCGCGCCCCCAGCGCGGATCGGTCGGCCTGTACCACCTGGCCTGGGAGGTTCCGACTATCGACGATCTCGCGGCGGCGGCCCGGACCCTGTCGGCGGCCGGCGCGCTTGGTGGCTCATCCGACCACGGCGTGTCCAAGTCGCTCTACGGGGCCGATCCGGACGGCAACGAGTTCGAGATCATGTGGCGCGTCCCGCGCGAGGCGTGGGGCGAATACGCCGACAAGGGCGTCGTCATGCCGCTGGACCTGGATGCCGAGATCCAGCGCTGGGGGAGTGCGGGGGCCGCGCGAGCCTGACCGTCACGTTCCTGCAAGTCATCCGTCCCGGGCGCCGGGGCGGATGGCACCCGATCCCGGGCAGCCTGATGGGGATCGCATCAGGAGGGCTCCCGTGGCCGAACTCGACACTCGTCAGCGCGACAAACTTCGCGCATCGTCCTTCGCCTACATCGATGGCGAGGGTGAGCGGCACCTCCCGATCAACGACGCCGCCCACGTCCGGAACGCCATCGCCCGGTTCGGGCAGACGGACTTCGAGAGCCAGAAGGCGCGGTACGCTGCTGCTCGTCTGATCCTGTCGGCCGCGCGCCGCCACGACATCGAGGTCGGCGACGACGCTGAGGTGATGCGCGTCTCCCGGAGTTGAGTGCAGGATCGCCGACATCGCCGACCCCGAACCCGGGCCGGTCGGGCGCGCGTGATCCGCTTGATGCGCGGTCAGCGCACGTAGCGGCGAAGCACTCCGGGCTCCTCCGACGGCAGGTGCGCTGAGCGCACCCTATGGGGAAGGACCAGGGGGGTGCCGCCCTTCGTTCGCCGTTGCGTGCGATAGGCGCGCGATGGGCCGCCCGGGTGTCAGCCGCCGAACCAGGCCACGAGACGCTCCGCTTCGAACGCGTGCTTGGCGGCGAGCTGCTCCGGGGAGTCCGAGGCGAGCGTGACGGCGGGCGGTTCCGCGAAGAAGTCACCGGCCACGGCCGTGGCGCGTCCGTGCCCGGTCTCCAGGAAGCACTGGCCCTGACCGGCGAACGTCGCGGACGGGGTGCGCCCACCCAGCACGTCCGCGATCCGGGCGGCGGCGACGTCCCCTTCAGCGTGGGCGAAGACGCCGGCCTTGGGCAGGGCCGTGCCGTTGGCCAGCGGGATGGCGGTCACGTCGCCGATCGCGTAGACGCCCTCGAACCGCGTCTGGAGCGTGGCCCGGTCCACGGGGATCCAGGGGCCCCCACCGGTCAGGCCGCTTGCGGCCACGACGGGCGGGACCCGGTGGGGCGGGATGCCGAGCAGCAGGTCGAACGGGATCCGGACCCCGTCAGCCGTGATGACCGCGTCGGACCCCACCGTCGTCGCCACGGTCCTGGGCCGGAATGTGATCCCGGCATTCGCCAGCCGGCCGTCGAAGGACGTGCACGCCTCTGTGCCCAGGAGCGGGAGCGAGCCGGGCTGCGGGCTGAACACGAAGACCCCACCCGGAACGCCCCTGGCCTCCAGGCGCTCCGCGAGCAGGAGGGCCAGTTCGTACGGCGCCGGCGGGCACGGGTACGGGACGCCGAACACGCCGATGACCACGCGCCCACCCGTGAAGGAGTCGATGGCCGCCGCGCCGGCCACGCTGGCGGCCGGATCATAGACGTCGATCGCATGCTCACGGTAGCCGGGGATCGCGTCCAGGTCGCGATAGGCGCCCAGGGCCACGACCATCGCGTCGCCCGTCAGTCGCTCGCCGCCGACCTCGACGGATCGGGTCGCCGGATCGATCGCCGTGATGGTGCCCTCCACCACGGTGATCCCCCGTTCGCGCAGCGTCGCGAGGGATCGTTCCCCCTCGGCTATCGAGGACACGCCGGTCAGCGCCCAGTTCTTGCGCAGACCCATGACGAACGTGGGGCGACGCTCCACGAGGACGACCTCATCCTCGGGCGCCAGACGCGACCGCAGCGCCACCGCCGTGGCGATCCCGCCGAAGCCGCCACCCAGGACCAGGACTCGATGCACGTGGGCCTCCTGTCGCTTGCTGATGGGGTTAGTCTACGGGGATGATCGTCCGGGTCCTGACCGC
>JBBEBL010000196.1:0-16305 GCA_040882345.1 Chloroflexota bacterium
CCTCACGACGAAACTTTCCGGGGATCCCGGCCGTCTGGCCGCCATGCGCCGATCCGCCCCGCTCCTCGTCGCGCTGGCCCTGGTCGTGGTCGGCCACCTGTTCGTGCCGCGGCCGGCGCTCGCCTGCTCGTGCGTGCCGCCGATGGACAGCATCCAGATGGCCGCTCAGGATCCGGAGGCGACCATCTTCACCGCGACGACTGGCCCGACCGTCGGAGACAGCATGCAGGTGCTGGTGACGCGCTGGTTCCGGGGTCAACCCATCGCAGGCGTCGCCGCCATCCAGGTCCTGCTTGGCGACAGCGCCATGTGCGGCATGATGCCGCTGCCCGTCGGCCACGAGTACCTGTTCCAGACCTACCCGTCCGAGAACTCGCGCCATGCGTTGTCCGGGTGCTCGCCGCAGGCCGACCTGTCCACACCGGACGGCCAGGCGTTGCTGGCCCGGACCATCCAGTTGTACGGCGCGGGTGCCCCACCGACCGACCCTCCGGCAACGACGACGGCGGCGCCGACCGCCGCCGGGCCGGTCGACGCGGTCCTGGGCACAGCTGTGCCGATCACGTTGGTGGTCGCCTTCGCGCTCGGGCTGCTCGTCGGGGCGATCGCCGTGCTGCGGCGCCGCCGGGACGCGTAGACGCCGCGACGCCTAGCCTAGAACAGCCCGACGACGTTCCCGTCCGCGTCGATATCGATGTTCTCGCCACCCGGCCGCGACGGCAGGCCCGGCATGGTCCGCATCTCGCCACACAGCGGCGTGATGAACCCGGCACCGGCGGACAGCCGGATCTCGCGGATCGGCACCGTGAATCCCGACGGCCGGCCCTTGAGACCGGCGTCGTGCGACAGCGAATACTGCGTCTTGGCCATGCACACCGGCAGGTGGCCGTAGCCCAGGTCCTCGTACTGCTTCAGCTGCTTGCGGGCCGCCGGCAGGAGATCGATGCCGTCGCCGCCGTAGATCTCCTTGACGATGGTCAGGATCTTCTCCCCCAGCGGGGCCTCGTCCGGGTAGAGCAAGCGGAACGAGCGGGACGGGTCGTCCGCGGCCTTCCAGACCGCCTCCGCCAGGGCAGTGGCTCCGGCGCCGCCGTCCACGAAGTGCGTGGCCAGGACCGCATCGGACGCGCCGGCGGCCATGGCGACCTCCCGGATGGCCTCCACCTCTGCGGGGGTGTCCGTGGGGAACGAGTTGATGGCGACGACCGCGGGGATCCCGAACTTGCGGACGATCTCCACGTGCGCCGCGAGGTTGGCGGCACCCGTCCGGACGGCCTCCACGTTCTCCTCAAGGAGCGCGGGGTCCAGCGGCTTGCCGGCCACGATCTTGCCGACGCCGCCGTGCATCTTGAGTGCCCGGACCGTGGCGACCACCACGGCCGCATCCGGCGCCAGGCCGGAGGCACGACACTTGATGTCGAAGAACTTCTCCGCGCCCATGTCCGCGCCGAAGCCGGCCTCCGTGCACACGATGTCGTTGGTCACGAGCGCCAGGCGGTCCGCGATGATGGAGTTGTTGCCGTGGGCGATATTGGCGAACGGGCCGCAGTGGACGAAGGCCGGCCCGCCCTCCAGCGTCTGGAGCAGGTTCGGCTTGATGGCGTCGCGCAGCAGGACGGTCATCGCGCCGGCGACGCCCAGGTCCTCCGCGGTCACCGCGGTCCCGTCGGTCCGCGTCGCCATGACGATCCGGCCCAGGCGCGCCCGAAGGTCCGCGAGGTCGGTCGCCAGGGCGAGGACGGCCATGACCTCGGATCCGACCGTGATGACGAACTCGGTCTCGCGCGGGACCCCGTCCTGTCGGCCGCCGAGCCCGATGACGACGTGCCGGAGCGCGCGGTCGCTGATGTCCAGGACGCGCGGCCAGAGGACGCCGTGCGGGTCGATGCCCAGCGGGTTCCTGTGATGGAGGCTGTTGTCCAGGAACGCGCCCGCGAGGTTGTGCGCCGCGCCGATGGCGTGGACATCGCCGGTCAGGTGGAGGTTGAAGTCCTCCATCGGGATGACCTGGCTGTAGCCGCCGCCCGCCGCGCCACCCTTGATCCCGAACACGGGGCCAAGCGACGGCTGGCGGATGTTGACCGAGGCGCGCTTGCCGATCCTGTTGAGCCCCTGGGCCAGGCCTACGGTGGTCGTCGACTTCCCCTCGCCCAGCGGCGTCGGGGTGATGGCGGTCACGACCACGTACTTGCCGCGCGGGCGTTCCGCCTCAAGCCGACGGATCGCCTCCAGCGTCACCTTGGCCTTGGTCGGTCCGTACAGCTCCAGTTCGCCGTCGCGAAGGCCCAGCTCAGCCGCGATGTCCACGATGGGGCGGGGCGTGACCGATCGCGCGATGTCGAGGTCGGACGGGAAGCTCATCGATCTCCTGTGGCCGTGGCCGTCATGTGGCCCTGACGGGCTCGGGTGGGGGCCGCGCCGGCCTGGCGTTCGGCGGCGCGGATCAGGTGGGTGAGCAAGAGCGCGTTGGTGAGCGGCCCGACGCCGCGAGGCACGGGCGTGATGGCGGAAGCGACGCCCACCGCGGAGGCGAAGTCCACGTCGCCGACTAGATGGCCATCCACCACGTTGATGCCGACGTCCACGACCACGGCCCCGGGCTTGAGCATGGCCCCGGTGACGAGCCCTGGGTGGCCGGCGGCCACGACCACGATGTCCGCCCGTGCCACGTGGCTCGCGAGGTCCGTGGTGCGCGAGTGGCAGACGGTGACCGTGGCGTCCTCCTTGACCAGCAGGAAGGCGGCCGGCATGCCCACGACCGCCGATCGACCGATGACGACCGCGTCCTTCCCCGCGATCTCGATCCCGGAACGGCGCAGGATCTCCACCGCGGCGTGGGCGGTCGCCGGCAGGAACCCGTCGTAGCCAAGTCGGAGGAGCCCCGCGTTGAGCGGATGGATACCGTCGATGTCCTTGGCCGGGTCGATCGCGTCCACCACGGCGCGCAGCCGGATGGACCCGGGGAGCGGCATCTGGACGATGACGCCGTCCACGGTCGGGTCGGCGTTGAGCTCACGGATGCGGCGCGCCACGGAGGCCTCCGTGGCCTCACCTTCCAACTCCACGAAGCGGGCGTCGATGCCGACCTTGGCGCACCCGCGCAGGATCTGCTCCAGGTAGACGGTGGACGGGGCATCGCGGCCGATGATGACGACCGCCAACCCGGGCGGCCGACCGTTGGCGCTGGTGAACGACACGACGTCCTCCGCCACGGCGGCGCGGATCTCGACGGCGATGGGGCCGCCTTCCAGGAGTCGTGCCCCGCCCGACGCCGGCACGCTCACGCGCGCTGGGCCGGTGGGGCGATGGGCTCGCGCGCCTCGCTGTTCCCGACAGCCTCGCGCGTCGCGTCGGCGAGGCGGCCCGTCTCGGCGAGGAGGGCCACGACGCGCGCCGTCATCTCGCCCCGGTACGCCTCATCAGCCACGGACGGCAGGTTCACGAGGACGTTCGCGGCGGCCCCGCGGGCGGCGGCCTCACCCAGCAGCGCGGCGACGTTGAGGTCGCTGGACGCATTGCCGTTGCTCCGGCCGGCCAGGGCCTCCGCCACCCCGACCAGGTCAACGCACGCCTCGACGCAGGCCAACGGGATCTCCGCGGCGTGCCGGGCAGCGTCGCTGAGGGCGCCCTTGCGAGCCGCGACCTGGCCGTCCGTGTCGCGCGGCATCTTGAGCGCGGCGGCAAAGCCGGCGTACGCGGCTGCGTCCTCATCCGCCAGCTCCAGGAACCTGGACCGGAGGCGCTCGCCGGTCTGGATCGCCCAGGCCAGGAGCGGTTCATGCGCCGCGAACTTCGGGCGCCCCGTGGACAGGGAGGCGACCATCGCGACGAGGCTCGCACCCAACGCCGCCGCCGCCGCCGAGGCACTGCCGCCGCCGGGCACGGGTTCCGCCGAGGCCAGGCGGGCGGTGAAGGCCTCCAGCGTGAGATCGCGGAACGCGGCCGCGGAAGGATGCGGTTCGGTCACGGACCGATTGTAGAGTCGCGAGTGGGTTCACGGGACGCGAGCCGGAAGCGGGGAAGGCGCGGTACCGGCGCGCCTTCCCCGCCAGCCGACGACTGCCGACGAGCGGGGGAGGGAGTCCGCCATCGGCCGGGGATTCGCGGTCAGGCGGCGCGGCGATCCTCGTCCATGCCCGTCACCGTCCAGCGCCGGGACCGGTGCTGGTACGTGAGCGACAGGCGTGCGTGGGCCGTCTCCACCTCGAACAATGTGCGCGGCCCGGTGATGACCGGATACGCGGCCGCCTCCTCGCGGACGGCAGCAAGATGGGTGATGCGGAAGTGCTCGTCGCCCCACGTGATCTCGCGGGGGCGACCGCTGAACCAGTCCGTCCGGACGTGGACCTGGACCGGCTCGACGCGGATGAATGCCATACCAGATGGCTCCTTTCCGGGGGCGGGATCGCGGTTGGTCGTCGTCCGGGGCACTCGTCCGACAGAACATCTGTTCGATGACGCCATCACCGTAGACCGAACAGGCGTTCGATGTCAAGCGTCGTCGGGAGGAGTGTCGTCCACGTCCGTGTCACCTAGGCTGTCACGACCCGATGGGACACCATCGCGCGCCCGGCCGGCGTCGTCGCGGTCTGCCGGGACGCCCCGCGCGCGCCGGTCCAGCGGGTTGCGCGGGTCGCGCTCGAACGGCGCCGGCAGCCCGGTCCCGACCAGGCGGCCGCGGGTCACCGCGTCAGACCCGTAGCGCCGTCGCAGCGTGTCGGCCGCCTCGATGGCCGCGCGTCGCCTGGGATCCTCCGCCGGGAACAGGCCCAGCTGCTCACGCTCGCCCAGGTTGGAAGCGGAGATGCCCAGGAGTCGGACCTTGATGCCCCGGACCTCCGGGCGTGCAAGGTCCAGCGCGGTCCGGAAGATCGGCTCGGTCAGGTCGGTCGGCTCTGCCAGCGTTCGCTGCCGCGTGATCGTGCGGAATGACCGATCGCGGATCTTGACGGCGATCGTGCCGGCACGGACACCCGCCGAGCGCAGCCGACCGGATACCCCGTCGGCCATCGCCAGCAGCGTCCGCTCGATGATCTCCGGGTCGGACGTGTCGACGTCGAAGGTGTGCTCGTGGCCGACCGATTTGGCCGGATCGCCCTCGTGGACCGGATCGTCGTCCACGCCGCGGGCCCGCGCCACCAGCGACGCGCCGTGTTTCCCGAAGCGCCGCACCACGACGTCCGCCGGGAGCGCCGCGAGATCGCCGATCGTGCGCACGCCGAAGTCGGCCAGGACCGCCGCGGTCTTCTCGCCGACGCCCCACAGGCGCGAGATCGCCAGCGGTGCCAGGAAGGCCGCCTCGTCTCCGGGCGCCACGACGACCAGGCCGTCCGGCTTGCGCAGGTCGGAGGCGATCTTGGCCACGAGCTTCGTGCTCGCCACCCCCACGGAGGCCGTCAACCCGACCTCGTGGTGGACGGCCGCCTTGATCGAGCGGGCGATCGCTTCGCCGTCGCCGAACAGCGCCATGGACCCGGTCACGTCCAGGAACGCCTCGTCGATGGAGATGGGCTCCACCTGGGGCGTGAACCGGCGCATCACGGCCATCACCTCGCGCGACGCCTGCTGGTAGCGCCGCCCGTCCACCGGCAGGAACACGCCGTCCGGACAGCGCCGCACCGCCTCGCGGAGCGACATCGCCGAGTGGACGCCGAAGACCCGGGCCTCATAGCTGGCCGCGGATACCACGCCCCGCCCACGCGGGTCACCGCCCACGATCACCGGCCGACCGCGCAGCTCCGGCCGGTCGCGCTGCTCGACCGCCGCGAAGAACGCGTCAAGGTCCACGTGGAGGATGGTCCGGGTCATGAGCCACCGATCCGTTTGCGCCGCCGGGTCAGAACGAGACGAAGCCGAGGACCTCGATCGCCCAGATGCCGTAGGCGTTGACGAGGACCCCGATGCCGACCGCCAGCTTCGCCTCGCGCGACATCCCGCCGCGGAAGACCCAGCCGAGCATCGGCCACAGGATGGGGGCGACGTCGAGGATGCGCCGGTAGCCGAACTGTGTCCAGCCGATGCCGCCGTGGGTGATGACCAGGGCGAGGCCCGCCGCGACCGCGATCCAGCCGTAGACGAGCAGCCGGTTCCGGCCATGGGCGCGGAGCAGCCAGAGCAGGATCGGCGTCGTCAGGATCAGCGACGTCCCGATCCAGTTCGGCCGGAACCACGGGAACTCCTCCACGAAGTCGAAGGTCTGGAAGAGCATGACGTTCAGGTTGCGCGGGATGTACGCGAGCGAGTTGATGCCGTGGGAGTACCACGACTCAGTCAGGACGCTCTGCCCCGCCGCGTTGAGCACGAGGTTGTAGCCGAACTCCGCCGGACTCCCGAAGCGCGCCACGTTGTAGGCCATCACGATCAGCACGGGGATGGCGAACCCGAGCCCGAGCGGGAGGAGCGGGCGGACGGCGGCCATGGTCCGGCGGCGTGACCAGCCGCGCGGGCGGCGGACCGGCCAGCGGCCATACAGCGCGGCGTACAGGACGATCGTGAAACCCAGCGGCACGCGCGACGCGGCGGCCAGGCCCAGCAGCACCCCGGCCAGCAGCGGTCGTGTCCGGTGCAGCGCCAGGAGCAGGGCCGCGAGCGCAAAGAAGACCGCGCTCACGTGGGCGAACAGCCAGACCGTCCCTTCGCCGGCCGCCCACCAGTGGACGCTGCCGAGGGCGAAGGCCACCAGCAGCCAGCGCGCGGCATCCACGTCGACGTGGAGCCGGCGAAAGACCAGCGACAGCAGGACGACATTCGCCGCCCCCACCAGTGCCGCCGCGATCCCCTGGTCGAAGGTGGGGCCGAACAGGGCGACGAACGGCAGGACGAACAGGACCGGCGCGGGTGGGTACGGCATGTAGCCGCCTCCGTCCGGGCCCGGGGCGTGCTCAAGGAAGCCGAACTCGGGCCCGATGTGCAGTCGGCCGTGGAGCAGAGCGTCGGCCAGGGGCACGAACCCATCGAGGTCCACCCGTGCCGGCCGGGTGGCCCAATAGATGATCACCGCGATGATCGCCAGCGCGACGGTGAACGCCAGGTCGTGGCGGCGGGCGGTCATCCCGGGGGGTCGGAGGCCGAGGCGCGCTCGGCGACGAGGCGCGTGTCCGCCTCCAGGCAGGCGATCAGCGCCGGGCTCCGGTAGTGGCCCATGGCCCAGAGTGCCCGCATCCGGACGATGTCAGCGAACGCCCGGGCGCTGTCCCGGACGACGTGGACGGACGTGGACGCGTTGCGCTCCAGCTGCACGGGGATCCGCTTGATGTCCAACCGGTACTTGAGGAGCAGGTAGATGAGCTCCACGTCCACGGCGAACCGATCGATGCGCGACACACGGAAGAGGCCGTCCGCGACGTCGCCGCGGAACAGCTTGAAGCCGCACTGCGTGTCGTAGATGCCGCCGGTCACGAGCGTGCGGAACGCGAAACTGGCCAGCTCGGACACCACCGTCCGCACGGCACCGGCGCCCGAGTACGACGACCCGGGCAGGGTCCGATCGCCGATGGCCGCGTGGAATCCGCGGTCGCGGATGCAGTGGAGCGCGAACGCCAGCGGTTCCGTGCCGTACGGCAGGTCGCCGTCCGTGAATCCACGCACCTCGCCACGCGCGACCAGCATCCCGGCCCGCAGCGCCGCGCCCTTGCCCTGGTTCCGTGGCTGGGTGATGGTCCGGACGCCAGGGAGGTCCGGGACCGCGCTCGCCGTGCCGTCCGTGCTGCCGTCGTCCACGACGATCACCTCGCCGTCCAGGCCAAGCCGCTCGAAGGCGGTGACGACCCGGGTCACCGTCTCGCCGATGTAGGCCGCGCTCTGATACGCGGGGATCACCAGGGACAGGTCGGGTCGCAGCGCCGGCATGGCCCGGATGGTACCGCCCGGCAAGTCGCCGCTGGACGGCTCGTGTCGTGTCGTCGCGGAGTGGTCAGCCCTTGGGTTCGACCACGATCGTGACTTCCGGCGTCATGCCGGCGGACACCTTGATCGCGACCTTGTAGGTGCCGAGCGACTTGAGCGGCTCCTCCAGGTCGATCTTGTGCTTGTCCACGCTGATGCCGCGGCGCGCCAGCGCATCGGCGATGTCCTTGGACGTGATGGAACCGTACAGCTTGCCGGCCTCGCCGACCTTGACGCCCATGGTGAGCGTCGTGGAGGCGATGCGGGTCGCGGCGATCTCGGCTTCTTCGCGCTCCTTGCGGCGCTTGTCCTCGCGGCTCGCGATGTCGTGCTGCCACGCGCGATAGGCACCGCCCGCGGCGGGCACGGCCACGCCCTGCGGGATGAGGAAGTTCGTGGCGTAACCGTCCGAGACCTGCTTCATCTCGCCGCTCTTGCCGAGCTTTGGATGGTCCTTGGTCAGGATGACCTTCAAGTGATGGGATCCTCCCTGGTGATCCAGGCCCGCAGACGAGGGCCAAGACCGAGCTGGTTGATGGCGTCCCCTGCGCCGGCGATGAGGGCGGGGACCCGCCGGATGGTCCGCCGGACCGGGCCCGGCGTCAAGCGCCGGATCTGGGCGATGTCCCGGTCGAACGCCGTGCGGTCGATGTCGAGCTCGCGCAGCTTCTCGTCCAGGAGGTCCTGCGGCACCCCGTCAAGGAACAGGTCCACGGCAAGCACCACGACGACGAGGTCGTCCAGGCCGCCGATGATCGGGGCGCTGTCCGGGATCAGGTCACGCCCGATGGCCACGTAACCGGCCGCGGCGCCGAGCAGGAGCTTGCGCTCCGTCGGCACCCGATCATCCAGGACCAGCGAGCCGACGAGTCGGGCGTAGTCCGGGATGCGGCTGGCGACCGGCAGGAACGCGAGCAGGGACAGCATCCGGCCGACGCTCGCGCGCCCGATGCCTCCGCGTCGCTGCTGTCGCTTCCCGATGGTTCGGGCCATGCGATCCTCTCCTCGTCGCCAGGTCGTCGGCGGGATCGTGCCGATCCGGGGAGGGGCAGTCTATCAGTCGCGGTCGCGGGGCCTCGTCCGGCCGTCTCGTCCGGCCGTGACCACGCGTCACGCAGCCGCGACGGCCACGTGTGGCTCGTGCGCGGGACGGGGCCATGAGGCCGATCTGGCCGATCTGGCCGACCAGGATGCACGGCCTGTGCAGGATCCGTGACTCCCCGTCACGCCCCATGGAAAGGGGCCCGGCGCCCCGTCGCGTGGCCCCCGCCGCGGTCCTTGCGCGCATCGCGTCGCGTGGCCCCCGCCGCCAGCCGCCCCGTCGCGTGGCCCCCGCCGCGGTCCTTGCGCGCATCGCGTTCACCATCCGCGAACCCCGCGGCTTGACGGCGCCACGAGGCGTGCCGCGTTCACCCGCGTCGAACGTTGGCATGCCCAAGGCGGCACGAACGGCGGCGAACTGGGCCACGAGTCGGCCCCCGGACGCTCGTCTTCACCCGCCGCGAACGCGGCGCAGGCAACGCACCGTCCAACCCGCTCCCAGGCCGCTTCACCGTGTCGACGTTCACCGCCACCGAACCCCCCCCCTGCCCGAAGCCCCGCAGCCCCGCCCACGCCCCGCACACGGGACTCCGGTAGAGCGCTGGTACCGTGCGGCGATGACGGACGAGCAGGTCACCTGGCACCACGGCCTCATCGCGCGGTGGTGGGCCGAGTTCAACCTACCCGAAGACCACGAGGTCGACTACTTCGCGGAGGCGATCGGCCGGTACGGGGAGCCGGCCCTGGACCTCGGCTGCGGGACCGGCCGCCTGCTCGTGCCGCTGCTCACCCGGGGCCTGGACGTGGACGGGGTGGACGTGTCGGCTGACATGGTTGCGTATGCGCGGGCCGCGGCCACCGCGGCCGGCCATGCGCCGGCGCTGGCCGTCCAGGCGCTCCACGAGTTGGACCTCCCCCGCCGCTATCGGACCGTGTTCGCCTGCGGTGTGCTCGGCATCGGCGGTGACCGTGCCCGCGACCGGGAGGCGCTGCGGCGCATCCACGACCACCTCGAGATCGACGGCGCGCTCGTGCTGTGGCACGAGTTCCCGTACGCCGGCCTCGACGAGCGCGGGTGGGCTCGCTGGCTGCCGGCACAGCGGACTGGTCTCCCCCGTCCCTGGCCGGAGGCCGGCGACCGGCGCAGGACGCGCGACGGCGACGAGATCGAGCTGCGCACTCGACTCGCTGAGCACGACCCGATCCTCTCGCGTCACACGTATGAGATCCAGGCCCGCCAGTGGCGCGACGGCGCGGTGGTGGCGACAGAGGCGTACGCGCTCCGTGAGAACCTGTACTTCGCCCCGGAACTGCTGCTGCTCCTGCAACTGGCTGGCTTCGGGGACGTTCGCATGGAGGCGGCGTACGAGGGCCGGCCCGCCACACCGGCCGACGACACCGTGATCGTCATCGCCCGGCCCTGACGCCCGACCCTGACGCCACCCGGCGCCGCGCCCGTCACCTTGACATCGAACGTTCGTTCGGTATGATGGTCGCCAAGGAGGCGCGAGTGACGAAGCACGACGCCGAGCGCAAGGTCAGGATCATGGATTTCATCGCGGCAACGCTGCGCGCCCGCGGCTATCCGCCGTCGGTGCGGGAGATCGCGCGCGCCGTCGGGCTCGCCTCCACCTCCGCGGTCCACCACCACCTGCAGATCCTTGAGCGAGAGGGCTACCTGGAGCGCGGCGCCGCTCAGAGTCGGGCCATCCGCCTGACCCCCACCGCGGCCATCCACCTCGGCCTGTCCAGTGAGCTCGTGCCGCAGGCGACCACCGCGGACTCGCGCGTGGTGCCCATCGTCGGGGAGATCGCCGCTGGCGGCCCCATAGAGGCGTACCAGGATGCCTCGGAGACGATGTCCGTCCCGGACATGCTCGCGCCCAACGGGGATGCCTACGTCCTCAAGGTCCGCGGCGACTCGATGATCGAGGCGCACATCGCGGACGGAGACTTCGTCCTCATCCGCCCGCAGACCACCGCCCGCAATGGCGACATCGTGGTGGCCCAGGTGGAGGAGAACGCGGTGACCCTCAAGCGATTCTTCAAGGAGAAGGACAAGATCCGTCTCCAGCCGGCCAACCAGGAGTACCCGCCGCAGTTCTACGACGACGTGCGCATCCAGGGAAAGCTCATCGGGGTCATCCGAAAGCTTGACTAGGATCGCTTGATCAGGGTCGCCGTTCCTCGGTAGGTCCCGGCATGGGGATATCCACAACGGTCATCCACAACTGACCCACACAGGGCACGAAACGGTGGACCGGACGCGGACCGGAACCGACCTTCGTTGACCGGCCACGACCACCACCACCGGACAATGACGCCCCCACCGCATCGTCGGAGTCCTGCCACGCCGTGATCGACCGTCTGCCGCCGCAAAGCCTGGAAGCCGAGCAGTCCGTGCTCGGCGCCGTCCTCATCGACCGCGACGCCATCGTGGAGGTCGCCGAGTTCCTGCGCCCGGAGGACTTCTACCGCCAGGCCAACGCCCGGATCTACAGCGCGATGCTGGAGCTGTTCGAGAAGCGCGAACCGATCGACATCGTGACCGTCGCCGAGTCCCTGGAACGCCGCGACGAGCTGGAAGCCATCGGCGGTCGCGCCTACCTCAGCAGCCTCAGCAACGAGACGCCCACCGCCGTCCATGCCGCCCAGTACGCCCGGATCGTGGAGCGCAAGGCGGTCCTGCGCGGGCTCATCGGCGCTGCCGGCCGGATCGCCGGGATCGGCTACGAGGATCCCGCGGAGATCCAGGAGGCCATAGACCGCGCTGAATCGGAGCTGTTCGCGGTCAGTCAGAAGCGCATCGACACCGGGTTCAGCCCGCTCAAGACGCTACTTCACGACGCCTACGACCGGCTTGACTACCTTCACGCGCACCGCGGCGAGATCAGCGGCGTGCGGACAGGATTCCAGGACCTGGACTCCCTGACCACCGGCCTCCAGCCCAGCGACCTGATCATCGTCGCCGCCCGGCCTTCCGTCGGGAAGACGAGCTTCGCGCTCAACATCATCGAGCACGCCGCGGTCAAGGAGCGCAAGAGCGTCGGCATGTTCAGCCTGGAGATGAGCAAGGAGCAGCTCGTCCTGCGCCTGCTGTCCAGCGTCGCCAACATCGATTCGCAGCGCCTGCGCACGGGCTTCCTGGAGGAGCTCGACTTCGCGCGCATCGCGCCCGCCATGAACTCGCTCTCGGAAGCGCCGATGTACATCGATGACACGCCGAACATCAGCGCGATGGAGCTCCGGACCAAGGCCCGTCGACTCCAGGCGGAGGCGGGCCTTGACCTCATCGTCGTGGACTACCTGCAGTTGATGCAGGCGACGACGACGAACCGCGATTCCAACCGGGTACAGGAGGTCAGCGAGATCTCGCGCGGGCTGAAGGCCCTCGCCCGTGAGCTATCCGTCCCGGTGATCGCGCTGTCGCAGCTGTCCCGCCAGCCGGAGATGCGCGAATCCAAGGAGCCCCGCCTGTCAGACCTGCGTGAGTCGGGCGCGATCGAGCAGGACGCGGACCTCGTGATGTTCCTGTGGCGGGACAAGGAGCGCGGCGCCGACGACCAGGACACGGACGGCGAGATCGTGAACCTCAAGCTCGCGAAGCACCGGAACGGCCCCACGGGGGAGGTCCAGCTGTGGTTCAAGAAGCGTCAGACGCGCTTCGTCAGCTACGCGGGCGAACGCTACGCGGAAGCCGGCTGACCCGTCCCTGACCGCTGCTCCCGTCACGACTCGTCGGGGAGCAATGGTCGCGCGGACATCGTATACAGGGCGCCATCCGGCCCGGTCATCACCAGGTTCTGGAATCCGCCCGCGAAGTCGGTGACGCCAAGCTCGGCCACCTGGTCCGCGGTCATCGTCATGTGCGGGAACTGGAACCCGTTGGGGTCCGCGGCCGGCTTGAAGTCCGTGACGGCCACGTCGTCCCACGGCCACGTGCGGATATCCGGGGCCACGATCCCGGGCGCCTCGAACA
This sequence comes from Chloroflexota bacterium, assembly GCA_040882345.1. GTDB lineage: Bacteria > Chloroflexota > Limnocylindria > Limnocylindrales > CSP1-4 > SPCO01. The sequence goes on from JBBEBL010000196.1 coordinate 12,905, forward strand.
GCGCCACGCGGTAGGCGGCGGATGCGTAGTCCACGGCCTGGACGAGGCCGCCATCGTCCAGGGAGACGAGCCGCTCCGCCAGGCGCCCGAAGGCTGCGCGGGCAGGGCCATCCGGAACCCCCTCGTCGAGCCCCAGCGCGTATACGGAGACCGTCTTCTCGATGCCGCCGGCATGGATGGTGAACACCGCGGTGGAAGCATCCGCGACCATGTCGTTGCGGTACTCGGGTCGGGCGGCCGCCAGACCACCCTCACCCAGCGCGAAGGCGAGCAGCTCCTGGATCTGGGCCTCCGTCAGCTTGGCCGTTCGCAACGGATTCATGAGGAAGACGGATCCCTGGGGCGGTGGGCCTTCCAGCGCGGGGTTGCGGAAGATGACGGTGCCGTCCCCGTACAGCGTGAAGTGCGGGGTCATCGCCGCGGAGAAGGACGGCATGATGAAGCCGCCGCCCTCGTCGTAGCGCAGGAGTACGTCCGTCGCACCGGTCGCATGGTCGATCACGCCGGAGGGTCCGGCGGTCGGACTGCCGGTCGGGGGGCTCCCGGACGGGGGGACTGATACGCCGGTGCTGGCGCACGCGACCAGTAGGAGCGCGAGCGCCGAGGCGAGGATCAGGGAGAGGATAGGGCCAGGGTGATGTGACATGGCGGCCGGACGCCGCGAGCCCGTATCGAGTTCCGTAGGGTTGGTCCGCGGCGCGTCCGACAGGCCGGGCCGTCGCCGGCGGCTGGGTCGTCGCGAACGCCCGCTTCGTCGCCGACGCCCGCTTGTCGCGAACGCTCGGGTCGTCGCCGACGCCCGGGTCGTCGCCGACGCCAGTACCGGCGGTACAAACGCGACCCGCCACCCCCGACGTGTCGCAGACAGGCCCACAGGTGGTGAACGCGGCGAGAGTCGTGGAGATCGGCGCACTGGTCTGCCCCGGTGTCGGGCCACCCACCATTAGTGCCGGCAGGAGTGGCGTACGCGACGGCCCCGGGGACGCCGCCCCGGACAAGGAGCTCCAGTAGCCCCTCCACGTGCTGCGACCCCCTTGACGGCACGCGTATCTTCCTCGCTAAGAGTCCCCGGGCCCGGCCCGGACCATCCCGAGCGCGCCCACGTTCCACCGCGTTCCGGACCGTGGTCCAGCGCGTCTGACTCGGACTCGATCCGTCAACGGCGTCCGAGCCGAGTTGGAGGGTCTGGAGAGGGTGTACGAGGACCGAGCACTGACCTGTCGCGACTGCGCTGAGGAGTTCACCTTCTCCGCCGGCGAGCAGGCCTTCTACGCGAGCAAGAGCCTGACCAACGATCCACAGCGCTGCCCATCGTGCCGTGCCGCGGCGAAGCGAGCGCGATCGGGCGACAGTCCGCGCGAGTTCCACGCCGCGGTCTGCGGGGCCTGCGGCCAGCAGGCGGTCGTGCCGTTCGCACCGCGCAGCGACCGCCCGGTGTACTGCAGCTCCTGCTTCGACAAGGTCCGCGCCGGCACGATCGGAGCGCAATCCGCCCACGCCTGAGCACGACTCCGGGGCACGACGGGGTGGCATGATGGCGGTCCGCCAAAGCAGCAGACCCGTCAACACATCCCGAGCGATCCAGGAGGTGCACCCGTGGGCGTCATCATCATCCGCGAGATGGTCGGGACCAGCCCGCATTCGTGGAGCGACGCCGCGCGCCAGGCCGTGGCCACCGCATCCAAGACCGTGCGCAACATCCAGACCGTGGAAGTCGTGAAGTCGAGCGCGGTCGTCCAGGACGGGGAGATCGTCGAGTACCGCGTCGAAGTCAAGATCGGCTTCGAGTACGAGGGTTGAGTGCGCGTCCCAGCGCAGCTAATGGCGAGGTGAGCCCCGGTCGTCACCATGGCGACCATGCCTCCCCGCTACGCCCCCTACGACATCGTTGACAGTCCGCTCGTGCGGTCCGTAGAGTCGAGTTCGCCCGAGGCGCGCCGCACGGTCCGAGGGGAGCGGCCGCCGATCGCCGTGGGTCCGGGCCGGCCGATCGCGATCGCGACACCAAGGAGTGGACTCCTGCGCGACCAGGGCACGACGTTCCCCATCCAGATCGCGAAGGTCCAGCGACCGGCGCTGCGCGACGAGACGCTGGAGCGGCCACGGCTGCTGGACTGGTTGCGGGCCAAGATCAACGGCCGCGTCGTCCTCCTGCTCGCGGATGCCGGGTACGGCAAGACCACGCTACTCGCTGACTTCTCGAGGCGCATCCGGCAGCGGACCCTGTGGTATCGACTGGACGAGACGGACCGCGACTGGACGTCGTTCCTGCAGCACCTGGTCGCCGCGGGGCGGGAGCACGATCCGGGTTTCGCGCCGGCGACGGCGTCGCTGCTGGGCGAGATCGGCGTCGCCGGCCCGTCGCGCGAAGCCGTCCTGGACACGTTCATCCGCGAGTTGCCGTCCATCGCGGTCGGCGGCGCCATCCTGGTCTTCGATGACTTCCATCTCGTGGATGACGCGACGGACGTCCGGCACATCGCCCGCGAGCTGGTGGCGCGCGCCCCGGAGCGGCTGACCATCGTCTTCGCCAGTCGGCGGTCGCCCACCGTCCCGCTGTCCCGTCTTCGGGCCGTGGGCGAAGTGGCGGAGCTGACGACGGATGACCTGCGCTTCGACGTGGCGGAGACCAGGCAGCTCTTCACGGAGACGTTCGGGCGGAACCTGGACGCGGACGTCCTGGAGGATCTCGCCCACCGGACGGAGGGCTGGATCGCGTCATTGCAGCTCGTGCAGGCCGCGCTGCGCGACCGGTCGCCGGCGGAGATCCGTCGATTCGTCCGGAGCCTGCACGGTTCTGACCACGAGATGTACGACTATCTCGCGGAGGAAGTCGTCGGCGACCTGTCGCAGGAACTCCAGCGGTTCCTCATGGACACGTCCATCCTCCAGGTCGTCACACCGGAACTCGCGGAGGTCGTGAGCGGCCAGGATGCCGGCGGTATCGCGCGGCTCACGACGGCGGCGGAGCGGCTCACGCTTTTGAGTCGATTGTCCGGCGCCCCTCGGACCCACCTGCGCTATCACCCGCTGGTCCGCGAGTTCCTGGAGGCCCGCTTCCGCTCGATAGATGGGGACGAATCGGTGGCCGCGCTGCATCGCCGGACGGCAGAGGCGACCGCCGCGTCCGACTGGCGGATGGCCGCCCACCACTATCGCGAAGCCGGCGACACCGCCGCGATGCTGGGGATCGTGAACGAGGCGATCCCGACCATCATGGGCAACGGCCAGTACGCGCTGGCGGAGGCGTTCGTCACGCAGGTGCCACCTGAGGTCCGGCCGCCCGGCTTCGACCTGATCCTCAGCCGCATCGAGATGCAGCGCGGCGACTACGACGCCGCGATCACGGCATCCCAGGCGGTCCTGGACGCCACCGACGACCCGGTCCAGCGCGACTACGC
>JBBEBL010000197.1:0-2461 GCA_040882345.1 Chloroflexota bacterium
TCCATCGTCAGCGCGCGGATGGCCTCGCCGCGGTACTCGAAGACGTGACCCGTCCCGCCGCCGACACCGATCCGCGCGATGAGCGCGAGGATGATGTCCTTGCTGCTGACGCCGGGCGCGAGGCGGCCGTCCACTCGCACTTCATACGTCTTCGGGTCCCGCTGGAGGAGCGTCTGGGTGGCGAGGACCATCTCCACCTCGCTCGTCCCGATCCCGAAGGCGAGAGCGCCGAACGCGCCGTGCGTGCTCGTGTGCGAGTCACCGCAGACGATGGTCATCCCGGGCTGGGTCAGGCCCAGCTGCGGGCCGATGACGTGGACGATGCCCTGGCTGGGGCTGCCGATCCCGTGGAGCGGGATCCCGAACTCGGCGCAGTTCTGCTCGAGTCGGCTGATCTGGGCGGCGGCCTGGAGGTCCAGCATCGGGAGGCCGCGCGGGGTGGTGGGGATGCTGTGGTCCGCCGTCGCGACGGTCTGCGACGGGTGGCGGACGGTCAAGCCGCGCTCGCGCAGGCCGGTGAACGCCTGGGGTGACGTGACCTCATGGATGAGGTGGAGGTCAACGGCCAGGACGGCGGGAGCGCCCGGGTCCTGGGTGACGACGTGGTCGGTCCAGATCTTGTCGACGATCGTGCGTGGGGCGACGGGTGCGGGCATGGCCGTGAGGCTAGCACAGGGTGCCCCAAACCCGAGTCGCGCGACCCGCCCGCAGCCGACGGTCAAGGGTCGGCGAGGCCGAAGGTCCCAGCGCTCCTGGTACATCGGTGCGAGCGCGCACCGTGGGTCCGGCCCGCTATACCACGGTTTGGGGCGACCACCGACGACGAGGACACCGTGACCCACGACCCCGGATCCGACGAACCCGAGCTCCCGGACGCGCTCCAGGCGACCGCCGCCGACCTTGGGCTCATGCGTCTGCGCCTGCGCCTCGCGCTCGTCGCGATGTTCGCCGCTCCTCTCGCCATCACGCTGCCGGTCGTGTACGGGGTGGCCGCAGGGCCCCGCGAAGGCCTGGTGGGTCAGCTGGCCCTGGTGTCAGTGCTGGCGCTCGCGCTCGGCGGACTTGCCGTGTGGCTGACCCGGCGCGTCATGGACCCCGTGGAGCGCATGGAGACGGCTCGCGCCGAGCTCGCGACGGCATACACCGTCGCCCGGACGGAGTCGTTGCGTGACGCTTTGACCGGCCTGGGCAACCACCGAGCATTCCAGGAGGAACTGGCCGGGCAGTGGGCGATCGCGAATCGTCACGGGATCCCGCTGGCCGTCGTGTTGATCGACCTTGATGAGTTCAAGCTCGTCAACGACGCGCACGGGCACGCCGAGGGTGACGAGGTGCTGCGCCGCTTCGCGTCATCGACGACGGGCGTGCTGCGTCGGTCCGACCGGGCCTATCGGATCGGTGGCGATGAGTTCGCTCTGTTGCTCCCGCACACCGACGCCGACGCCGCTGAGATCGCGGTGAGGCGCCTGCTCAGCGCGACCCTGGAAGGCCCGGTCGCACACCGTGACTGGCGACCCATCTCGTTCTCGGCCGGTATCAGCGCGTCCGCCGCCCGCGCGGCCGATCGCGAACGCCTGGTCCGCGAGGCGGACGCTGCCCTGTACTGGGGCAAGCGCCATGGCCGGACGTGCGTGACGATCCACGATCCGAATCGCCACGGCGGCGTGCCCGGGACGCGGTCTCTGCCGGACCTGTCCGCGGCCGTCGGCCGGGTGGCGCAGGTCGGTGGGGTGCGGGCCGTGTTCCAGCCGATCTACGACCTCGGTTCCGGGAAGCCGGTCGGCTTCGAGGGGCTTGTCCGACCGCTCCCCGGCACGGGCTTCAGCGATCCTGGCGCGCTTTTCGAGGCGGCCGAAGCGACCGGCCGCACGGTGGAGCTGGACATCGCGTGCGTCTCCACGGTCCTCGCTGCATTCGCCGCGCTGGCCTTGCCGGGCAACGTCGCCATCAACGTCTCGCCACGCACCCTGGAGTCGCCGGACTTCAATGCGGCGATCCTGCTGCGGATGCTGGCCCGCAACCGCATCGAGCCCGCACGAGTCGTGCTCGAGCTGACGGAGCGCGAGGCGGTCGAGGACCTCGGGCGACTGCGGGCGGCTATCGACGCCTGCCGCGCGGCCGGTGTCCGCGTCGCCGCCGACGACGTCGGGGCCGGGAACGCCGGGTTGCGGCTGCTCAGCCAGGTCCGCTTCGACATCGTCAAGATCGACCTGTCGCTCGTGCAGGGCGGCGCCGTCATGGCCACCAGCCAGGAGATCGTGCGCACGCTCAAGGACCTCACGGATCGCTGGGGCGCGACGGTCATCGCCGAGGGCATCGAGACGTCCGAGCAGCTGGCCTTCGTCCGGTCCCTCGGGATCCGCGCCGGCCAGGGCTACCTGCTGGGCCGGCCGGTGGACCAGCCGTCGGTCGACGCGGTGTCCATCGACGCGCTGCTGCGCTCATCGGGGGACTGGCTGGC
>JBBEBL010000198.1:0-2458 GCA_040882345.1 Chloroflexota bacterium
GCGACCTGGCACGGTGCCTGGACGATGTCGATGGCGATCGTCGGGAGGCCGCCGTATCCGGCGCAGACCTCGGCAGAGCTGTCCTCGAACAGCTGGAAGTTCAAGACGGCCTGGACCTCCTGGACCTTGAGGTTCTGGGCGCAGGCCAGGGCCTTGGCAGCGTCGATCTCGGAGTCACACACGACGACCTCGACGCCAGCCTTCTTGGCCTCCTCGAGGATGCCGTTGGTGACGAGACTGACGAACGGGATCGACTCGCCCAGCGAGATGTAGCCGACCTTCATCGGCTCGGCCGGCGGGTCGGTCACGACCGGGGTATCGGTGGCCGCGGCGGTCGCGGCCGGGGGGTCGGTCGGGGCGGTAGACGAGGCCGCGGGGTTGCTGCACGCGCCGAAGACCAGCGCGAAGCCGATCAGGAGCGTGAGGATGGCAGGGGTTCGCTTCAACGGGTTCTCCTCAGGGTCGGATGGATCGGGTGACGGTCAGATCCGGTACAAGCGCTCGGCGTTGCGATAGAGCATCCCTTCCTGCTCCCCTCGGCTGAAGCCAGCCTCGGCGATGATCCGGCGATACGCATCGGTCTGTTCCAGGTAGGTCGCGTACAGGATGTCGACCGGCCAGTTGGTCCCGAACATGATCCGGTCTGGCCCGAACGCCTCGATCATGTGCAGGACCCATGGCCGGATGGAGTCCATCGTCCAGCGGTTGTCGGCCATCCCGAAGCCCGATACCTTGGCGCTGACGTGCTCGACTTCGGCCAGGGCGCTGATCTCCGACTGCCACAGCTTGAAGTAGTCGTCGTCGCGCTGGACCGGGAAGCCGGCGTGGCCGAGGATGACCTGGGTGTCGGGATTCGCGGCGGCGACGTCGCGACCGGACAGGATGACCCCGGGCGAGGCGTTCAGCTCGTACGACAGGTTGCGCGTGCCGACGGCGGCATAGCCCTTCTTGAAGGCCGCTCCGCCACCGTCCTGTGGATGGGCCCGGATGCGCACGCCCCGCACCCGGTCGGACGCCGCCAGGTGCTGGTCCAGCTTGGCCTCCGCCCCGTCCGCTTCGATATCGCAGAACACGACCAGTGCGTTGGGAAAGCCGTACTCCTTGCCGACCTGCTCCAGCCAGACCGTCTCCTCCAGCGCGTCCGGGCCGGCGTAGGCCGCCTCGACGTGGACGCTCTTGATGACGTTGGCACCGTAGAACTCCTTGAAGAAGCGCCACGGGGCGCCGATCTCCGAGCGGATCATCTTGTAGTCGCCGAGCAGGGCGTTGTGGCCCGCCCAGCCCGGATCGGTCAGCCAGTCGTAGTGGAAGCGGTCGAGCTCCCACAGGTGGTGATGCGTGTCGATGAACGGGATGCTGCGATCGACCTCGGTCACGGGGCGTCCTCCTGCGCTGGATGGATGGCCGGTTGTGCGGACATCAGGCGGGGTCTGACACGTCGAGGTGATCCATGGCCGCTGTCGTCAGAGGTCCGCACGCGTCAAACGGACGCGCAGCCGGTCGACGGTGACAGCACCAAGCAGGAGCAGGCCATTGGCGACCTCGATCCAGAATGACGGCACGTTGAGCTGGATGAGCCCGTTGGCGAGCACGCCGACGATCAGCACGGCAAGTACGGTGCCCCCGATCCCGCCGCGGCCGCCGGACAGGCTCGCGCCGCCGAGGACGACCGCGGTGATGACGGACAGCTCGATCCCGATGCCGGTGTTGACGGACGCACCGGCGACCTGCGAGAGCCGGATGAGTCCGGCCAGGGCCACGCACAGGGCGGACAGCAGGAATGCGGCGAAGATGACTCGCTTGACGCGGATGCCTGCGAGCCGGGCGGCGCTCGGCGACGCGCCGATGGCGTACAGCGATCGGCCGAAGACCGTATAGCGAAGGACCAGCCAGAACGCGACGACGACGGCGATGAAGATGTAAACGGGGAGGGGGATCCCCACGATGCGCAGGACGCCGAGCTCTCCGAAGTTCTCGATCCGGATGGTCTGGCCGTCGCCCAGTACCTTGGTCAGGCCCCGGAAGATGGCCAGGGTCCCGAGCGTGGTGATCAGGGCGTTGATGCCGATGACCGTGACCGCGAACGCGTTGATGAAGCCGATCACCAGCGTACCGAGGACGGCCACGATGAACGCCGACGACACCTGCAGGTTCATCGCGAACGGCAGGTCCACGCCGCCCGTGCCTGGTGTCAGTGCCGCGACCGCCATCAGCATGCCGGCGAACCCCACGCCGGACCCGACCGACAGATCGAACTGGCCGGAGATCAGCAGCAAGGTGGCCGGGCAGGCGATGATGCCGACCACGGCCACGTTCTGCAGGACGTTGATCAGGTTCTCCGGGTTGAGGAAGAACGGGGACGCGATGGAGAAGTAGGCGAAGAGGGCGATCAGGACGACGAACAGGGCGCCCGTCTCCGGAACGGACAGGCCGCGGCCCCTGGTAAGCACGGCGGCGG
>JBBEBL010000199.1:0-2456 GCA_040882345.1 Chloroflexota bacterium
GACCCACGGACGGAGCGCCCGGTAGAGCGCCACGACCGGCCGCGCGTCCGCGCCGCCCCACCCCCCGCCCCACCCTCCGCCGGCCCCCGCCGCGGGCCGACCGACGAACACCGCGTCGATCGGGAAGCGCATGAACATCATGTGGATCCCGTTCGAGTCGGGCAGCCACAGGCCGGCGCCATCCGGCAGCTCAGCCCGCCCCATGAGGCCCATGAACTTGGCCCACAGCGACTCGGCCACCTCCAGCGAGGTCGCCAGGTCCAGGTCGATTCGCAGGTTCCGGGCGATCACGCCCCGACGCTCCGCGTCAGCCCAGGTTCAGGGCGATCAGGATGATGGCCGGCCCAAGGATGACGATGAACAGCGACGGGAAGATGCAGCCGACGAGCGGGAAGAGCATCTTGATCGGCGCCTTGGCGGCCTGTTCCTCCGCTCGCTGACGGCGCTCGATGCGCAGCTGCTCTGACTGGACCTGGAGCACCTTGCTGATCGAGACGCCCAGCTGCTCCGCCTGGATGATCGCGCCGATGAAGTTGGTCAGCGGCGGCACCTCGGTCCGTGGCACGATGTCGCGGAGGGCATCGCGCCGGGTCTTGCCGACGCGGACCTCGGCGAGCGCCCGCCGGAACTCCTCGGACAGCGGCCCCTTGAGCTTCTCGACGACCTTGCCGAGCGCCGAGTCGAAGCCGAGACCGGCCCGGACGGAGATCGTCAGCAGGTCCAGTGTGTCCGGGATCATCAGCAGGATGGCCTTCTGGCGCTTCTTGACGCGCCCACCCAGCCAGAACTCCGGGATGGTGTAGCCGAACAGTGCCCCCACGAGCCCCAGCACCGCGCCGATGAGGAACGGGAATCCGCCCACGCCGACGATGGCGAACAGGAAGAAGAACAGGATCGCGCCGATGATGGCGCCGATGGCCTTGATGCCGAGCCAGTCCGCGACGCGCAGGTCCCCGGGGTTGCCGGCGAGGGCCAGGCGCTTCTCCGTGCGCTCACTGAAGTTGGACGAGGTGACGCGGCTCATGCTCCCGGACAGCCGGGAGGCGAATGGCTTGAGGGTCCGCTCGATGAACGGCGCCTGCAGCTCCAGCTCTTCCAGGTTCTTGGCCTGCATGGTCCCGAGCTGGGTCAGGCGGGCCTGGACCGGATCCACCGGCGCGCTGCCGCCGAGGCCAATGACGATGAGCAGGATGGCGCCGGCCGCCAGGGCGGCGACGACGATCGCGAGGGGATCCATCGGCTAGACCTCGATGTCCACGATCTTGCGGATGAACATGAAGCCGACGAACATCATGAACCCGCCGAAGATCAGGATGACGACGCCGGCCGGAAGCCCCAGCACGGCGGGTGGATTGGCGAACATCGGATCCATGAAGCCCGGGGCGGCGATGAACAGGAAGCCCGCCAGGCCGATCGGCAGGAAGCCGACCACGTAGCCGGACAGGCGCTGCTGGGCGGTGAGGGTTCGGATCTCGCCCTTGATGCGGACCCGTTCGCGGATGGTGTAGGCGATGGAGTCCAGGATCTCCGCGAGGTTGCCGCCCACCTGGTGCTGGATGGAGATCGCGGTGCCCATCAGCTCAAGGTCGTCCGACTTCACGCGCCGGACCATGTTCTCCAGCGCCTGGTCGAACGGCAGGCCCAGGTTCACCTCGCGGATGACGCGGCTGAACTCCGTGGAGATCGGCGGGCGCGACTCGCGCACGACGAGCTCGATGGCCTGCAGGAACGACGAACCGGCGCGGAGCGCGTTGGCGATGAGCGTGATGGTGTCCGGGAGCTGCTTGTTGAAGGCGTTGAGGCGTCCGTTCTTGCGGCGGTTCAGCCACGTCTTGGGGAGCATGAACCCGACGAGGCCGCCGATGAGCCACACCAGCGGGCTCTGGAAGGCCTGGACGAACGGCGACAGGACGGCGAGGCCGACCGGGATCCCGATCGTGGAGACTGCTCGGATCATCAGGAACTCGGACGGCTTGAGCTTGAGGTCCGCCCGGGCGATCTCGCGCGCCAGGTTGGCCCCGAAGTCCCGCTGCTCCACGACCTTGTTCAGGTTGGCGAGCGCGGCGCTCTGGGCGATCAGGTCGGAGATGGGGCCCTGGCCACTCGGGCCAGCCGCCTTGCTCTCCGTCTTGCCGGAGGCATAGCGCTCCAGTCGGTCGGAGATCCCGGAGCTCCCGGAGCTCCCGGAGCCCGCGATGCCGACCGCGATGAGCAGGATGGCCAGCGCGGCGACACCCGCCACCGCGAGGGTCATGATGTCCACGGTCGGTATCCTCCCGTTGCCTAGTAGGTGAAGCCGAAGAGGCCGGCCGGCAGGTTGATGCCCATGACCTCGAACTTCTCGACGAACTTGGGCCGGATGCCGGTCGCCTTCAGGCGGCCCTGGATCTTGCCCTCCACGACGCCGGTCTGCTCGAAGACGAAGACGTCCTGCATGACGATGACGTCGCCTTCCA
>JBBEBL010000200.1:0-2442 GCA_040882345.1 Chloroflexota bacterium
AAGGCCCTCGGGGCGAGCGACCGGCGGATCATCGTCCGGCACATGCTTCCCGGGGCGATGGCGCCCCTCATCGTCGCCCTGTCGCTCGGCGTCGCGGACGCCATCATCGGTGAGTCCGCCCTGTCGTTCCTTGGGTTCGGGATCGCGCCACCGGAGGTGAGCCTTGGCCAGATGCTGGACTCGTGGCGGCAGTACTTTTATGAGAGTTCGGAGCGGATCCTGTATCCCGCCGTCGTGCTCATCGTGATCGTCCTGTGCGCGAGTTTCCTGGGCGACGGTCTGCGCGATGCCCTTGACCCGCGCCAGCGAGTGGAGCAGTGACCGCGCTGCAGCCGGCCCGGACCACGGCGGATCGCCAGGGCCGGGAGAACCTGCTTGAGATCGCCGGACTGCGCACCCACTTCTTCACGCAGGACGGGACGGTCAAGGCGGTGGACGGCGTCAGCTTCGAGATCAAATACGGGCAGACGCTCGGCGTGGTCGGCGAATCGGGATGCGGCAAGAGCGTCACGGCCCTGTCCGTGATGCGCCTCATCGAGCGCCCCGGCCGTATCGTGGAAGGTTCCGTCCGGCTTGACGGTCGCGACCTGGTAGGCCTCTCGGACGACGAGATGGGCGAGGTCCGCGGCAACTCCATCTCGATGATCTTCCAGGAGCCGATGACCTCGCTGAACCCGGTGTTCACGATCGGTGACCAGATCGCGGAAGCCGTGTCCCTCCATCGCAAGGTGTCCGGATCCGAGGCGTGGGACCGGGCGGTGGACATGCTGGAGCAGGTCGGCATCGCCGATGCGAAGCTCCGCGCCAAGGCGTACCCACACCAGCTGTCGGGCGGCATGCGGCAGCGGGTGATGATCGCCATGGCGCTGTCCACGAATCCGGAACTGCTCATCGCGGACGAGCCCACGACGGCCCTGGACGTCACGATCCAGGCGCAGATCCTGGAGCTCATGAAGTCGCTTCGCGAACAGAACAAGATGGCGATCATGCTCATCACCCATGACCTGGGCGTCGTGGCGGAGATGGCCGACGAGGTCGTCGTGATGTACGCGGGCAAGGTCATCGAGCGGGCGGACGTCGACACGCTGTACGCCCAGCCGCACCACCCGTACACGCAGGGCCTGCTGGCCTCCATCCCGCGCCTCGGTGAGAAGCGCGAGCGCCTGGAGGTCATCCGTGGCGTCGTCCCGAACCCCCTGAACCTGCCCGCGGGCTGCCTGTTCAAGCGGCGTTGTCCCATGGCGATGCCGATCTGCGATACGCCGCCGCCTCTCCGGGACGTGAGCTCCACGGGAACGACGGTCGCCGGGACGCCGCACGTGTCGCGCTGCTGGCTGACGCCCACGGGCGGCACGCCGGAAGTGGGCGAGGATCCGGGTTCCGAGGAGGCCGTCGAGGCCGCCGCTCGCCTGAGCGTCGAATGAGCGAGGTACCGATGACCGCCACGGACACCAGCCGAGCCGCGACGTCCGAGCGCGCCGGATCCGGCGCCATGGGCGACGTGCTCGTCAGCGTCCGTGACGTGGTCAAGCACTTCGAGATCCGTGGCGGCCTGCTGGGGGTCACGAAGGTCGGGGCCGTGCGCGCCGTGGACGGCGTGTCCTTCGATGTCCGGCGTGGCGAGACCCTGGGCCTCGTCGGCGAGTCCGGCTGCGGAAAGACGACGCTCGGCAAGGTGATCCTGCGTCTGGTCGAACCCACGTCGGGATCAGTCCGGTTCAAGGACGACGTCATCTTCGACATCCCGCCCGCCGGTGAGAAGGGTCGCAAGGCGACGCTCGCGCCGGGCTCCAAGATGAAGCGCATCCGGCGCGACCTCCAGGTCGTCTTCCAGGATCCGTACGCGAGTCTCAACCCGCGCATGTCGGTCGGGGAGATCGTGGGCGAAGGCCCGCTGGTGCACGGCCTCACGGATCGTGCCAAGCGCGAGACGCTCGTTCGCGAGCTCCTTGGCAAGGTGGGGCTCAACCAGAGTCACATCCACCGCTATCCACACGAGTTCAGCGGCGGCCAGCGCCAGCGCATCGGTATCGCCCGCGCCCTGGCGGTCAACCCGGACTTCATCGTCTGCGATGAGCCGGTGTCCGCACTGGACGTGTCCATCCAGAGCCAGGTCCTGAACCTCCTGGACGATCTCCAGAAGGAATTCGGCCTCACCTACCTGTTCATCGCCCACAACCTTGCGGTCGTCGAGCACATCAGCGATCGGGTCGGCGTGATGTACCTGGGCAAGCTCGTGGAGCTGGCGGATGTCGGGGAGCTCTACGCCAACCCGAGCCACCCGTATACGGTCGCCCTCCTGTCGGCCATCCCCAACCCGAGCCCCCGGATCCGCAAGAAGCGCCTGGTCCTCAAGGGCGACATCCCGTCGCCGGCCAACCCGCCGTCCGGCTGCCGCTTCCACACGCGGTGCTGGCTCAGGGAGCGGCTGGGCAACCCCGA
>JBBEBL010000201.1:0-2441 GCA_040882345.1 Chloroflexota bacterium
TAGCGGCGCAGGACCCGGCGGATCATCCCGCGTGCCTGCTCCCGGTGGGCGAAGCCCCAGCCGACGAGGAGCAGGATGATGAAGTTGACCGTGCCGGCGCCCGCGGCGTTGAGGTAGCCCAGCTGCTGGCCGATCTCGCCCTCGATCTTGAGGCCAGGGACGGTGGCGCCTACCAGGCCCACCTGGAAGAACGGGCTCTGCGGGGCGACGTTGGCCCGGGCGCTCATGGCGATCGGACCATCCGCGGTCACGCCGCCGACGAGGATCACGTTCGGGCCGGTGACGACGGCACTGGAGCCGGCCAGCCCGTTGGGCAGATCGCTGACGTCCAGGTGCTTCCATTCGGGGATGTCGCCGTCGATGGTCGGCTGCGCCCAGTAGAGCTCGCCACGGGGACCGGTCGCGTCCAGGCCGCCGACGTGGTACAGGAACCCGTTGGCCGACCACCCGGCGCCGTTGGAACGCGCGTCCGGCAGGTTGGCTTCATTGCTGACGTCCCAGCGCGTGACCTTGCCCTCGTCCGGATTGACGGGCAGGCCCTCCACGGCGGCCAGGCCGAGCGCCCCGCGCTGGACAGCACCCACGGGACCGCTCGCGTCGCGGCCGCCCCACAGCCAGACATAGTCGCCGATGACCGCGGCGGTCCCGTCGGCCTGCACGCGCTGGAGGGAGGCTTCCACCTCCCACGGCTGCAGATCGCCCTGCTCGGTCAGGATGCTCTTCCAGGTCGTGGCGACGGGGCCATCCGGCCCGACGCCGCCGACGAGCAGGACGCCGTCCGGGGCCACGGCAGCGGCAGCGCCGGCTCGCGGCTCCGGCAGGGCCAGGGCCTCCGCTTCCGTCCACTCGGGCAAGGCGCCGGTCTGCGGGTCAGGGACCAACGAGTAGACGGTCGAGGTGGGGGCGCCGGAGGCGTCGTAGCCCCCGATCACGAGGAGCGTGCCAGACACGTTCACGACGCTGGCGTCGGAACGGGGTTCCGGCAGCGCCGGCCCCTCCGCCCACACGTCGAAGTTGCCGATGCCGACGGACTCCGCGACAAACACGGAGGACTGTGCGGCTGACCCGTCCGAGCCCCCGACGTACAGGAGCTTGGTGCCGACAGAGATCGCGGCACCATCCGCGCGGGCGCCCGGCAGGGCCAGGTTCGCGGGTGACGGGTGCCACGGGACGACCGCCCCGACCGGGGCCGGGCACGGCAGGGTCTCGTTCTCCGCCGGGCACAGGTTCACGGGCGACCAGGCGAGGACGCCGAGATCCACCGTGCGGTTGACCGTCAGGTAGTAGGCACGATCCGGGATGTACCCCAGCATCAGGATGATGATGATGAGCCAGACGGCAGATTTGACCGATGCCCAACCCCATCCATCCGCGTCGAGCAGCCCGAACATGGCCCGCTTCCGCGGCACCGTCGTCCCGGCTGTGAGCGCCTGCTGCGCCATCGTCCTCCTATCCTCGCCGTGCCACGGGGGCGGTCGGCATCATTCGGCGGTGATCGTCCCTGTCATGTTCGGATGCACGGAGCAGAGGAACGGATACGACCCGGCGGCGAGCGCCGGCACGTCGTAGGTGGCCTCCGCCACGCCATTGATGATGTCGCCCCGCATGAGGCTCGTACCGGTCCCGTCGCGGACCTCCACGTTGTGAGGCACGCCGGCCTCATCGTTCTTGAAGTGGATCTGGAACGGCACATCGGCCGGAACGGTCAGGGCCGTCTGCTCGAAGGCCGTGCTGGAGCTCGCAGAGATCTCGATGACCGTATCCGCGGGCGGAGTCGACGGTCCGGGCGTCCCACCCGGCGAGGCGAACTCGTCCGCCCAGCAGGCGGGATAGGGTGTCGCCTCGGGCTCCGGCACGTACGACGGATCCACCCAGCCCCGGAAGGTCATGACCTCACCGGTCACGGGATCGATCTTGGGGTCCAGCAGCTCGGCTTCCCGGATGATGTAGGTCTCGGTGTTCGGCGCCCGCAGGAAGGCGATGAGCTCCTCTATCTGGCGGTAGTTGAGCGGACCCGGCGGGTTGGACTGATCCGACCATGCCGGCATGAGTGACGCCGCATTGCCGCACGCGAGGCGGCCTCCGA
Organism: Chloroflexota bacterium; assembly: GCA_040882345.1. Classification (GTDB taxonomy): domain Bacteria; phylum Chloroflexota; class Limnocylindria; order Limnocylindrales; family CSP1-4; genus SPCO01. Next base: position 2,087 of record JBBEBL010000201.1, read on the forward strand.
CCAGCAGGATGTTGTGCAGGTAGGCCTCGTTGAGGTGGGCGAACAGCTTGTCCTGGCGGTTGAGGACCGGCCCGATGCCGCCCTCCCCCTTCTCGCCGTGGCAGCGGGCGCAGTTGGCTTCGTAGACGTTGTAACCGCGCTCCACGGCCGTGACCTGCTGCGCGGCAACCTCCGCGCCCTCCAGCCCCAGCCGTGGCTGCGACAGGCCGAGCGGGGCGCCAAGCTCATAGAACCAGTAGATGGCCACGAACAGGATGACGACGACCACGGCCAGGAACCCGACCCAGCGGGCGTTGGCCGATTGGCGGACGACCTGGGCGGCCCGGTCCGGCGTCAGGCCGGCAGCGCGGACGGA
>JBBEBL010000202.1:0-2439 GCA_040882345.1 Chloroflexota bacterium
CGGGGGCGGCGGGGGTGGCGACTGGGGCGCGGCGGCCGTCCATGCGCTCACCAACACCGTGGACACGATCGCGGCGCTGCCGCCGGGTCAGCTGCTGCTTCTTGTCTCGGTGCTGGTCATCGGCCTCTGGGCGCTCAAGCGCGCGTTCTGACGCGCCGTGGAGGTCTGGCCAGATACGCCCGCTACCAGCGGCGCACGACGCGGGTGATCCCCGGTTCATCCTCGGGCCGGTCGCGGCGGGCCCTGGGTGACCGGGTCGGCGGGCGTCGACCGCTGACCGCGGTCGATCGCACGGAACCAGACCCAGTACAGGGCGGTGGCGATCGTGTACAGGGTGATGATCGTCACGAACCCCACGGCGTACCCGGCATCGAACCCCAGAATCGCTTGAAGCAGCGCATACCACCCGCCGCCGACCACCCAGCCGATCTGCCAGAGCACGCTCATCGCCGCTGACAGCGTGGCGCGCTCTGCGGGCGTGACCCGCTCCATGGCGAAGGCCGTGAAGATGGGGTTGCCGGCATTCATCAGGGCGTTGCGGACGGTCATCGCGGCGATCACGGTCCACAGCACGGGCGAGAAGCCGAGGACGGCAAGGAACGGGATGCTGATCGCCTGGACGATGACGACGGACGTGATCTGCCCGAACCGCCGCGCCAGCCGCGGCTGCGCGAGGATCGCCACCACCGTCCCGAAGCTCGTGACCGCGAAGACCGCGTTGAGCGAGGCGAGGTCCAGCCCGAATTTCTGCTGGATGAACAGGTTCAGGAACGGGATGATCTGCCCCGCGCCGATCGAGATGAGCAGCCCGGGCAGCAGCAGGCGTATGAAGATCCGGCGGTCACGGATCACGAGGCCCAGCCGCGAGCGCGAGCGTCGCGGGTCGCGCGGGAAGGCGGCCGGTTCGCCGGCGGCCCGGAGTCGCGGTCCCGCCACCGTTCGCGGTCGATCGTCCGTCAGCAGCGCGACCGTGGCGAGACCGGCGACGAGGAGCACGACCATGATCACCAGGATGATCCGGTACGTACCGGGACCCTCGGGTGCCAGGCCCACGAACCTGGCGATGGCGACGGCCACGACGCCGCCCAGCACCGCGGCGATGATGTTCGTCACGTTCTGCACCGCGAATTGCGTGGCGAACAGTTCGTTGCGATGGTCCGGATCGCTGTGCTCCGTCATGAACGGTGCCGCGACGACACCCAGCGACTGCTGGCCGATGGACCAGAGGGCGGCGAACACGATGATGAGCGGCAGCCACTCGGTGACGATCAGGCCGACGAGCGCCACGATGCTCAGCCCGACGCCGGCGGCGATCACCGTCCGCCGTCCGACCCGATCCGATGCAGCACTGGCCGGGAACGCGACCAGCGCGCCGGCCACCGACGCCAGCGTGGACACGAGACCGATCGTCGCGGTCGAGAGCCCCAGGGACGCGAGGTACAGGTTGAAGTCGATCCAGTACAGGCTCAGCGCGGCGCCCGTGACGAGGGTCGTGACGAGGAACAGCCGGGCATCGCGGTGGAAGCGGCCGATGCCCAGGAAGCCGCCGCGCTCAGGCACCGGACGTCCCGGGCGCGGCCGTTCGACCGACCCCGCGTCGAAGGCGTGTCGGCGAGAGCGTCAGGCACGACAGCGTGAGCACGACGCCGAGGGCGACCAGCAGCCACAGGCTCGAGTCGAACGACCCGCTGGCGTCCCGGGCGGCGCCCATCGCCACGGGCCCGATGGACGACAGCACGTAGCCGCCCATCAGCATCAGGGCGGCCACCGAACCGACCGTGCTCGGGTCGTCGGCAACGTCGATGGGCAGGGTCAGGACGAGCGGGAAGATCATCCCGAGCGACAGCCCGAGGATCGCCACCCACGCCCACGCGCCGTCCGGCACCAGGGTGACGCCGAGGAGGCCGAGGGTCGTGACGATGGACGCGCCCACCAGCAGGGTCCGTCGGGTCCCCAGTCGATCGGCGACGAGCGGGACCCCGACCGTCGTGGCGAGGCCGATCCCGTTGAAGGCCGCGATCAGGGCACCCGCGTCCGCCGTCGCCCAGCCGCGCTCCACGAACGCGTTGGGCAGCCATGAGATGCACCCGTAGTAGAGCAACGACTGGAGCCCGAACACGACGACGAGCAGCCAGCCGGTGGTGCTCCGCCACGGGAGGCGCGGCGCATGCGCGGCCAGCCGACGGGCATCGATGCCCGCGCTGCCATCGCCGCGGACCAACAGGAGCCATGCGACGAGCGACGCGATCGCTGCGAGGGAGAGCACGACGAGCGATAGCCGCCACGCGCCATCGATGGCCAGCGGAACGGCGACCCCGGCGGCGATCGTGGACCCCGCGACGATCCCCGCGGCATAGGCACCGGTACCCAGCGCCGGCCTCGTCGGCATGCGCTGGGCGACCACGATGGACGGGATGGCGCCGGCCATCCCGATCCCGA
>JBBEBL010000203.1:0-2432 GCA_040882345.1 Chloroflexota bacterium
GCGCCAACGACGGCCAGGTCGTAGGTGACCTCGAGCGGCCCGAAGCAGGCCGGACAGACGTAGGCGAGGGCGAGCGCCTGCGTGTGACCGCAGTTGCGACAGGCCATGCCGGTGATGCGCTGCGGAGCTGCGGCGGCGGTCGGGGTCGAGGTCTGTGGCGGCAGGGTCTCGGCGGTCATCGTCGATCGGTCTCCAGGGTGCGCGGATGTGGCGCGGCGGACCGGCGGGGATGGGCCGGGACCCTGAAGATCAAGGGGTCCGGAGAGACCCGTATCTCGCAGGAGGTCCTGCCCGGACTTGGCACCTTGCCGACGTCGCGTCGGTAGGTTGTCGTGGCGTCAACGGGCCGGTCCCTCAGCCATCTCTTGATACGTGCTCTTCGGTTGTGAGCGGATGCTACGGGCCGGCGGGCGTGGTCGTCAAGGCGCGCCCATCTCCGCGTGACGCTCAGCGGCCCGGCTTGAGCACGATCCAGGTGGTCTTGAGCTCCGTGTACTGGTCGTGCGCATGGACGGACTTGTCGTGGCCGCCGAAGCCGGACAGCTTGTAGCCGCCGAACGGCGTCGTCATGTCGCCCTCGGCATAGGCGTTGACGCCGACCGTGCCCGCGCGCAGGTCGCGCGCCACCCGGTGCGCCACGTTGAGGTCGTCCGTGTAGATGGAGGCCGCCAGGCCATAGGGCGTGTCGTTGGCGATGGCGACGGCCTCCGCCTCCGTCTCGAACTCGATCACGGACAGGACGGGTCCGAAGATCTCCTCCTGGGCGATGCGCATGTCGTTGCGCACGCCGTCGAAGATGGTGGGGCCCAGGAAGTACCCGCCGGTCTCCTCCAGGATGCGCCGTCCGCCGGTCACGAGGCGCGCGCCCTCGCCCTGCCCGGCCTCCACGTAGCCGAGCACGCGGTCCAGGTGCCCGCGCGAGATCATCGCGCCGATCTTCGTGGCCGGATCCAGCGGGTCGCCGACGGTCCACGCCGCGAGCTCCGCCTGGAGCGCCTGGAGCAGCTCGTCCTTGCGCGAGCGATGGACGAGCAGCCGCGATCCGGCGCTGCAGTTCTCGCCCATGTTCCAGAAGATGGCGACCGCCGCGTTGGCCGCGACGCCCGCCATGTCCGTGACGTCCCCGAACACGATCTGCGGGCTCTTCCCGCCGAGTTCCAGGAGCACGCGCTTGAGATTCGACTCCGCCGACCAACCCAGGAACTGGCGGCCCACCTCGGTCGAACCGGTGAACGCCAGGCAATCGATGTCCGGGTGCCGGCCCATGGCCGCGCCAACGGCGTCGCCGGGGCCGGTCACGACGTTGAGGACGCCGTCCGGGATGCCGGCCTCCGCGCCCAGCTCGGCCAGTCGAAGCAGGCTCAGCGACGTCGTTGAGGCGGGCTTGATGACCACGCAGTTGCCCGTGGCGAGGGCCGGCCCAAGCTTCCAGGCCGCCATCTGGGCCGGGAAGTTCCAGGGCACCACCGCCCCCACCACGCCGACCGGCTCGCGCGTGATGGTGGCCACGACCCCGTCAGGCGCGGGCGCGACCTGCCCGTACAGCTTGTCGATCGCCTCCGCGTGCCAGCGGATGCAGGCGGCCGTCTCCGGCATGTCCAGCCCGACCGTGTCCGTGATGGGCTTGCCGGCGTCGATCGTCTCGATGAGACCGAGCTCGCGCGCGTTCGCCTCGATGCGATCCGCCCACGCGATGAGGATCCGCTTGCGGGCGCCGGGGTCCATGCGCGACCAGATGCCGCGATCCGCCGCCGACCGCGCCGCCGCGACGGCCGCATCCACGTCGGCCGCGGAACCGGACGCGACCTCCGCGATGGGCTGGCCCGTCGCCGGGTTCTCCGTCAGGAACCGTCGCCCGTCCTGCGCCGGTCGGAAGTCACCGTCGATGAACAGGTCGGTCCGGAGCCGGAGGTCGGCCACCTCGGAGAGGGCGTGGTCGCGGTCGGGGATCAGCGTGTCGGTCATGAAGGGGCACCTCGGGTGGACGTGACGGCGTGTCTTCCGGCTGCCATGGTACGGCGACGGCGCGGGTCGGGGCTGCAACCTTGCCGCAACCCTGGGCCGCTGGTACGCTGTCTGCCAGCGCGACTGTGGAAGCCGACTCCTGCGGGCCCTCGCCCGCGTCAAGCGCGGCCGGTCGATCCGTGATGTGATCGCCCGTGCCGAGGAGTCCAGCCAGTGGCCACCACCGTCCCGTCCCGTTCCGACCGCCCTCCCACATCGTCGGTGTCTGGCCGGCGTCCGCCGCTCGGGCGGCGCATCCGGGCCAACCTCCCGACCGCGGAGCTCGTGGAGGACGCCATCCGCTCCGGCGAAGGGCTGATCGCCGCGGAGGGTCCGCTCGTCGTCCGGACCGGGAACCACACCGGCCGGTCGCCGGAGGACAAGTTCATCGTGGACGAGCCCACCAGCCGCGACAAGATCTGGTGGGG
>JBBEBL010000204.1:0-2426 GCA_040882345.1 Chloroflexota bacterium
CCACGAAGCGTGTCGCGTTCCAGAGCTTGTTCGCGAAGTTGCGCGCGTTCTCCAGACGGGCCGGCCCGAAGCGCTGGTCCTGGCCGGGCGCCGCCCCGTGGATCAGGGCGAATCGGAGCGCGTCGGCGCCGGTCTCGTCGATCACCCCCAAGGGATCCACGACGTTGCCCTTCGTCTTGCTCATCTTGGCTCCGTCCGGATGGCGAATGAGGCCGGACAGGTAGACGGTGTGGAACGGCTCCGTGTCCGTCAGGTGCAGGCCCAGCATCATCATCCGGGCCACCCAGAAGAAGATGATGTCGTAGCCGGTCTCCATGACGGACGTCGGGTAGTAGCGGCGCAGGTCCGGCGTGTCGTCCGGCCAGCCGAGCGTGGAGAACGGCCACAGGCCGGAGCTGAACCAGGTGTCGAAGATGTCCTGGTCCTGCTGGAGGTCGACCGCGGGGCGGCCACACACTTCGCACGACGACGGACCCGACTCCGCGTCGGACACCGTGACATGACCGTCCGGGCAGTACCACGCGGGAATCCGATGGCCCCACCACAGCTGGCGGCTGACGTTCCAGTCGCGGATGTTCGTGAGCCAGTGCTCCCAGGTCTTCTCGAAGCGCTCTGGGAGGATCCTGGTCCGTCCGCTGCGCGTCGCGTCCAGGGCGCGGGCGGCAAGAGGTTCGGTGCGGATGAACCACTGGGTCTTGAGGCGCGGCTCCAGCACGTCGTCGCTGCGCTGGCAGCGGCCCACGATCATCTCGTGCGCCCGTTCGGCCACGAGGTCGCCGCGGGCGGTCAGGTCGGCGAGGATGCGTCGCCGTGCCTCGTACCGATCCAGGCCGTCGTAGGCCGTTCCCGTGCCGGCCACGGTGGCATCGTCGGCGAGGATGGTCGGTGCTGCGAGGCCATGGCGCAGGCCGGTGGCGTGGTCGTCCTGATCGTGAGCCGGGGTGATCTTGACCGCTCCCGTGCCGAACGTCCGCTCCACGGCCTCGTCGGCGATGACCGGCACGTCACGCTCGACGAACGGGATGCGGACGCGTCGACCCACCAGGGCCGCGTAGCGCTCGTCATCGGGATGGACCGCCACGGCGGTGTCGCCCAGGATCGTCTCCGGCCGGGTCGTGGCCACGACGATGGCGGCGTCGGGGTCCGGCTGGCCGGTCGCCGGATCCAGCAGGTGATAGCGGACGGACCACAGCGAGCCCGTCTCCGGGGTCGGCACGACCTCCAGGTCGCTGACGCTCGTCCGGCAACCCGGACACCAGTTGACGAGCGCCTCCGTCCGGTACGCCAGGCCGTCGCGGTAGAGGCGCTGGAAGGCGACGCGGACGGCCCGGGCGGATACGTCGTCCATCGTGAATCGCAGTCGGCCCCAATCGGCCGAAGCGCCCACCCGGCGCTGCTGGCCGAGCATGACCTCCCGCGTCTCGGCCACGAACGCGCGCATCCGCTCCAGGTAGCGCTCGCGACCCAGGCTCTGGCGGCTCTCGCCTTCCCTGGCGAGGATGCCGTCCAGCACGAACTGGGCGGCGATGCTGGCGTGGTCCAGGCCCGGGAGGAAGAGCGCCGCGTGGCCGCGCATCCGCGCGTGGCGGACCATGAGGTCCTCCACCGCGGTCCGCTGGGCGTGGCCAAGGTGAAGCGAGCCCGTGACATTGGGCGGCGGCTGGATGAGCGTGAACGGCGGCAGGTCCGGATCGGCCGTGGACCCGGCACCGTTCGGGGCGAAGACATCCGCCGCGATCCAGCGCTCGTAGATCGCGCCTTCCACGTCGCGCGGCGTATAGGCCTTCGGCAGGTCCGTCATCGGCGTCCTCGTTCACTCCCCGGAAAGTGCGACGCCCGCTCGTCCAGCGGACGAACGGGTCGTGGTACCACCTGCTGGTTCGGCACTCGGCGCCGGTCCGGTCATCCCGGTCGGCGGGCTCCAAGGCCCTCATCGACGCGCTATCGGGCGTCTCCCGTCACGGCTCGCGAGCGACCTTCACGCCGGGGGTCCCGCGCGGCTCGCACCGTCCCGCGCTCGCTCCATGGCCGTCCCGGCCGCTACTCTTCTCGGTCATCGCCGTGAGGGCGGGAGTGTAGCACGGGCCGTGCGGCGGTCCAGGCCGCGAGAAGCCGTCAGGCGGTCTCGCCGCGCTCCGCGAGCCATTCCTCGTAGTTCGTCTCGTCCACGCCACCATCCACGTCGCTCTTGGTCAAGAGCAACGGCAGGCGACCCTCGCGGATCGTTTCCTCGGTGATGATGCACTTGCGGATGTCAGTCCGATCCGGGATGTCGTACATGACCTCCAGGAGCGACTCCTCCACGATGGAGCGCAGGGCGCGCGCCCCGGTCTTGCGGTCCAGCGCCACCTCCGCGGCGGCTCGCAGGGCGCCCGGCGTGAAGGCCAGCTCCACCTTGTCCAGCGACAGGAACTTCTGGAACTGCC
>JBBEBL010000205.1:0-2400 GCA_040882345.1 Chloroflexota bacterium
CCCGCGCCCAGCCGACCCGAGCCTCGCCCGCAGCAGCGGGGCCGACGCCGATCGGCCGATGGGTCCACGTGGCCCCATCCGGGCTACCCCGGATGGCCCTGTGGCGGCGATCCCTCCGTCCGGGAGACTATGATCAACCCACCGGAAGGAGTGAGCGCCCGTGTCGACGCGACCCACGACCCCGCTTCGGATCCTGCTCGCGACGGATGATTCACCGGCCGCGCGAACGGGCGAGCAGTGGATCGCCCGACTCCGCTGGGCCAGCGCACCGATCGTCGACGTCGTGTGCGTCGCCGGTCGCGGCATGGCTCGGCTCGGGTGGGGCCTCGCCACCGACCGCGAGACCCTTCGGCAGGCCCGCGACACGATCCGCGAGGGCGAGCGGATCGAGGCCGAACGCATCGCCAACGAGGTCGGTGAGCGACTGCAGAATGCCGGCTTCACGGTCCATACGCTGGCTCGGCAGGGTGATTCCGCCGAACAGATCCTGGCCACGATCGAGAGCGAGCGGCCGGACCTCGTCGTCATGGGGCCCCGGGGCCGGTCCGCGCTGGCCCAGGCGATCCTCGGCAGCGTCACCCAGCAGGTCATCGCCGACGGGGTCGACCCGGTCCTCGTCGCCCGCGTACCGGAGTCGGCCGACGGGCCGCTGCCCTCGCGCATCCTGCTCGTGGTGGACGGCAGCCTGGACGCCCGGGCAGCGATCGAGCGCCTGTTGGACCTCGGCTGGACCAACGGCGCGCTCGTCACCGTCCTTGGCCTCCTGGGCGAACGGTCCAGCCTGGGTGCGGGACCAGCGGAGCTGTCCGAGGAAGTCCAGCGGACCGTACGGGAGGACGCGACCGCGACCATCGACCACCTCATCCGACCCCTGGTCGACGCCGGCGTGGACGTCGACGTGCTACTGCGCGACGGCCAGCCACTGGAGAGGACCCTGGACGCGGCCTCGACGCTGGGCGTGGACGTCGTGGTCGTCACCCGGTCCGCCCGTCGGCGCGGCCGTGACCTGTTCGCGGAGAAGGTCGCCCGGCACGCGCCGGTCTCCGTCCTGATCGTCACGGCGCTCTAGGGCCGCGCTGGTGGACGAGATGCTCTCGGGCCTTGGCCTCGGAGGCCTCCTGGGGGTCTTCGCGGTCGCTTCGGGGATCGTCGTCGTGGCGGGTGTCGTCCTTGCCCGTGAAGGCGACACCATCGCCGAGCGCTCAGGGCTCGGCGGGCTCGTGGTCGGGATGCTCCTGCTTGCCGGTGCGACCTCGCTGCCGGAGATCGCGACCGATGTGAGTGCCGCGCTTGCCGGAGCGCCGGACCTGGCCATCGGCGACCTGTTCGGGAGCAGCATGGCCAATATGGCCATCCTCGCCGTCGTGGACCTCATCTACCGCGGCCGCGTGTGGACTCGTGTCGGGCTGGGGCAGGCACGCGTCGCCTCGATCTCGATCGCGCTGACGAGCGTGGTGGTGCTGGCGATCCTCGTCCCGCCGGGCATCGCGATCGGTTGGGTCGGGATCGAATCGATGGCCATCGTCGCCGCGTACATCGCCGCCATCGCGTGGATCCGACGCTCCCGGAAGACCGGACGTCGCGAGCACGACGGATCAGGCGAGATCATCGCACCGACCGGCTGGGGTGAGACGAGTGGCGCCCACCAGTCGTACCGCGCCGTGCTGGTGCGCTTCGTCGCCGCCGCCGGAGTCGTGCTCGTCACGGCTCCGGTCCTCGCGCTCTCGGCGAAGGGCATCGCCGATGAATCGGGGGTCGGCGAGACGTTCATCGGCACCCTGCTCCTCGCCGCGACCACGTCCCTCCCGGAGCTCGTGGCATCCATCACCGCCGTCCGGATCGGTGCCCACGATCTCGCAGTCGGCAATCTGTTCGGGAGCAACGCCTTCAACATGGTCGCGGTGTTCGCCGCCGACCTCGCCTACACGCCAGGCCCGATCCTCGCCGCCGTGGTCCCGGCCCAGATCGTCGCCGGCGTCGGCGCGATCCTGTTGATGGCCATGGCCGTCACGGCCGTCATCCATGGGACCGAAACGCGGATCGCACGCCTCGAGCCGGACGCGGTGGCGCTCCTGGTCGTGTACGCGGCGTTGCTTGGTGCTGTCTGGACGGCGGTGTCGTGAGCGCCAGTTCCGCACCTCGGCACGACCTGGAGGCTTGGCGGCAGGATGCCGCGGACGTCGCGACCGCCCTCGGGACCGACGTCGAGAACGGCCTGACCGCTGCCGAGGCGGCGGCCCGCCTGGCGACCTACGGCCCCAACGAGCTGCGCGCCAAACCCGTCCGGCCGGCCTGGCGGCTCCTCCTCGAGCAATTCACGAACGCGATGATCCTCGTGCTCCTCGGGGCGGCGGCCATCACGGCGGCGATCGGGGACCTCAAGGACACGGTCGTCATCCT
>JBBEBL010000206.1:0-15467 GCA_040882345.1 Chloroflexota bacterium
CTACTTTGGTATGCCTTTCGTCGGACGACCACCCGGCGAGCACGGACAGGGAGCGTTACGCAACCCCGTCCAGGTCGGCTTCTCGCCGGGCGGCCGCTTCGTCTACTTCTCGCTCAACGGCGAGAACGCGATCGGGAAGGTCGACGTCGAGACTCGCCGCCTCGTCGCCAAGGTCGCCGTTGGTGTCGGGCCGATCCAGGTCTTCGTCACCCCGGATGACCGCTACGTCCTGGCAGCCAACCAAGGGACAAAGGACAAGCCGAGCACCACGGTCTCCATCATCGACACCGCTTCCTTCGCCGTGGTCGGAACCGTCGAAACGGGCGAAGGAGCGCACGGCGTCGTCATCGATCCGTCGAGCCGCCTCGCCTACATCTCGAACATCTACGGCGACGACGTCTCGGTCATCGACATCGAGGCACAGAAGGTCATCGCCACCATCCCCAGTGGTGCCGGTCCCAACGGGATCAGCTTCTCGCCGGTCGCCCCGGCTGTCCCTGCGGCCCCGCAGATCGAGATGACCATGCCGGACCTGATGGACGGGATGGAGATGGGCGGCTGAAGCCTGGCCGGGGTTCAGGGCGCCGAGGCGCCGTTCGACCGCCCTTAGCTCGCCGGGAGCTCGATCTGGAACGTGGAGCCCCGACCCAAACCCTCGCTGTCGACCCAGATCCGCCCATCCATGGCCTCGACCAGGGCACGGGCGATGGCGAGACCGATCCCTGAGCCTCCGAGTGCGCGGGACCGCGACGGGTCGACGCGATAGAACCGCTCGAACACGCGCTCGCGCTGCTCGACGGTCAGGCCGGGCCCCTCGTCCGTGACCGAGAGTCGGATGCGGCCATCCACCCGGCTTGCGGCGATCGTGACTCGACCGCGCTCCGGCGAGTAGCGCAGCGCGTTGCTGACGAGGTTGTCCAGGACCTGGGCCAGGCGATCGCGATCGGCGCGAGCCGAGAGCGCACGATCCTGCACCACCTGGTGCAGCGCGACGCCCCGTTCACCAGCCGCGATCGTGAACCGTCCGACGAGCGAGTCCACGAGCGCGGGCACCTCTATGGCGGTCAATGCCATTGGGAGCTGGCGCGCCTCCGCCCGCCACAATTGCTGGAGACCGTCGACGAGGCGCGACAGCCGTGCCGTCTCTCCGCGCAACAATGCCCAGGTAGCCTCCGTCGGCGGGATGACGCCATCCTGCAGGCCCTCGAGGTAGCCATCCACCGTCGTCAACGGGGTCCGAAGCTCGTGGGCCACGTCACCGACGAGCTGGAGCCGCCGGCGCTCCGTCCCTTCCAGCGATTCCGCCATGCGGTTGAACGAACCGGCGAGGTCACCGATCTCGTCCCGCGACGCGACGACCACCCGCTCCGCGTACCGACCGTCGGCGATCCGCCGGGCGGCGGCGGCAAGACGGCTGATCGGCACGGACACCCGCGACGCCAGCAGGACGCTCGCGATCACGGCCGCGACCACCGAGGCGGCCACGGCGATGACCATGGCGTTGCCGATCGCGTCGCGAAAGGCGGCCTGCACGAGCGACGTCATCATCGCGTCCATCGAGCCGTCCATCGAGCCGTCCATCGCGTGCCCCATCGCCGCGTCGAATGCCGCGGGGGCGACCAGTCCTACCGTCGAAAACAGGGTGATCGTCCCGACCAGCACGACGACCAGGTGGCTGGCGAGCAGGCGGCCGCGGAGTCGCCATCGACGGCCCATCTCAATCGCCCTCCCGGAATCGGTAGCCGACGCCACGCACGGTCTCGATGAACCGTGGCTGGCCGGGGTCGTCGCCAAGCTTGCGGCGCAGGTTGGCGAGATGAACATCGACGACATGCTCGTCCCCGATGTAGTCCATGCCCCACACGCGGTCGAGGAGCTGCTGTCGCGAGAAGACCACGCCGCGCTCGCGGATGAGCGAGGCCAACAGGTCGAACTCGATGGCGGTGAGCGTGACCGGGATGCCGGCAACCGTGACGACATGACGGCGGGCGTCGACCTCAAGGTCACCGGCGCGCCAGGCGTCACCACCCACGACCCGCTCGCCGCGGGGCCGTCGGAGCAATGCCCGGACGCGGGCCACCAGTTCGCGCGGAGAGAACGGCTTGGTGAGGTAGTCATCCGCCCCGACGGATAGGCCGACGATGCGATCCAATTCGTCGGCCCGAGCCGTCAACATGATCACGTAGGCGTCGGAGAACCGCCGAGCCTGGCGTAGGACCTCGAGCCCGTCGATCCCCGGCAGCATCACGTCGAGCACGATGACGTCGGGCGCGTGCTCGCGGATCGCTTCCAGCCCGCTTGGGCCGTCGCGCGCTTCGAATACTTGCATCCCGTCGCGCTCCAGGTAGCCACGGACCAGGTCCACGATCGGGACCTCGTCGTCGATGACCAGGACCCGGGCCATGCTCATCGTCCGCGCATCGGGAGCGCAACCCGGGCGATGGTGCCCCCGCCATCGCGGTCCAGCAGTTCGATCGTGCCGCCGTGCGACTCGACGATCCAGCTGGCGATAGCGAGCCCGAGCCCCGTCCCGGCCGGCCGGAGCGCGCGCGCACGGTGGCCGCGATACAGGCGCTCGAACAGTCGCGCGCGGTCTGCAGCGTCAAGTCCGATGCCGGTGTCTTCCACCACGATCACGGCCCATCCATCATGGATCTCCAGACCGGCGGTCACGCGGCCACCCTCGGGCGTGTAGCGAGCGGCGTTGTCCAGGAGGATCCCAAGCAGCTCGTGGATCCGGTCGCGGTCGCCATGGACGAGGGCCGGCTCGACCGACGAGACGCCCATCCGGACGTGGCGGGCGGCCTGGTGCTGCCGCCTGACCGACTCGACAAGGAGCGCATCGAGCTCGACGGGCGCGAACTCGAGTCGGGCGCCCGACTCCGCTCGTGCCAGCGACAACAGATCCCGGATCAGCCGGCCCATCCGATCGGCCTCATCTCGGGCATCGGCGAGGATCGCCGCCTGTTCGTCCGGGGGCAGGTCGGACCGCTGCAACAGGTCGAGATTGGCGCGGATCACCGTGAGCGGTGTCCGCAACTGGTGGGACGCATCGCCCAGGAACCGCTGCAGCGCCTGGTGGTTCTCTTCCAGCGCCGCCAGCATCTCGTTGAACGCCAGGGCGAGGTCGCCGACCTCGTCGCGCGTGGCTCCAGCGTCCACCCGTCCGCCGAAGTCGCCAGAGAGCGCGATCGCTCGCGCCGTGTCCGTCACCTCCGCGACCGGACGGAGCGCCCTCCGTGAGAGGAACAACCCGCCGACGAGCGCCATGCCCGCCACCACCGATCCGCCGATCAGCAACGCCAGGCGGACCGTTGCCAGGAGCTCGCGCAGAGGTCGGGTCGTGTCAGCCCAGGCGATGTAACCAACGCGATCGCCGTCGGCCAGCACGACCGGCTCGACGGCCAGGCGCAGGTCATCCCCGGCCACGCTGGCGTCGCGGATCGCGTGCCGGTGCGCGTCCGCCATCGTGAGATCGGACGCGGTGATCGGCAGGTCGTCCTCGCTGGACGACCAGGATCGCGCGAGCTCGGAACCGGTCCGGTCCAGCACGATCACGCGCCCGCCGGTGGAGGCGAACTGGTCGAGCAGGCGGCCCGAGGGTCGCAGCCGACCGCTGGCGTCGAGGTCCTGAGCGAAGGCCCCGGCCGCGTGCTCCGCGTTGGCTAGGAGCGACGCGTCGAACGATCGTTGGAGCTCGTCGCGAAGGACGAGATACATACCTGCCCCGAAGACGGTCAGGGCCGCGACCAGCAGCGCGGTATAGAGGAGCGCGAGTCGGGTCCTGATCCGCAACTGGCGACCTGGACTCGTCACTCCTTGAGGACGTAGCCCGCACCGCGGACGGTGTGCAGCAATCGTGCTTCGCCGGCCGCCTCCAGCTTGCCACGCAGATAGCGCACGTACACCTCCAGGACATTCGACTCGCCCTCGAAATCGTAGGCCCAGACGTGCTCCATGATCACATCCCGGGTCAGGACCTTGCGCGGATGGCGCATGAACAGGAGCAGGAGGTTGTACTCCGTGGTCGTCAGCTCGATCTGGCGTCCGCTCCGGTGAGCCTCTCGCGCGTCGACATCGAACTCCAGGTCCGCGAACCTCAGGATCTCGCCGGCCGGCGTCGCGTGGCGTCGCAGGAGTGCACGGACCCTGGCCAGCAGCTCCTCGAAGTTGAACGGCTTGACGAGGTAGTCGTCGGCGCCCGTCTCGAGACCCTCCACGCGGTCCTTGATCTCATCACGTGCCGTGAGCATGAGGATGGCGACCTCGCCGCGGGCGGCGCGGAGCCGACGCGTCACTTCCAGGCCGTCGATCCCGGGCATCATCACGTCCAGGATCACGAGGTCCGGCAGATGCTCGCGGGCCTTCTCCAGGCCCTCCTCGCCGCTCGCGGCCTCCACGACTCGGTAGCCCTCGTACGCCAGCCCGCGGCGCACCACCGTTCGGATCTTCGGATCGTCGTCGACGACGAGGATCCTGGTGGCGTCGCTCATGGTGTGCTCCTTGGGTCAGGGGGACATCCCGGGCATGCCGGACATGTCCGGGTCCATGGTAGGCATCGGGACATCGGAAGGTGCGGGTTCGGATGGCCCGGAGGTCGGAGCGCCGGGCGGGGCGGATTCGCCGCCGGCGGCCCGGACGTTGATGGCCACGATCAGCCCCCCGGGCTCGACGCCCGCGTTCGAGGCATGGTGGAGGTCGTGGCAATGGAGCAGCCACGTGCCAGGTTGGTCAGCGCGGAAGACGACGTCGTAGGTCTCTCCCTGGGCGATGTCCAGCGTGTTGATCCGCTGCGGTTCGGGGAGCGCCTCGCCGTCCTTGGCGATGACCGCCATGTCCGTGCCGTGGAGATGCATCGGGTGGATGGTCTGGCTCGGGTTGATGAACCGGAGTCGCACCAACTCACCTTCCGTCACATCGATCGACTCCGTCGCCGGGAAGGACTTGCCGTTGATCGTGAAGTAGTCGTACTCCATGCTCATCGCATCCATCTCGGCCATGCCGTCCCCGATCATCCAGTTGCCGAGGGCCAGGATGACCTCGCGATCGGCGGCGACCGGGTCGCCGCCCTGCGGGTCGATGATGAACGGGGCGTACAAGCCGCGGTCCATCTGATCGCGGCTCTCCTCGCCGTGGGAGTGGTACATGAACGTCCCGGCATGGGGTGCCGTGAACCGGTACGAGTAGGTTTCGCCGGGCGCGATCGGTTCCTGGGTGATGCCGGCGACGCCGTCCTGGTCGTTGGGCACGTGCAGGCCGTGCCAGTGGATGGAGGTCGACACGTCGAGCTTGTTCGTGACGTCGATCTCGACCATGTCCCCTTCGGTCACGCGGATGGTGGGCCCTGGGACCGTCCCGTTGAAGGTGATCGCCTGCGTTGTCACCCCGGGGAGCAACTCCCACGGGGACTCCTGGACAACGAGGTCGAACCGACGGGTCTGGCCCGTCGGCGTGATCTCGGGCTCGGCAAGGATCTGCTCGAGCGCCGCGCGGTCGATCGAGGCGGAGGCTGCGGCGGGCCCCCTGGCCGCGCCGCCGAGCGAGTAAGCGGCGACGGTCCCGACGATGCCGACCGCCAGGCCGGCGAGCAGGGTGATGACAACGAACATACGTTTCGGCACTGGGCGAACCTCGTGGATCCAGACGGTAGGCGTCGTTCCGATGCTGACCTCCGGACCTGAGGACCAGATGAGCGCCGCCTGAGAAGACCCAGCTCAGCAGTTCATTGGGGCCGCGTCGCCAGCCCCTGCGCGGTTGAGCTCCCGAACGGCGAACTGGACGAGCGTGCCGTCGACCGAGCCGGTCTCGGCGAACTCCTCGGTGATGAATCCCAGATAGTTCGCGGCCTCGGTCATCCGGCGAACGGGGCCGTCAGTCCCTTCCGTGGCGGCGGCGCGCAGCCGCGCTCGGGCGGTCGACAGCAGGTCCTCGGCGCCCTCGATGGCCTGCCTGACGGCATCGTCGTCGTCGGCTCGCTCGGCGGCGTCGGCTCGCTCGATCAGGGCCGCCGCCTGCAACAGCTCGGCGCGCGCCAGGCACCTCGGGTCGTCGCTCACCTGCTGGCAGCCGGCCAGGAGAAGGGCCACCATGAGGCAGGCTGCGGCGGCGCGGACCATCGGCGAGGCGGGTCTATCCCAGCGGACGCACCGGCGCCGTGGGCTCCCTGCCTCCCGTGACCACGCACCGCTCGCATCCTCGGGCGCGTGCCCGCACGCGCCATGCCAGGGTTCCGGCCAAAAGGGCGATCGACAGCGCACCGATGAGCGGCTGCAGCGGCGCGAAGACGTTCAGCGCACCCGAGACCCCGAGCACCGCCACGATGATCTTGTTGCAGATGGGGCAGCCGATGGCGAGGAACGCGCCGATGCCACCGACGGTGAACTTCCCAGCCCCGGCGTCGGCATGGGGGTCCCGGACGGTGCCGGCCCTGGCGACGTACGTCGCGATGAGCAGGCCGGCGAGCGGGGCGGAGACGAGCCAGACGACCAGGTTCACGGGCTCGGTCGGGGTCATCCGCACGAAGAAGGGATTCGGGATGACCGCGGACGGTATCCCCAGGACGATCGCCGACGCCAGGCTGCCAAGGACGGCGGCGACCCAGAACCGCCGATCCAGGGTCGACCACAGGCGCTGCCGGTCGAAGGCGACCGTTGATGGACCGTTCACCGGCCCATCGTACGACACGTGCGTCGTACCGGCGGACGTCGAAGCGCTATCGTGCAGCTGTCACGTTCTCACCCTGGCCTCAGCTGGAGTTCAGGTAGCCTCGTGACCGTAGACTTGCCCAGGGTGACGATCGGTCGCGTCCGCGCACCGCCGGCCCGGGCGAAGCAGGAGGTTCCGGACAGTGACCGACAACGAGCAGGTGGTGACGGATCCCGTGTGCCAGATGAAGATCCGGCCCTCGGACGCGGTGGCGTCGATCGAACACGACGGCACGACGTACTACTTCTGCAGCCAGGACTGCGCGGACAGCTTCCGCGAGTCGCCCGAGGACTATATCTAGGCCGGCCGGATGTCATCGGACACGAGCCGGTGATCGCGCTCGGCCCGCTCGCGGTGGCGTTCGCCGTCTTCGTGGTGGCGATCGCGTCTGTCCTCATCCTGTGGTGGGGCGCGAACCCGGGCCGGGGGCGCCACCTCCCGGTCCCGGACCGCGCGCCGTTCACCGGCGGGCGGGAACCGCGGATGCACGCCTGGAATCGGTATCACGCCCGGTACTACCCGATGGCGCTCGTGTTCCTGGCCTTCGATATGGAGATGGTGTTCATGTACCCATGGGCGGTGGTCTTCCGGTCCGAAGGTCTGATCGCGATGGTCGAGATGGGCATGTTCATCGCCATCCTGCTGCTTGGCGTCCTGTACGCGTGGCGGGAGCGCGCGTTCGAGTGGGCCTGACCGCTCGGATCGCCGGTCTCGCCGCGTTCGCGGCCGCGGCGCCCGTGCCGGTGTTCGCCATCGCGGGGTCGGGGATGCGGACCGCCGTCCAGGATCTCCGGCTCGATCCCGACGTCCGCATCGTGGATACCCCGCGGGCCGCGGCGGTCCTGCTGATCGCCGGCCAAACCGCCGCCCTGGACGCCGAGGCGCTGGCCCGCATCCACGACGCCCTGCCACATCCAAGAGCCACGGTCGCCTGGCGGGCGGTCGACCCGTTCGTCGGACCGGGAGGTGAAGGGTCGGTCGTCGTGGACGGCGACGATCCGGTGCCGGCACTCCGGGCGGTATTTCGAGCACTGCTCGTCGGCCAGCGGACGTCGGAAGCATCCATCCTCCCCGATGAAGATGCGGTCGACTGGCGTGGCGTGGGGCCATACGGCCAGGGTGGCAGCGGAATGACCGGTGGGACACCCTACGGGCGGCCCATGGCGGAGCTCGCACCCGATCGGGACGGACTCCGCCTGGACGTCCTGTTGGTCACGCTGGGGCCGTTCTATCCGCGTCTCCCGGTCGGCCTCGTGCTGGACGTGCAGCTGGCGGGCGACGTCCTGACCGAGGTCGCCATGTCGCGTTCCTCTGCGGCAGGCGCTGGGCCCGCGTCGCCGTTCATCCGGGCGCTGTCCGGCCCGGTATCGATCGCCGAACTCGAGCTGGCGCGAGCCCGCGATCACCTGCGCTGGCTGTCCGATGCCCTGGTCGCCCAGGGCCTGCCGGCGTACGGCCGCCGAGCGCTGCGGCTGGCCCACGATGTCCGTGCGGGCGATGGACGCCGCGTCCGCGCCTTCGCCGCGCGCATCCGCCGCAGCGGCGTCTTCCGCTGGTCCCTGCCGCGGACCGGGCGCCTTGGGCCGGCGGCGCTCGGCGGCCTCGGCCTCGGCCCGATCGCCCGGTCGGCAGGTGTCGCGGAGGACATTCGCGGCGAGGACGCCGCGTATCGAGCGCTCGGCTTCACGCCGTATCTGACCGACGCCGGCGGCCCGCCCGGCTGGTGGCTGATGCGCACGGAGGAGGCGGCCCGGTCACTCGACCTGGCGAGCGAGGCGGGCGATCGGATGACGGCCCTGGTGGGACGGGTCGAATCGCCGCGCGGGCGGCTGGAGCCCGACGACAGCCCCACGGAGCGGACGCTCACCCTCCTGCCCGAGATCCTGACCGGCCTGGAATGGGGCGACGCGGTCGCGACGCTCGTCGGGCTGGACCTCGACCTCGATGAGATGGCCGCCGTGGGCGGCACCGGCGTCCGGCGGGCGTCCGCTTGAACGCCTACGCCGCGATCGAGATCGCGCTCCTCGCCGTGGCCGGCGCGGTGGTCGTGGGCGTGTACGTCATCGCCGTCGCCGACCGGCTGGTGGAGCTCGTCGTCGCCGGCGATCGGGTCCGGGTAGCGTCCACGCTCGCGGCGCCCGCGCGTCGGGCCGCCCTCCTGCTGTCCCAGTCGCGCACGACGACCGAGCGGCCCGACGGTGCCGGCTGGGCGCTGGCCCCGGCCCTCCTGGCCGGCCTGGCCGTCTTCGCGCTCGCGTTGGTGCCGCTTGGCCCACGGCTCGTCGTGGCCGATCCGGACACCGGCTTCGTGGCCTTCTCCGCCGCGATCGCGTTCGTGATGATCGCGGTGTTCCTCCACGGCTGGTCGCCGAATTCCACGCTGCCGCTGGTCGGCGCCTATCGCTACGGCGCCCAGGCCCTGTCGTTCCAGATCCCGTTCCTGCTGGCCATGCTGGCGACGGCCTTGCCCGCCGAATCGCTGTCCATCGTCCGGATCGTCGAGGCGCAGGAGCCGATGTGGAATGTCGTCCGCCAGCCGCTCGGGCTGCCGATCTACCTCATCGTCGGTCTGGCCGTGAGCTTCTGGGGGCCGCTGAACCTGCCGGATGGCTCCGACCTTGCCGGCGGGACGAGCGTCGAGGACGCCGGCGTGGCGCGGCTGCTGTGGGCGCTGGCCCGCTCGACGATGCTCGTCGCCGTCGCGGCGATGGGGGCGGCCGGTTTCCTTGGCGGCTGGTACGGCCCTCTCCTGCCCGGACCGGTCTGGGTCATCCTCAAGACCCTGGTCCTGCTGGCGATGATCGTCATCGCCGGCCACGTGTTCGCGCGGGTCCGGATCGAATCGTTCGTCATCGTCTCGTGGGTGGTCTTGGTCCCGCTCGCCCTGCTCAACATCTTCGTGTCAGGGGCGCTCCTGCTGTGATCGAGGGTCCGCTCATCGACGCCGCGTTCTTCGTCTTCGCCGCGGGGGCGATCGTCACGGGGTACCGCGTGTTCCGGACGGACTCCATGGTCCGCGCGGCCTTCTACCTGCTCGCCTCGTTCGCGGCCGTGGGCGGGATCCTGGTCCTGCTCGGGTCGGAGTTCCTGGGCATGGTCCTGATCCTGATGATGGCCGGCGAGATGCTGGTCATGGCCATCGTCATGGTCATGTTCATGATGAATCCGGCCGGCCTCAACCCGATGGTCATGGTCCACCAGAACCGGACCGCGGCGATCGCCGGCATCGTCGCGTTCGTGGCCCTGTCCGCGGTGGCCGTCCTCGGCGAGTTCCCCGATCGGCCCGCGCCGGAGCCCGCGGCGGCGACCCAGGAGCTCGGCATCGAGCTCCTGGGCGATTCGATGCTCGTCTTCCAGACCGCCGGGGTGGCCCTGCTTTCGACGATGATCGGTGCCGTGGCCATCGCCGGTCGGCGGGGACGCTACGGCGTTGCCGAGGACGGGTCGCTGGAACCGCCACTCCAGCCGGACGAGGAGGCCATGCCGTGAGCACGGAGGCGGTCCTCATCGTGGCGGCGGCCCTGTTCGGCATCGGCGTGTACGGCGTGCTCAGCCAACAGTCGTTCGTGATGCTGATGATGGGCATCGAGCTGCTCATCAACGGCGCCCTCCTGGCGCTCGTCGTGTTGTGGGCGCGGGTCGCCGGCGGGAACCCGCAGGGCCAGATGCTCGGGATCGTGTTCATGACGGTGATGGCCGTGGAGATGGCCATCGGCTTCGCGCTGATCGCCGGTGTCTATCGGGTCCGGCGGGCGGACATCACGGAGAAGCTCCGGCGGCTCAAGGGGTGAGCGTCCTCATCCTGCCCCTGCTGCCGCTCATCGCCGCGGCGCTGGTGTGGCTCACGCGCCGCCGGCCGGCCTTCGCGGGTCCGATGGCCGTCGGGTCTCTGGTGGCATCCATCCTCCTGGGCCTCTGGGCGGCCGCCACGGGACCGGTCCTCGAGATCGTGTGGAGCCCGGCCATCCAGCTATCCCTCCGCGTGGATGGCTTTGCGCGGGTGATGGTCGTCCTCGTCCCGTTCATCGCCGCGCCGATCGTCGCGTACGCGGCCGTGACCGAGCCCGCCGGCCGGGCCCGCCTCCTGGCGTTGATGCTCGCCTTCGTGGCGGCCATGACCGTGCTGGTGGTGGCCGCCGATTTCGTCACGCTGCTCATCGGCTGGGAACTCGTCGGCGCGACCTCGTGGGCGCTGATCGGTCACGGCTGGCGCGACCGGGCGAACGTGGAGGCGGGCACGCAGGCGTTCCTGACGACGCGCCTCGGCGATCTCGGTCTGTATCTGGCCGCCGGGGCCACGTTCGCAGCGACCGGGTCCTTCGCCTTCGCGGGTCTGGCCCAGGCGGCCACGCCCTGGCGCGAGATCGTGGCCGGCGGCGTCCTGCTGGCAGCAGCGGCGAAGTCCGCCCAGGTGCCGTTCAGCCCGTGGCTGTTCGCGGCGATGGCCGGCCCGACGCCCGTGTCGGCCCTGCTGCACTCGGCGACGATGGTGGCGGCCGGGGCGTACCTGCTCATCCGCCTGGCGCCCTCTCTCGATGCGGTCGCGTGGTTCCTTCCGGCGATCGTGATCGTGGGCCTGGTGACGGCTCTTGGCGGCGGCATCGTGGCGATGGCCCAGACCCACATGAAGCGCGCCCTCGCGGCGTCCACCTCGGCGCAGTACGGCCTGATGTTCATCGCCGTCGGCGCGGGCTCGACCGCCGCGGCGGGGGCCCAGCTGGTCACCCACGCAGCCTTCAAGTCGCTCCTGTTCCTCGCCGCCGGCGTGGCGATCCATGCCACGGGGAGCCAGCTCCTTGGGGGTCGCCGCCTGGGTCGGGCGCTCCCGTTCGTCGCCGTCGCGACCGGGGTGGGCGCGCTCGCGCTGGCTGGCCTGCCGCCCCTGGGAGGGGCCTGGAGCAAGGAGGCGATCGTGGCCGCGGCCGTCGAGACCTCCGCCACGCTGGGGGTCGCCACCCTGGTGGCCGGGTTCCTGGGCGCCCTCTACGTGGGACGGTTCCAGCTGCTGGCATTCGGGACCGGCGGGCTTGCGGGTCGGATCAGGCGACCGACGCTGACGCAAGTCGCCGCGCTGGCGGTCCTTGCGGTCACCACCGTGGCGCTCGCGATCCTGTGGATGCCCGGCCTATCGGACGTCGTCGAGGGCCTGACCGACGGCGAGCTGGCGGCCGGCTCCGCCTGGGAGTTCGTCGTGGCCGTCGGTCTCCTCGTGGCAGCCGGGTTCGTCCTCGTCCTCCTGGATCGCCGGGGGCGGCTGTCGGACCTTGGTCTGCGCCCGTCCATCCAGGTCGCCGTCGGGGACTGGTGGTCGCTGCCGCGTGCGACATCGGCGCTTGTCGTCGCGCCGACTCTGCGACTGTCCGTGGCCCTGGGCAGGGCGGACGACCGGGTCATCGACGCGGGCGTCCGAGCAGCCGCGCGGATGGCGCAGTTCGTCTCGTCGCTGATGGCCCGCCGGGTCGAGTTCTCCATCGATGGGGTCGTCGGCGCGAGCGCCGCGGCCACCATGATCACCGCCGCCGCCTCACGACGCTTCGACGACGCCGGCGTGGACGGTGCCGTGGAGGCCACCGGGAGCGGGGTCGGCCTCGCCGGCCACCAGAGTCGCCGTCTGCAGACCGGGTTGACCCATCACTACTTCGTGATCGTCGCGGTCGGGCTGGTGCTCATCGCGCTCATCCTGTTCGCCGCCCGCTGATCCCATCGAGCCAGGAGTGCCTTCGTGCTGACCACCGCCATCTTCATCCCGATCGTCGCGGCCATCGCGCTCGCCGTCCTGCCCCGGATCGCGCGCCAGGCCGATGAGCGGACGCTTCGGGCGGTCGCGACGATCATCGCCGCGATCCCGCTGGTGTTGTTGGTCGTGGCCTGGCTGCGCTTCGAAGGCGGCGGCGGGTTCGAGCAGGTGGAGTCGATCGACTGGATCCCGACGCTGGGAATCGGATACCGGGTGGGCCTTGACGGTCTGTCGCTGCCGCTCGCCGCGATGACCGCCCTGCTGTTCGTCGTGTCGATCGCCTATCCGGTGGACTACCGCGGGCGCGCGATCCCGTACCTGGCCCTGATGCTCTTCCTTGAGGGCGTGTCGATCGGACTGTTCCTGGCGCTGGATCTGTTCCTGTTCTTCGTGTTCTGGGATGTTTCGCTGGTCGCGATGTACTTCCTGATCGGTGCCTGGGGGCACGGCGACGCCCAGCGCTCCGCCCTCAAGTTCTTCATCTACACGTTCGCCGGGTCGCTCCCGCTCCTGCTGGCGATCCTCGGCCTGTACCTGGCCACGGAGCCGCGGACGTTCGACATGGCGGAGATCATCCGCCAACAGCCACTGGCGGGAGCCGGTCTGTACGCGACGCTCGTGTTCGCGGGCTTCTTCATCGGCTTCGCCATCAAGACGCCGATGGTCCCGGTCCACACGTGGCTGCCGCCGGCCCACGTGGATGCCCCCGGTCCGGCGTCCGCGATCCTGGCCGGCGTCCTGCTCAAGATGGGGACCTACGGGTTCGTCCGGATCCTGATGGCCATGCTGCCCGAGACCTGGGCGGAGTTCGCGCTGCCGATCGCCGTCCTCGCCGCGATCTCGATCGTCTACGGCGCCCTCGTGGCGCTCGCCCAGACGAACCTGAAGCGCCTCATCGCGTATACCAGCGTCAATCACATGGGCTACGTCATGCTGGGCCTGGCGGCCGCGGGCGCCGCGGTGACGGGACAGGAGGCGGCCCAGGCCGTCGCGCTCACCGGGGCGACGGTCGAGATGGTCGCGCACGGCCTCATCACCGGGGCCCTCTTCCTCGTGAGCGGGTCCATCCTGGCGCGGGGCGGGACGTACGAGATGGACGCCTACGGCGGCCTGTTGACGCGCGCCCGGTCGCTGACCGGCCTGACCGCCCTGTTGGCCTTCGCCAGCCTCGGCCTGCCAGGGTTGGCCGGCTTCGTGGCCGAGGTGCAGATCTTCGCGGGGACCCTCGCGATCTACCCGGTCCTCGCGGCGATCGCCCTGCTCGGCATCGTCCTGACGGCCGCCCTGTTCCTGCGCCTGCTGGGTCGGATGTTCCTGGGCGCCCTGCCGGAGCGGTGGCGCGAGTTCCCGGACCTGGGTCGTACGGAGATCCTGACCCTCGGGACGCTCGCCGCGTTCGTCGTGCTGATCGGGATCGTGCCGGCCTGGCTGCTGGGCGTCATCGACTCGTTCGCCGGTCCGTTCGTCGGACGGCCATGATCATGCGGGTTCACCAGGACGCGTGCCGGTCCGGGGGCCACGGGACATGAACGACGGCGCCGGGATGGTCGCGGTCGTCGGCGACGTCCTGCCCGAGATCGCACTCGTCCTGGGGGGCGTCGTCGTGCTGCTCTACGCCCTCGTCGCCGGCGCGGAACGCCAGATGGGAGCGGCGCTGCTGGCCCTCGTCGCGACGGGCGTCGCCGCGGTGCTCACGATCGCGGTCCTGGCCGATCCGCAGAAGGTGACCTTCTTCGGGACCTATGCCCGTGACGGGAGCGCCCTGTGGGGGAAACTCATCGTGCTCGCGGCGACGGCGGTCACGATCGGCCTGTCCGCACCGTGGTTCCGGCGCGACCCGCGCCACGGGGAGTACTACACCCTCCTCCTGTACTCCGGTCTGGGAGCGGTCCTGCTCGCGGGCGCCACGGACCTCAAGGAGCTCATCGTGGCGATGCTCCTGTCGTCGGCCACCGGGTTCGTGCTGTCCGGGTACCACCGTCGCTCGTCGCCATCGGCGGAGGCGGCGATCAAGTACTACCTCATCGGCGCGCTGGCCAACTCGGCCATGCTGTTCGGCGTCGCGCTCCTGTTCGGGCTCGCTGGCGGGACGACGCTCGACGCGCTCGACACGGGGCTGTCCGGCGGCATCGCGACGGTGGTCGGCGTCGGCCTGGTCATCGTCGGCGTGGCGTTCAAGATCGGTGCCGTTCCGGCCTACATGTGGGTGCCGGATGTCGCCCAGGGCGCACCGGCACCCGTCGCCGCGTTCGTGACTGCGGTGCCCAAGGTCGGAGGATTCATCTTCCTGGCCCGGTTCGTGCTGGCCCTTCCCGACGGCGCGATCGGGTGGGAGGTCCTGGTCGCCGTCCTGGCGGCGCTGACCATGACGCTCGGAAACCTCGCCTGCCTGTGGCAGGACGATCTGCGCCGCCTGTTGGGCTGGTCGGCGGTCTCGCAGGCCGGCTACGGCCTGATGGCCATCGTGGCGATCGGCCAGAGCGATCTCGCCGTGCCCGCATTGCTGTTCTTCCTGCTGGCCTATGTCCCCGCCAACCTCGCCGCGTTCGGCGTCGTGGTGGAGCTGCGCGGGCGCACGGCGCTCGCGGACTACGCCGGCCTGGCGCGCACCAGGCCGCTCCTCGCCGGAGCCCTGGCGACGAGCTTCCTGTCGTTCATCGGCGTGCCGCCGCTGTCGGGTTTCGTGGCCAAGCTCCTGCTGTTCCTGGTCGCCATCGAGGTCGGCTATACGTGGCTGGCGGTCGTGGCCGCCATCAACACGGTGATCTCCATCTTCTACTACGTGCGCGTCCTGGCACCGGCCTACTTCGGCGCGTCGGCCGGCCCGGTCCGAGTCCTTGGGCGGCCGGCAGCCGTAGCGACCCTGGCGGCAGCGGGGGCGCTGATCGTCACCGGGATCGCCGCGGAGCCGTTCCTGGCGGCCTTCAGGGCGGCGGCGCTGCTCATCCGCTGAGGCGCGGTCAGGCGAGAGCATCCTCGATCCAGGCGGGGTCCGGGACGCCACGGAGGCCGTCGGATGTTCGGT
>JBBEBL010000207.1:0-15104 GCA_040882345.1 Chloroflexota bacterium
CGGGTCTCGCCGGCCTGCTCCACGACCTGGTCCAGCGACTGCATCCAGTCGTCGGTCTCGTCCGGATCGATGTCCGGCAGCTGGTGCTTGAACTCGTCGAAATACATGCGGTTCCGGGCTCCATGATCGCGCCGTCGGGCGCTCTGCCGAAGCCTAGCCCATCCCGCTGCGGACTGGCGCTGGACCAAAGGTTGCGGCTCGGGACCGTCCCGCGCGCCCCGGCCTGCGCGGCCCGGCCTGCGCGGCCCCGCTCGGCATGTGACCAGGAGTAACGAGGTCCGGATAGCCGCACGGGGCTGGTGGCCGAAATCGGCGAATTCGGTCGTGATCCGGAGGCAGCACGAGGAACCTGTCGAGATTCCGTTACTCGCGGTCACGCAGGGCCCCAGCCGCCGGCCGCCCGCCTCCCTGTAACACCGATGCAACGAGGATGCGAGGTCGAGCGGCATTGTTCGACACCCGTCCGGGCGGATGCTACCGGCGTCACGGTACGTCCCTCTGGGCGAGCCGGTCCCAAGATCGAATCCAACGGAGGCCCAGTCATGTCCGATCATCGCGATACCGTCATCGTCAAGGACGGCAGTTCCAGCACCGGCGTCATCCTCGGCGTCATCGTCCTCATCATCGTGCTCGCCGCCGGCTGGTACTTCCTGATGGGCCCCGGCGCCGGCGCGACCGACGCTCCGGGCGACATCAACGTCAACGTCGAGCTCCCGAGCATCGCGCCCGAAGGCTCCTAAGCTTCGATCTCGCGAGTAGCCCGGTGGCCGGTCTTTCGGCACCGGACTAGCCCTTCTTTCGCATGTCCGTCACCATGTACCTACCCAGGAGGTCCCGGTGAGCACCCAGCCGCTCGTCCTCGTCGCTGACGATGAACCAAGGATCACGAAGCTCGTCTCCATCGCCCTTGGCGAGGAGGGGTTCCGAGTGGTCACCGCCAACAGTGGCGAGGAAGCGCTGCAGAAGGCTGAGGAGGTCCGGCCGGACATCGTCCTGCTGGACATCGTCATGCCGGACCTGGACGGTATCGAAGTCATGCGACAACTCCGCGAACGACGACCGGTCGCGGTGATCCTGTTGACTGCCAAGGGATCCACGGCGGACAAGGCCAAGGGTCTCGACCTCGGCGCGGACGACTACATCGCCAAACCGTTCCACCCGGACGAACTGGCCGCCCGCGTTCGCGCCGTCCTGCGGCGCTCGTCCGGTGCCGCCCCGGGTTCCGGCATCCTCAAGTTCGACGACATCGAGATCGACCTGGAGCGCCGGATGGTCAGCCGCAATGGCGAGCTGGTCCAGCTGTCCCGAACGGAGTGGCTGCTCCTCCAGCACCTCGCGGCCAACGCCGGCAAGGTCGTCCTCCACACGGAGCTGTTGACCAAGGTCTGGGGCCCCGAGTACCGCGACGACCTCCAGTACCTGCGCGTCTGGGTCTCGCGTGTCCGCCGCAAGCTGGGCGCCCAGCCCGGCGAGCCCGGTCGCATCAAGACCTTCCAGGGCATCGGCTACCTGCTGGACGTCGACCCGGCCTCCGCCGGAGAGACGAATGCCGCGGTCGAGTCGGAACGCGGCGAGGACCCCGCCCTCATCGGCTGAGGTCACGTCCCTGCTACGCTCGGGGTCATGCACCGCTACGATCCCGCGACCGCCCTCATCGTCGTCGACCTCCAGAACGACTTCGCCGACCCGTCCGGCAGCCTGTCCGTCGTGGGCGGCGAGGCCATCGTCCCGCTGGTCAACGCGGAGATCGCCGGAGCATCCAGCGCCGGGGCCCTCGTCGTCGCGACCCAGGACTGGCATCCCGAGTCCACGCCGCACTTCGCCAAGGACGGCGGCATCTGGCCGGTCCATTGCCTGGCCGACTCCTGGGGCGCCGCCCTCCATCCATCGCTCGCCCTGCCAGCCGACGCCCCGCGCATCCACAAGGGAGCCGCCGGTGAAGATGGCTACTCGGGATTCACGATGCGCGATCCGCTGACCGGCGAGACCCGCCCGACGGCCCTGGATGACCTCCTTCGATCCCACGACATCGGCAGCGTGGTCGTCGTGGGCCTCGCGACCGACTACTGCGTGAAAGCGACGGCCCTGGATGCGGTCCGCATGGGCTATGAGACCAGCCTTCTCCCCCAGGCGATCGCCGCCGTGGAGCTGCAGCCCGGAGACGGCGCCCTGGCCGTGGACGAGATGCGCGCCGCCGGCGTCCGCGTGGAGGACGAGGCATGATCCGCGCCGTCCTGCGCCTGGCTCTGAGTGGTCTCGTCGTCGGCTGGGTCGCGGACCAGTGGCTGCGCCGCCGATCGGGGGGAGCCCCGCCGGCACCCTTCTCCAGCCTCGTCGTCATCGACGCCCCGATCCAGCGCGTCTGGCGCGAGCTCGCGGACATCGAAGGCCAACCGCGCTGGATGCGCGAGATGAAGTCGGTACGACTGACCACGCCGCGCCCGATCGGCGTGGGAACGCGCGGTGACGCGACGGTGCGGATCTTCGGCCTGTCCACGACCGACCCGGTGGAGGTCACCGAGTTCGACCCTCCGCATCGCTTCGCGATCCGTCACGAGGGCGCCTTCACGGGGGGCGGCGTGATCACCCTGCAGCCCGGAGCGGACGGGACGACGACGATCGTCCGCTGGGACGAGACGCTCATCGCGCCAGTGCTCCCCTACGCCTGGGCCGTTGCCGCCGCGCCGATCATGGGCGCGATCTTCCAGGCAGATCTGCACCACTTCCGCGACCTCGTCGAGTCCCAGGGCTGAACGAACGAGGCCCTGGCGACGCCGTGCAGGTCCATCTCGTCGACGCCACGTACGAGCTGTTCCGGGCGCACTACGCCCCGCGCCCCGCGGTCATCGGGCGCGACGGGATCGTCCTGTCCGGCGTGTCCGGCCTGTGCGACCAGCTCCTGTACCTGCTGCGTGAGGAGGGAGCGACGCACGTCGGCTGTGCCACGGACCGGGTGATCGAGTCGTTCCGCAACGACCTGTATCCCGGGTACAAGTCGTCCGCGGGCATGCCGCCGGAGCTGCTCGCCCAGTTCCCGATCGCGGAGGCGGCTGTGGAGGCGCTCGGGATCGCGCTCTGGCCGATGGTCGAGTTCGAGGCGGACGACGCGATCGCGGCGGCCGCCGTCCGGTTCGCCGCGGACCCGGCCGTGGAACGCATCCTCATCTGCACACCGGACAAGGACATGGCCCAGCTGGTCGTGGACGACCGCGTCGTGGTCTGGGACCGTCGGCGCGGCATCACCTACGACGATGCCGGCGTCCGCGCGAAGTGGGGCGTGGCGCCCGCATCCATCCCGGACTGGCTGGCCGTCGTCGGTGACTCGTCCGATGGGTATCCCGGGATCCCGGGCTGGGGGGCGAAGGGAGCCGCCGCCGTCCTCGCGGCCTATGGCCATCTGGAGGACGTCCCGCAACGCGCATCGGCGTGGGAGGTCCCGGGTGTCGGCGGCGGCCGAGCCGCGACCCTGGCCGCGTCCCTGCGCGACCACTGGGACGATGCGCTCCTGTACCGCGACCTCGCCCGGCTGCGCACCGCGGACGACGGCGTGCCGATCCGCCAGCGCGACGTCGACGAGCTGCGCTGGGATGGCGCGCCGCGCGACCGCTGGGAGGCGTTCTGCGAAGAGTGGGGCCTGGACCGGCTGCGGCAGCGGCCGCATCGCTGGCTCGCCGACGCCTGACGAGCGGGTCGCCAGGCGCGGTCAACGACCGCGGATGAGGCCCAGGAGCATCCCGTGGTGCGCCGGCGGAGCCGCCAGGACACCGACCGACTTCGGCTGGTGCGCCAGGTCGAACCACGGACCGCCGTCGCTCGCGGTGACCGTCGCCCCGCCACGCTCGGCGATGAGGCCGGCGCCGGCGACGTCCCACGGTGAAAGGCCGCCCTGCTGGACCATGGCGTCGAACCGGCCGTTCGCGACGTAGGCAAGGGCCAGCGCCGCCGACCCCATGTTCCGCGATATCCGGACGACCCGGCGCACGCTCCGCTCCCTCGCGGCGACGGCCCGACCGTTGAGCGACATGGAGATGACGAAGTCTGATGCCCGCTCCTTGTCCGACGCGCTGATCGGCACGGGCACGCTGCCGCTCACCGCCGTGTACAGCAGCGCGGGCCCGTCCGCCGTGGCGGCGAACGTCTCGCCGCGCGTGGGATCGCGGATCACGCCCACGGAGGGCGCACCGTCCACGGCGAGGCCGATGGCGACGCAGAAGAACGGGATGCCGTTCGCATAATTGATCGTCCCGTCCAGCGGATCGGCGATCCACACCCGGCCGCGACCGGAACGCGGGGCCTCGCCGGCGTCGGCGGTGTGCTCGCCGGTCTCCTCGGCAATGATCGCGTCGGTCGGGTAGCGCGAGCGGATGGCCCCAAGGATCAGCGCCTCCGACTCGTGATCCGCCTCGGTCACGACATCCCGGGCGCCTTTGTACTGGATCCGCTCCAGGCGCTCGTAGTGATCCATGAGGATCTCGCCGGCTCGGGCCGCGAGATCGACCACGAACGCGAGGTCGTCGGCCGTGCTGGGCGTCATGATCACGGCGTCCGACACTCCACCTGGAAAGCCCGGCCAACGGACCCGAAGGCGGTCACGGTCGAGGTGAACGTCACGCGCTGCCCCGCCTCGATGCGGGGGCTGACGACGAACGCGCTGGGGCCGCCGCCCTGGTCCACCGGATCGAACACGCGGCAGGTGGTCTGGCCGGTGGAGCTGCCGTCGTTCGTCACCGTCAGGGTCACGGCCAGACCACCGTCCACGGGAGCGACGGCATCCAGCGTGGCCGGGAACGGCCCGGCGCCAGCGACCGCGAGGCGCGCCACCACGGCCAGGGCGACGATGGCGAGGGCCACCGCGACGAACACGGTCCCATGGGCCTGGGAGGACGCGACGTCGCGCAAGCCCAGGGGATTGCACTGCTCACACAGGCCCACGCCGGGAGCGACGGGCTCGCCGCAACGGGCGCACCCGTGCGTCGGCTCAGGCACAGCAGTCATCGGGGAGGTCGGGGTCACGAGGCGATGGTGCCACGAACGAGGGATCCCGGCCGTCCGGGCCTACCAACGGTCGACCGCCTCCACCAGCGCATCGACGTCGTCCGTGGTGCGGGCCAGCACGATCGCCCCGTCGGCGCCAGCCTCACGCCAGCGCTCCCAGGTCCCGCGCGGATCGGCGAACCACTGGCTATCGCGGAAGGACTCGTCGGCCAGGAAGTCGCCCTCGAAGCCCACCAGCACGGTCTGGTCCTCGCGCCGCCGGCCCGCGGCCGCCAGCGATGCCAGGTACTGCGGCAGGAGCTGCTCGAAGTTCTCGTCGAACGCCGACCAGCCGTCCCCGATGCGTCCCGCAAGCCGCGCACCGGCTGGGGTCTGGCCGCCGATGATGATCCGCGGCGCCGGCACGGGCACCGGATACGCGTAGGCCTCTTCCAGCGGGTAGTAGGGGGACGGTCGCGTCACGGGCCCGCCGGTCCACAGCGCGCGGATGACGGCGACGGCCTCCTCAAGGCGGGCCGCGCGCTCCGACGCCGGCGGGAAGTCCATGCCGTAGGCCGCGTGCTCCGCCGGGGCCCCGCCGATGCCGATCCCCAGGATCAGACGCCCGCCGCTTGCGACCTGGAGGGTGGAGGCCATCCGGGCCACGAGTGCCGGGTGCCGGTTCATCACGTTCAGGACGAACGGCGCGACCGTTGTCCGCGACGTCCGCGCAGCGGCCATGGCGAGCGCCGTCCATGCCTCGACGACCGGGACGGTCCGATCGCCTCGACCCATGAAGTGGTCCCAGCACCAAAGACCTGCGTACCCCGCCGCGTCCAGGCGCTCGGCGCTGTCCAGCCACCACCGTGGTTCGGCCCGGATGGCCCGGATGCAGACCCCGATGGGCAGACCGGCTGACGACTCCCCCACCCCGGTCAGAGCTCGGTCTCGAAGAGCCGAACGTCCTCGCTGGCGATCGTGTGCCCATCGCCGCGCGTGGGCCCCAGGGCGCCTCGGCCGGCCAGGCCGTCCAGGTCCTCCGGGAACCGGCCGATGAGGTCCAGGACGACCTGCTGGATCCGCTCGGCGTTCGCCTGGAAGACCTCCAGCACGCTCTGGGCGTCCACCGCCTCCGTGCCCTCGTGGACGCCCGCGTCGTAGTCGGTGATCAGGCTGATATTGACCACGGCCATGCCCATCTCGCGGCACAGCCATGCCTCCGGGTACTGGGTCATGTTGATGACCTCCCAGCCGGCATCACTGAACCACTTCGACTCGCTCTTGGTGGAGAACCGGGGGCCCTCGATGACGACCACGGTGCCGCGCTCGTGGACCTCGATCCCGTGATCGCGAATCGTCTCGATCGCCAGCCGCCGAAGCACCGGGTCGTACGTGTCCGCCGACGACAGGTGCGTGACGATGGGACCGTCGTAGAAGGTGTGCGGCCGACCGGACGTGCGGTCCACGAACTGGTCGCACACGACGAAGTCGCCGGGCTTCACGGCCAGCTGCAGGGACCCGGCGGCGCAGGGCGAGATGACGGCCTTCACGCCGAGGGAGCGCATGGCCCACACGTTCGCCCGGTAGTTGATGCGGTGGGGCGGGATCGTGTGGCGGCGTCCGTGTCGCGGGAGGAACGCGACGCTGCGCCCGGCGACCTCGGCCAGGAAGATCGAGTCCGACGGCGCTCCGTACGGCGTGTCGACCTTGACCTCGCGAACCTCCTCGAGGAGCGAGTAGAAGCCCGACCCTCCGAACACGCCGATCTGTGCGCTGTCCGCCACCCTGTCCTCCTCGTCATACGCTCCGACCGTGGCCGGCGCCACGCGTCTCGATTCTAGGGGCATGGATCGTGCTCGGGGCGCGGCGCCGGCACCGCTGACGCACGGCCCCACCGGACGAAGGTACGGGTCGCACCGGGACCCCCGGCGCGGACCCCGCGCCCCGTTCCCGGGCGCATGATGGTGGCCGTGAAGTGCGCCCCGAACCCAACGGGGTGGCCATCGACACGCTCGCACATGGAGCCCACGTGCGCCTGTTCAGCGGCTCGCGCCGACATGACGACGAGCGCCTGCTCTGGTCCCGCGACATCCGCTTCGTCCACCGACTCGCGGAGGTCGTCCCCGGCGCACGCGTCGTGGAACTCGACTCCGGGGCGGTCCTCATCGCCTCATCAGCGGACCTCACCGAGTTCGCCGCCGGGCGCATCTCCGATGAATCGCACGAGGCCGAGTACGGGATGGCCTCCGTGGACGCCCGGCTGCCGGAGGCCGACCGCTACCTGACCGCCCTGTCCGAAGCGGTTCGCCTGTCCGGGCTCGCCGATCGGATCGGGATGGCGCAGACGACGCACATCGTCCAGACCAAGACGCTCGACTACTTCTTCAGCCTGCGCTCGCTCCACTCGGTGGCCTTCCAGCCCATCGTCGAGCTGGCGACCGGCGAGCTGCACGAGTACGAGTGCCTGTTCCGTCCGTCCATGCCGATGCTCCCGCAGTCGATCACGGCCATCGTCCAGGCAGCCATCGATACCGACCGCTCCATCGAGCTCGACACGTTCATCGTCACGTCCATCCTGGAACGGGCGGCCGACATCGAGGACGGTCGGCGATCCGCCGGCTCCCCGTCCACCCGGCTGGCCATCAACCTGACGCCCGGCAGCCTGCTGACTCCGCACTTCGAAGCCGGCGCGTTCGCGGCCACGATCCGGACCGCGGGGCTGGATCCCCGCCAGATCACGATCGAGTGCACGGAGCAGCAGGCCGTCGCTGACGTCGTGCCACTCCAACGGGCCGTCCGAGCGCTTCGTCGCGCCGGCTTCGGGTTCGCGGTGGACGATGCCGGCGCCGGCTATGCGAGTTTCTCGCTGATCGCCGCGCTGCGGCCCACGGTCATCAAGATCGACCGTGAGATCGTGGCCGGCATCGCCCGTGACGATGCCAAGCAGGCCCTGGTGGAGGCGTTCGTGTCGTTCGGAGCGCGCATCGGGGCTCGGCTCCTCGCGGAGGGCATCGAGAAGCGCGCCGATCTGGCCATGGTCACGGCGCTGGGCGTGGACCTTGGGCAAGGCTTCCTGCTGGGTCGTCCGTCGGAAGTGCCTGCGGCCCCACGACCCATCGACGGGCTGGGACTCGGTGCAGCCGCGCGGTCCACGGGCAGCGCCATCTCCCGGCGTCGCCGGCTGGCCCTCACCAGCGACTGAGCCACCGCCCGCGTACCATCGATGGATGACCCACCCCATGCTGTCGGATCGTCTGCGGACGTTCCTGGACGACACCCACTTCGCCGCCATCGCCACGCTGGCTGAGGACGGCTCGCCCCACCAGGCCGTCATCTGGTACACGCTGGACGGCGACGACCTGATCATCAACAGCGCCGTCGGCCGCCGCTGGCCCACCGATCTGCGGCGTGATCCGCGTCTGTCCGTCGCGATCACGGACCATCGCGACGGCTACCGATGGATCGGGTTCAGCGGCCGGGTCGAGGTCATCACGGACCAGCCGACGGCCCAGGCGGACATCGCGGGGATGGCCCGCCGCTATCACGCCGACGAGCCCGAGGAGGCGGAGCGCCTCATCCGGGAGCGATTCGAGCGCCAGGAGCGGATCAGCTTCCGGGTCCCGGTGGTCGGCGTCCACGAGCACCTGGACTGACGATGCGCGACCCCGAGCTGACGACGCGCGTCCCGACCCCCGACGCGACGGCGCCGCCCGCTCCGCCCGCACCGCCCGCACCGGCCGCACCTGCTCCCGCCTGGACGACGGCACCCCCCGCGCCGCCGCCACAGGGCGACCCGTGGCGACCCGCCCGCTACGACGACCCCGGTCGCCTCGCGTCCCTGTTGTTCGGCCTGCTCCTCCTTGGGATCGGGCTCTGGTTCTTCGCCGACCACACCCTTGGGCTGGACCTCCCACGGATCCGCTGGAACCAGCTCTGGCCGCTGATCCTCATCGTCATCGGGCTGTGGGTGCTCCTGGGGTCCCGCCGGCGCCGACGCTGACCGACGATGCCGGACTGGGAGCCCGGGGGCGGGTCCGTCCGGACGCGGATGCGATGGACAGAGGGCCGTTCGGCCCGGATGGAGGGGGCCATCCCGCTCATGCCTTCGGGACCTGAGTCGGGTGACAATCCCCGTCAACGGGTCCCTCCGGTCGACGCCAGACGCGTCGCGTTGTGACCGACTCGGGGCCCGTGGAGGAGCGCCGCCCATGGATGCCGAGTCCACCCTCCAGCAGATCCTCATGGAGCGCGGCGTGTCGCGTCGCGCGTTCCTCAAGTTCAGCGGGGCGATGGCCGGGGTCCTCGCCCTGCCCTCGTCCTACGGTCCCCGGATCGCCATGGCCGTCGCGTCCGCGCCGCGGATCCCCGTCATCTGGCTGGAAGGGCAGGACTGCGCTGGCAATACCGAGGGATTCCTGCGGGCCTCGCACCCGACCGTGGCGGAGATCGTCCTCGACGTCCTCTCCGTCGACTACCACGAGACGATCATGGCCGCCGCCGGCCATGCAGCCGAGCGCGCGCGCGAGGCGACCATGGCGGCCTATCCGAACGGCTACATCGCCATCGTCGAGGGCTCCGTCCCTACCGCAGAGGGCGGCATCCACTGCATGGTGGCCGGGCGGACGTTCCGCGACATCGTGACCGAGGTGTGCAGCGGCGCCCTCGCAACGATCGCCGTTGGCTCGTGCGCCTTCGATGGCGGACTCCCGGCCGCGAGCGGCGGAGTGACCGGAGCGACGGGCGTGGCCACGATCGTGCCCCGGGCGACCGTCATCAACCTGCCCGGTTGCCCGATGAACGTCCAGAACCTGACCGCGACGATCGTCCACTACCTGACCTTCAAGACCCTGCCCGCGACGGACAGCCTGGGACGGCCGCTGTTCGCGTACGGCCAGCTCATCCACGATCAGTGCGAGCGGCGCGCCCACTTCGAACGCGGCGAGTTCGTCACCGCGTGGGGCGACGCGGCATCAAGGCAGGGCTGGTGCCTGTACAAGATGGGCTGCAAGGGCCCCGCGACGTTCGCGAACTGCCCCACGGCACGGTTCAACGACGGGACGAGCTGGCCGGTCAAGGCCGGACACGGCTGCGTCGGGTGCACGATGCCCCGCTTCTGGGACGAGATGACCCCGTTCTACGGTCGGCTCCCGTCGCCCCCCGGGTTCCCGTCCGATGTCACCGTCGACCAGATCGGCCTCACTCTCGTCGGCGCCGTGACCGCCGCCTCCGCCGCTCATGGCGTCGCGAGCTATGTCCGAAAACGCCGTGAGGATCGGCAGCTCCCGGTCATGGCCGGACAGGCCGCGACGACGCCCGGCGACACGGCCGAGAAGGGGACCGACGCATGACCAGGATCGCGATCGACCCGATCACCCGGATCGAGGGCCACCTCCGCATCGAGGTGGAGGTGGAGGGCGGTGTCGTCCGCGACGCGTGGAGCTCGGGGACGATGTTCCGGGGCATGGAGCTGATCCTGCGCGGCCGCGACCCGCGCGACGCGTGGGTCTTCACGCAGCGCGCCTGCGGCGTGTGCACGACCGTCCATGCCCTGGCGTCGGTGCGCAGTGTCGAGAACGCCCTGGGGTTGCAGATCCCGCGCAACGCCCGGCTGGTCCGCAACCTCATCGCCGGGATGCAGTACGTCCAGGACCACGTCATCCACTTCTACCACCTGCATGCGCTCGACTGGGTCGACGTGGTCTCCGCGCTCGACGCGGATCCGGCGGCCACCTCCCGGCTGGCCGCGTCCATCTCCGACTGGCCGACCTCGTCGACGGCGAACTTCCAGGCGGTCAAGGATCGGCTGCGGACGCTGGTGGACTCCGGCCAGCTGGGCCTGTTCACGAACGGCTACTGGGGGCACCCGGCGTACCGGCTCCCGCCGGAGGCGAACCTCATGGCGGTGGCGCACTACCTCGAGGCCCTCGACTGGCAGCGCGACGTCATCCGTGCGCACGCCATCCTCGGGTCGAAGAACCCGCACCCCCAGACGTACGTCGTGGGCGGGATGGCGCTGGCGGTCGATCCGAACTCGCCGACCGCGCTGAACGCGCGAGGCCTGTCGGAACTGGCGAGCCTCATCGCCCGGGCCCGCGACTTCGTGGACCGGGTGTACATCCCCGACGTGCTCGCGGTCGCCGGCTTCTACCGTGACTGGGCGGAGCAGGGGGTGGGCCTCGGCAATTACATGACCTACGGCGACTTCGCGGAGGACGACTCCGGTCAGCCGACCGCGTTCTACCTGCCGCGTGGCCGGCTGATGGGATTCGACCTGTCCCAGGTCCTGCCCGTCGAGCAGACCGGGATCGCCGAGACGGTCGCCCACTCCTGGTACGAGTACGAAGGCGGCGACGGTGCGCTCAAGCACCCGTGGGAGGGCGAGACGCGTCCGACGTACCGCGGCCCTCAGCCGCCGTTCGAGAGCCTGGAGGGCTACGACAAGTACAGCTGGCTGAAGGCGCCTCGCTACGACGGTGAGCCGATGGAGGTCGGGCCGCTCGCCCGGATGCTCGTGGCGTACGCTTCCGGTCACCAGGACGTCCGTGACGGCGTGGGGACGATCCTGGGCGCACTGGGCGTGGGACCTGAGGCGCTCTTCTCCACCCTCGGACGGATCGCCGCGCGGGCCCTGGAGACGAAGCTCATCGCGGCCCGGATGGCCGACTGGCTGACCGAGCTGACGGACAACCTGGCCACTGGCGACCTGGCGCTTGCCGACGTGACCCGCTGGGATCCCTCCACCTGGCCAGACCAGGCGCAGGGCTGGGGACTGCACGAGGCGCCGCGCGGCGCACTCGGTCACTGGATCGTCATACGCGACCGGAAGATCGACAACTACCAGCTGGTCGTCCCGTCGACCTGGAACGGCTCGCCGCGGGACGCGAACGGTCGCCGCGGCGCCTGGGAGGAGGCTCTCCTGGGCACGCCCGTGGAGGATCCGGAGCGACCGGTGGAGATCCTGCGCACGATCCACTCGTTCGACCCGTGCATGGCCTGTGCCGTGCACGTGTACGACCCC
This sequence comes from Chloroflexota bacterium, assembly GCA_040882345.1. Taxonomy (GTDB): domain Bacteria; phylum Chloroflexota; class Limnocylindria; order Limnocylindrales; family CSP1-4; genus SPCO01. The sequence goes on from JBBEBL010000207.1 coordinate 11,993, forward strand.
CGGAAGGGCTCGTCGGTCGAGATCCGGGTGGTCTGAGGTGCCGTGATGACGACCCTGGAACCCACGGCTAGCGCCCCGCCCGTCGCGAAGGACGAACCCATCCGCATCGGGCCGCGTGACGAGCGCGTCCGCATCTACGTCTGGCAGGTGCCCGTGCGCGTCACCCACTGGGTGACCGTGAGCAGCATCATCGTCCTCACCGTCACGGGCGGCTACATCGGCAACCCGTTCCTCGTCCCGCCGGACACCAGCATCATGGCCACGATGCGCAGCCTGCACATGCTGGCGGCGTTCGTGTTCGTGAGCTCGGGGATCCTGCGGACGTACTGGCTGTTCGCCGGCAATCGCTTCGCCCGCTGGACCGCCTTCGTGCCGACGTCGCGGGCCCGGGCACGCGAGCTGGTCCGCCAGACCGCCTGGTACCTCTTCCTCCGGCCGCGCCCACCACGGGTCCTTGGCCACAACGCCCTGGCCGCCGGCACGTACCTGGTCGTGTTCGGCCTGCTCCTCCTCCAGGCGATGACCGGCTTCGCGCTCGCGGGCATGACCGGTCGCGAACCGTGGGCGACCCTGTTCGGCTGGATGCCGGAACTGCTCGGCGCCCAGGGCGTGCGGACGATCCACCACTTCCTCATGTGGGCGATCCTCGCCTTCATGGTCCACCACGTCTACAGCGCGCTCCTCGTCGACCACTGGGAGCGGAACGGGCTCATGTCCAGCATCTTCAGCGGCTTCAAGTTCGTGACCCGCAAGGAGATCGACGAGGCCCGCGACGGCGGGATCGAAGTCCAGGAGGAAGCCGAGTGAGACGACCGGGTCCCGACGCCATCGTGATCGGCATCGGGAACGTGCTCCTGCGCGACGAGGGCGTCGGCGTGGCCGTCGCGCGCCGACTCCTCGACGACGCCGCGGCGGGTGGCGAATCCCTGCCGCCGGGGGTGCACGTCGTGGACGGCGGCACGCTGGGCCTGGACCTGCTCGGGCTGGTCGAGTCGACCGACAGGCTCGTCCTCATCGACGCGGTGGACGTGGGCCTGCCCCCCGGGACCGTGTCCGTCATCCGCGACGACGACGTCCACGGCGCCCTGGCCGGGCACGTCTCGCCGCACCAGGTCGGCGTCGGAGACCTCATCGCGGTCGCCCGGCTGGCGGGGGTCCTGCCGCGACAGGTGACCCTCGTCGGCATCCAGCCGGGCGCGATCGAGATCGGGCTGGACCTCACGGGCGACGTTGCCGCGGCCGTGCCGATCGCGGCCGACCTGGTGCGCGGGGAGCTGGCCGCGATGGCGGTGAGCGCACATGCATGAGGCGGGCATCGCGGCCGCGCTGGCGGCGGCGATCAGGGAACGGGACGTGGACGTATCGGCCGTGCGGGTCGTGGTCACCGGCGCGCATCATTCGCCGGCGGTCTTCGATCCGGCGGTCCGGCTCCACCTGTCGATGATCGCGCCGGAGATCGACGTCGAGGCGATCGACTTCGTCCATCGACCCGTCGAGCGCCCGTGCATCGGATGCTGGACGCTCTTCGCCGCAGTGGGCCCGGACGCTCCGTGTCCCGCCTGTGGCGGGCCGGGCCTGCCGTCTCCGGATCCCGAGCGGGTCGAACTGGAATGGGACGACGACTCGCCGGAGCGCCCATCGGTTCGTGACAGGTGGTCCTCCCCGGGGCGAGCCGACCGGACCAAGGCTGGAGCCATGACGACGTCGCTGCCTGCGATCCGCCGTGCTGCCGCGCCCCGCAGTGCTGCCGCACCGCGAGCCGGGAGCTGATCGGCATGTGCATCGGTTTCCCCGGCCGTGTCGTGGCCGTCGATGCGGGCGGCGCCACCGTCGAGATGGATGGCCGACAGCGCCGCGCGGCGACGCTGCTCGTGCCCGATGTCGCGGTCGACGACTGGGTCTTCGTCGCGGCCGGGACGATCGTCGATCGGCTCGATCCGACCGAAGCAGAGATGGTTCGCGCGACGCTGTCCGAGGCGATCGCGCTGGAAGCGGCTGAGACGTCGGTCCCGGCCGAAGAGGAGGGACGACATGTCGTCGCATCGTGAGCCGATGCGCCGGACGCGCATCCCGACCATCCCGCTGACGGTCCGCTCGGGGGTCGGACTGGCCCTCGTTACGGCCCTGATCAGCGGCTTCTCCAGGGGGCGCCGATCACGGCGGCCATCAGCTCGGTCGCGAACGGGACGGTGCCGGCTGGCCCGGTCATCGCCGGCCAGGTCCTCATCACGCTGGGCGTCGCCGTGATCGCATTCCTCGCGGTCCGCTCGTCCCGGCGGAGCCAGCTGGCCGCATGATCGCCGCCCTGCCGCGCGACGCCACCGCGGTCCCCGGGCCCGTCCGCTTCGCCCGCTACGCGTACGGGCCGAACCGGCTCGGGTACTGCGGGCCGAACGCGGCCGACGAACTCCTCGGCGAGGCGGCGGAGGGTGGCGACCTCCGCCGGATCCGCGAGCTCGCGACCGGGTTCGAGGGGGCGTACCCGTACCTCGAGCTGATCGCCAGGTCGAACGGGATCGAGGACCCGCTCGACGATCGCGTCGTGGAGGCGTACTGGCTGGGAAGCGAGCTGCTCGACCGCGTCCCGGTCGCGGGCTTCGCGCGGTCGGTGGAGCAGCGCTTCCGCCCGCGCGTCCGCGCCGACGCCTGGCGCTGGCTGGCCGGCAAGGCGCCGGACGGGGCACGCCCGGTCCATGCATTCCATGTCCTCGACATCTTCCCCGCCGTCGGGTTGCTCCGCGGCGGCCAGGTCGACGACGTGGTCCGGACGATCGACAGCTGCCGGATCCGCTGGGGGCGGGTGCGCGAACGGCTGGACGGGGAGCTCCTGGTCGACGCCGTCCGGCTCGAGCTCGTCGACGGGAAGCTCCGTCTCGGCGCCCCGCGACCGGAGACGATCCGCGGCTGGCAAGACGGCCTCGGCTTCATCGATGATGCGGGGCCCGGCGACTGGGTCTCCATCCACTGGGACTGGGCCTGCGACCGCCTCGACGAACGACGACTGGCACAGCTCCAGGCGTGGACCCGCCGTCAGCTCGAGATCGCCAACCAGACGCTTTGACAGACTACCCGTGGCGACCCGAGGGCCGGTGCGGATGAGATCACGATCCTC
>JBBEBL010000208.1:0-14968 GCA_040882345.1 Chloroflexota bacterium
CCCCCCCCCCCCCCCCCCCGATCCGGGTTCCGCGAGGGTAGTCGTCACCTGGAGCGAGGTCGAACTCGAACCAGTAGGCGCGCAGACGATCGGTCATCGTCGATCGGCGGTCCGGCCGATGGCCTGGTCCAGGTCGGCGATCAGGTCGTCGACCGATTCGATCCCGACCGACAGGCGAAGGACCTCTGGACCGCGCGGACCCCGGCTTCGTAGCCGCCCCCACCGGCAGCTCACCGACGAGGAGCGTCATTCGAACCTGCCCGGATCGGCACGCCGGGCGAACGTGTCGTTGATCAGGCTTGCCAGCGCGGCGTCAACCTGATCCTGCCTCGACACGTCTCCCGAGTCGACGAAGATCGGACCAATCCTCGTCAGCACGGATCGCTGCGCTTCGCCGGGGATCGGGTCGACATCGAGATCCGAACGCTCATTGATCACCTTGGTGGCCACGGCGAGGTCCAGCCCGGCAACCTCGCTCAGGATCCTCGCCGTCTCGTCCGGATGCTCCTGGGCCCAGGCACGGGCACGTTCGTAGACATCGACCACGGTCTGGGCGACATCGGGCCGGTCGGCGAGGAACGCCTCGGTGGCGTTCAGGAAGCCGTAGCTGTTGAACCCCACGTTCCGGTAGAGGAGGGTCGCTCCGCTGGCTTCCGCACGGGCCATGATCGGGTCGAGGCCGGCCCAGGCATCGACCGATCCGTTCTCCAGGGCCGCCCATCCGTCCGCATGCTGGAGGATCTGGACGGTCACGTCGGCGGGACTGAGTCCAGCCTCCTCGAGTGCCTGCAGGAGGAAGAAGTACGGGTCGGTGCCCTTCGTGGCTGCGATCTTCTTGCCCTTGAGATCCGCGACGGCCTTGATCGGCGACCCAGCAGGAACGACGAGCGCCGACCACTCGGGTTGCGAGTAGATCGAGATGACCTGGATCGGCGAGCCATTGGATCGAGCGAGGAGGGCGGCCGACCCGGCCGTCGAGCCCACGTCGATCGCGTTGGCACGCAGGGCCTCGTTGGCCTTGTTCGACCCGGCGGACTGGGCCCAGTTGACGGTGATGCCCTGCTGCGCGAGCTCGGTCTCGAGCCAGCCCTGGTCCTTGACGATCAGGCTGAGTGGGTTGTAGGTCGCGAAATCGATGTTGAGCGTGCCGCCCTGGGTGACGGTGCCGCCCGCACCCGCCGCTGCGTTGCAGCCGGCCAGGAGCGAGGTGGCGGCCGCGAGGATGAGGACAATGGTGGCGAAGGACCGGTGGTGAGCCAACCTCGTCTCGTGGGTCGAGGCGCGAGCCGTTCGCATGACGGCGGATCGGGAGGATCCGGGACCGGGAACGACCGGGTTCGCGCAGAGCGCTGGACCTGCGAGGCCGGCCGCGGCGATCAGCGGGTGGCGATCATCTCGACGCCCACGTGCGCACGCCTGGCCGACACTCGCCGGCGACAGTGACACGCGCGCATGGAGCGGACCTGGATGGTCATCAGGGGTCGGACTCTATCGGATCGTCGGCGGATTGTCTACTAATTTGGTAGGCGATATTGGCATTCGCCCTCGCTGCCGGTCGGAGTTACGATGCCCTGCCCTGCACCGCCGATGAGATGCATGATGGACAAGGCGTGTATCACGTCCTGGTCGAGGATGCCCGTCGAGCCGGCTCGGGTGCGGCCTCCAGCTGGCCAGGCTGAGGCCCGAGTCAGGCGTCGGGTTCGGCGTCCTTTGCGGGTGCCCAGTGGCTGTCCCTCGGGAACGCCCGCATCAGGGCTCGGAGCAGGCGGTGGAGCGCCGCCCGGTCGCGCTCATCGAGAACCGAGGCAATCTGCTCTTCTCGAACCGCCTGGGTGCCGACCGTCCTGTCCCAGATCGCCAGGCCGGCCTCGGTCGGTTCGACCAAGGTGCCGCGGCGGTCATTCGGATCCGGTAGGCGGCGGATCCACCCGGCCGCCTCCATCCGGTCGAGACGGTTCGTCATGGCCCCGCTGGAGAGGCGCATGTGCGACGCGAGCTGACCGGCCGATCGGCGATACGGGGGCCCGACCCTCCGGAGCTTGCCGAGCACGCCAAACGCGCGGCGGTCAAGGCCGGACTCGGCAAGCGTCTCGTCAAGCGAGCGGTCGAAGGCCTTCGCGAGGATCTGGATCCGCTCGACGATCCCCTCGGTGACCGGCTCGAGGTTCGGGATCTCGCGGGTCCATACCTCGAGCTGCGCGTCCAGCTCATCGCGCTCGTCGCGCGGTTCACGTCGTGTTCCCACGTCTGGATAGTGCTCCCAGGTTAACTCGATGTCAAGAGGGTCCATATCGAGCTTCTTGACATCAAGCGGTCGCCGTCGTATCGTACCGTCGAGAGATCGCTTGAGGTCAAGAGACTTTACATCAAGGGATCGGCACTGACGTCCCGGAGGCAACCATGCGCGACCAGCTTATTGAGGCCACTCCCTGGGAGGTGGAGGCCGCCCGACGTCGAGAGGTCATCGCGGCCGACTTCGGAACACCGTCGGAGCCCGTCGCGGAGCCCCCAGCCCGATCGGTCCGGCGGTTCGGACCCGTCCGTCGACTCGCAGCCATGATCGGCGTTCCTGCCCCGGCAGGCAGCGGTGCGCCGGTGGGCCGCGTCGATCGTTCGGCATCGTGCCGGCCTGGTATCGGCGCGGTCGAGCCAGGATCCTGAGCGATCGTCGGGCGCCCGGACGGCGGGGGCCGCGAGCCGGGTCGCCAGGCGCCGTGAGGTCTTGTCGCGGAGGGCGCCCGCCTCTACATTCCGGTCCGAGGGACCGCCAAGGCTGCGGTTGAACTGGGAGGACATCCGTGACGCTCGACATCAGCGCCATCAACTGGATCGCCGTGCTCGCCGGGGCGGCGATCTATTTCATCCTCGGGGCAGCCTGGTACTCGCCCATCCTGTTCGCCCGGCCATGGCAGGAGGCGATCGGCTGGGACGAGTCGCGGGCCCAGCCACAGACGAACCCGCTGACGTACGTCGTCCCGGCGATCCTCTACGTGCTCGCCGGGATCGCGACCGCCATGCTGGCCGCCGCGACCGGCACCGACACGCTGGGTGAGGGCATCACACTCGGCCTCGTGACCGGGATCGGCTACGCGCTAGCCATGGTCGGCGTGGAGGCCACCTTCGACCCGAACAAGCCCAAGCCCGTCCCGTGGTTCCTGATCACGATGGCGTACCACCTGATCGGCTTCGTCGTCCTCGCGGTGGTCATCGCCCTCTGGCGCTGATCGGGATCATCCAGGCGCGCGCCGCGGAGCCGGATCCCGCTTCCGGCCGCTCCCATGGCCCACGATCCGGGTGTCAGCACGTCCCTGCGACGTATGGCCTGATGCAACCGACGAAATGATCCTCCTCGACTTCGGCGAGGAGGGGCTGCATCCCGTTCCGGGCATCGGCTGAACCTGGCTTGGGGCACATGACGTGGTACGCGCAGTCCTGGGATTGACGGTGTTCCACGTCCCCGAGCTCCTGCGCGACCTGTCGCCACTTCTTGTGCAGCAGCGGTACCGATGCGATCAGCATCTTCGTGTAGGGATGGACGGGATTGCCGTAGACCTTCTCCGTGCTGCCCATCTCGACGATCTTGCCGCGCCACAGGATCAGGGTTTGCTCACTGCTGTAGTAGCCAAGCGACAGGTCGTGGGTGATGAAGAGGATCCCGAGCCCACGGGCCTTGAGGTCGCCAAGAAGGTTGAGGACGTCGATCCGGGTCGAGGCGTCGAGCATGCTGATGATCTCGTCAGCCACGAGCAAGCGGATGTCGAGCAACAGCGCCCGGGCGATCAACAACCGCTGCAGCTGTCCCCCGCTGAGCTGATGTGGGTACTTGTGGAGGACCTGTCCGGGATCGAGGCCCACGGCCTGCAGCGATTCCTCGACCCGCGAGTCCCACTCCCGGTCCCGCATTCGGCCGAAGTAGACGCTCCGGATCGTGCCCAGGACATGGTCGGCCTTGAAGATCGGGTTGTAGGAGCTGAACGGGTCCTGGAACACGCCCTGGACGATGCGGTAGTAATCCCGTCGTGGGAGCCTGGCCACATCCTGGCCATCGAAGAAGATCGACCCTCGGGTGGTCGGGGTCAGCCGGAGGATCATCCGCCCGATCGTGGTCTTGCCGCTCCCGCTCTCGCCGATGAGCGAAACGACCTGGCCGGAATCCACGTTGAAGCTGACATCCTGCACAGCTGGCAGGTTTGTGCCGCCGAAGGTGCCGACCTTGTACACCTTCGTGATCCGGTCGAGGGTCAGCATGACGTCACGCCACCTCCCAGCAGGCCACGTGGTGCTCCGGCTCGATCTCCACGAACGGAGGCTCCTGGCGGCATCGTTCCGTGGCGAGCGGGCAACGGGCCCGGAATCGACATCCGTCAGGCGGGTTGAGGAGCACCGGCGGGCTGCCCGGGATGCCCGCCAGGCGCTTGTCCGCGAACCTGACGCCGACCTCGGGTAGCGAGGAGATAAGCAGCGCGGTGTAGGGATGGCGTGGTGCGCTGATGATGACGTCCGTCGCGGCCTTCTCGGCCAGCTTCCCCGCGTACATCACGGTGATCGTATCGGCGATCTGCGACAGGATCGCCATGTCGTGGGTGATCACCATCATGCTGCGCACGAGCTCGCGGTCCCGGAAGCCGACGAGGGTTTCGGCCACGGCCTTCTGGGTCGACACGTCGAGCGCGGAGGTGATCTCGTCGGCGATCAGTAGCGAAGGGTCCAACAGGGTCGCGATGACCATCACCATCCGCTGCTTCATCCCACCCGAGAGTTCGAGGGGATACCGATCCAGGATCTCGCGCTGGAGCCCGACCAGCTCCAGGCGCCGCTCGAGCTCCGGACGCATCGCCTCGGCGTCGTAGCCCCGTGCCTCGAGGAGATCAGCCGTCATCCTGCCGATCTTGCGGGTCGGGTTCATGGCGCTCATCGCGTACTGCGGGACGATCGACACGCAGGCGAACCTGAAGTCGTCCATGGCGTCCGAGTCCATGATCGGGAGGGGCACGCCGTCGAGCGCGACCTCGCCGGAGACGTAGCGCATCCGGCTATCGAAATGGGTGAGGCTCTTGCCGAGCGTGGACTTGCCACAGCCGGACTCACCGGCGAGGCCCATTATCTCGCCGTCGGCGATCCCGAACGAGACGCCGTCGAGAGCCTTGACGTCGCCCGCCAGCGTCCGGTAGTAGACCCGAAGATCGGTGACCTGCAGGCTCACGATCAGGTCTCGCGCAGCTTGGGATTGAAGATCTCGTCGAGGCCCACGTTCATGACGTAGAGCGCGCCGACGATCGCCGTGATCCCCAGCCCGGGCGGGATGAACCACCACCACATGCCGAACTGGAGTGCGCTCCACAGGACGGCGTTGTTCATCATCAAGCCGAGGGAGATGCCCTCGGTGGGCCCAAGCCCGATGAAGTCGAGCGTCGCGGCGATTAGGACCGCACCGCCGAACAGCAGGATGAACGTCATGAAGAGATACGAGCCCATGTTCGGCGCGATCTCCCCGAAGATGATCCGCCAGCTGGGCAGGCCGCTCAGTCGCGCCAGGTCGACGAACTCCCGCGAACGGAGCGAGAACGTCTGGGCGCGGATCGCCCGCGCGGCCCAGGGCCACGATGTCAACCCGACGAACACTGCCTCCACGACGACACCGCGAGCACTCAGGAATGCGGCGATGATGACCAGCACCACGAGGGTCGGGATCACCAGCACGATGTTCGTGATCATGGTCAGGATGTCGTCCACGATCCCGCCGCGATAACCGGCCACAAAGCCGATCGCGACGGCGATCAGGGCCGCCAGGCCTCCGCCCAGCAGGCCCACCAGGAAGGTGGCCTGCAGACCGTTGGTGAACTGCGCGAACACGTCCTCGCCGAACGTCGTCGTTCCGAGCCAGTATTCGGCGCTCGGCGGCTGGCCGAGGGGACCGTCGAACGCCAGCGGATCCCGCGGGTCGAGGATCGGGCCGACGATCGACAACGCGACCAGCGACAGGATAATCGCGGTGCCGAGCATGACCCGCCAGTCGCGCGACGTGAAGTACAGGGTCTCTCGGCGCCGTCGCGGTGCGGTCGCCTCCGGTTCGGGCAGCTCCGGTTCGGGCAGCTGGCTCATCCGTTGCCTGCCTGCATCCCGAGACGGGTTCGCGGGTCGACCATGACGTAGGCGATGTCGATGAGGAAGTTCGCGACGAGCACCCCGATGATCACGAACAGGAAGATCCCCTGGATGAGGAAGTAGTCCGAGTTCTGGATCGCCTGGAGAACGAGGTAGCCGAGACCGGGATACGAGAAGACGACCTCCGTGACCAGGGCGCCGGCGACGATCACGCCGAGCGACAGGGCGAGCCCCGTGATCTGCGGCAGGACGGCATTCCGGAACGCGTACCGGCGGACGAGTGCCTGCGGCGCTCCGAGGGCTTCGAGCCAGTGGGCGTAGTCGGACTCCAGCTCGTAGATGATCATGTTCCGCATCCCGATGGCCCAGCCGCCGAACGACACCAGGAACAGGGACAGGAACGGCATGAGCCAGTGCGTATAGGCGTCGAGGAAGAACTCCCAGGTGAGGGTCGGCGACATCGAGTAGCTGAACGCTCCCGACAGCGGGAAGATCTTCAGCGCGGACCCGAGGCCCCAGGCGATCAGGATCCCGAGCCACATGTACGGCGTGGCGGTCAGGATGTAGCCGATCGGGAGGGCGGTGTTGTCGAGCCGCTTGCGGCGTGCGACCCACGCACCGAACTGGTTCCCGGCGATCCAGCTCAGGATGATCGCCGGCACCAGGAGCACCAGGGTGTACGGGATCGCGCTCAGGATGATGCTCATGACCGGCGTCGGGAACTGCCAGACGCTGATGCCGAGGTCGCCGTGGGCGAGCGCCGACCAGAAGCCGACGTACTGCTCGAGGATCGGCTTGTCGAGTCCGAACGCCCCGAGGAAGAAGCCCATCATCCGGTCCGCCGCCTCTGGCTCGAGGGCCATGCGCGACAGCATTCCCCGGACGGGATCGCCGGGCATGAACCGCGGGATCATCCAGTCGATCGTGACGGCGACGAAGAACGTCACGAGGTAGATGCCCAGCTTTCGAGCGAAGTATCGACGCATTCCCTACTCGACTACCCGTACCTGGAACTGCCCCTCCTCCGGGAGACCGAGAGAAGGGGCAGCAGGATCGCCAGACGACCGATCCGTCAGTTGGCGAGCTTGATCTGGGTCAGCATGAGCACGGCGCCCATCTGCCAGTAGCCACGCCACGTAGACGGGACGTAGTGCGGGCTGCCGGCCGTGTTCGACGGCCAGTTCGTCCACACCGAGTTGCTGGCCTGCGACCAGAGCCCGTTGTACCAGAGCGGGATGATCGGCAGGTCCTTCATGAGCGTGGTCTCGAGCTTCGACATGACCGACTTCATGGCGGTGAGGTTGGTCGTCGGGGTGGCGTCGAGCTGCTTGACGAGGTTCCACGCGGTCGTGTTCTTGTAGCGACCGAAATTGCCGGCGTTCTGGACGGTCTGGATCGGCTGTCGGAAGACCCAGCTGTAGTAGGTCCACGGCGAGTTGCTGAGCTGGCGGTCGTTCATGATCGCCAGGTCGAATTTGCCACGCTGGATCTTGTCGGTCCGATCGTTGTACGACGGGAACGCGGTGTGGATCCGGATCCCCGCCGCCTTGGCGCTGGCCGCGATCGAGGTGATCGATGCCATCCAGTCAGTCCAGCCGTTCGGCACGATGATCTCGAGATCGATCTTCGAGCCGTCCTTGTTGCGGAAATAGCCGTCGCTACCCATCTTGTAGCCGGCGGCAGTCAGGCGCTTCTTGGCGCTGGCCACGTTATAGGTGAAGCCGTACTTCTTGACGGCCGTTGTGTCGATGTACTTCTTCCAGGTCGGCAGCAGGCCGGTCGGGCTCGCCTTCTTGACGATGTTCCCGAAGACGTTGCTGACGATCTTGTCGATGTTGATCGACTCGGCGAGCGCGCGGCGGAAGACCGGGTCGTTCAACGGCTTCTTGGCGTTGTTCGTGGTCAGCCACGCGGTATTGGCCGACAGCATGTACGGGGCGTCGTTGTAGTAGGTCTGGATCCCGTAGCCGCCGATCCCGCTGACGATCGAGCTGATGCCCGGCAGGAAGTTGTTGGAGAGGTCGATCTGCCCCTGAAGCATCAGGCCCAGCGAGACGTTGTTGCTGCTGTTGACCAGGTCGATGATGTACTTCGGCTTGACGTTCATGTTGAGCATCGACTTGGCCCACCAGGCCTCGTTCTTGATCCACACGACCTTCTGCTGGTCATAGGTCAGGAGCTTGTACGGACCCGATCCGATCGGGTCCTTCTCGTTGTTGCCCATGACTTCGACTTCCGTCCGGCCCTTCCAGAGGTGCTCGGGCAGGATCGCCGTGTTGTACAGGAAGGTCGCCCACTGCTGGTAGTTGGCCGTCTTGAACGTGAACTTGACGGTCGTGGCGTCGACCTTGGTCACATCGCTGAGGAACGTCCACAACGTGCTGTAGGGCACGGATGCGAGCTTGCCGAGGCTCGTCGTGTAGACGACGTCGTCGGCATCGAGGGCCTCGCCGTCGGTCCACTTCAGGCCGGCGCGGAGCTTGAGCGTGTACTCCTTGGCACCGGTCCACGAGCCGCTCTGTGCGAGCCACGGGGTGAACTTGTCATTGAGGGGGTTGTAGAGGAACAGGGACTCGTACAGCAGCCCGAAGGTGCCGGTCGTGTAGTCCCAGTCCTTGATCGGGTTGAAGTCCCCAGGCGGTCCGTACATCGTGCCGCTCGTGTAGAGCGTCTCGTTGCGCGGGTACGTCGTGGGGATGGGGTCTGCGCCGCTGGCGGCGGCAGGGAACATGGTGGCGAGCAGGGTGACGCTCGCCAACCAGACGAACAGTCTTCGCTTCGAAATCAATGCACTTCCTCCTTGTTGCCTTCCTCCGGAGCCGGCGGCTTCGGACCACGCTCAAGCGGCTCAATGCGCAGTCATTCGCGAGGCACACCTCCCACGCTCGAATGCCGGATGACGAGCTCCGTCGGGAGGAGGACGCGTCGGGGCGAACGGCCGACGTCCCCGAGGAGCTGGAGCAGAGACCGCGCGGCCTCGACTCCCTGTTGACGTACGCCCGCCCGCACCGTCGTGAGCGGAGGGTCGAGATGGGCGGCGAATTCGAGATCGTCGAACCCAGCCAGTGCGACGTCCTCGGGGACGCGCAGTCCGCGCGCGCGGATCGCCTCGAGGGCACCCGATGCACTGGCATCGTTGGCGGAGAAGATCGCATCGACCCCGACGTCGAGGAGCTTCTCGGCGGCATCAACCCCCGACTCGCGGGTGAAGTTGCCGTCCACGATGAGACCGTCGACGCGCAGGCCGGCACGTCGCATCGCCTGCCGATAGCCGGCCACCCGGTCCTCACCTGCGACCGTGCCGCGGCTGCCCGTGATGTGGCCGATCCGCACTCGACCCAGAGAGATCAGGTGGGTCGTCGTGTCGTCCGCCGCCTGGACGTTGTCGATATCGACGTAGTTGGCCGACGCGTCGGAGCGGCGGTGTCCGATCAGGACCGTCGGCATGCTCGACGCGAGCAGCCCGTCGACCGTCGGATCCTCGAGGGCATGGGCCGAGATGATGACTCCGTCGAGGAAGCTCATCCCGAGGACGTGGTCGAGGATCTCCTCCTTCGTCCGGTTGCCGAGCCAGAACATCATCCCGGCACGCTGCCCGGCCAGGTAGTCCGTGATGCCCTGGAGCATCTGGGAGAAGTACGGATCCTGGAAGAGCTGGTGCGGGTCGACGTGCATGACGACCCCGACGACACCGGATCGGCCAGACGCCAGGGTCCGGGCGGCCGCGTTCGGCCGGTAGCGCGTCTCTTCCACGACCCTCAGGACGCGCTCGCGGAGGAGCGTGGACACGCGGCGGCCATTGATGACGCGGGACACAGTCGCGCGCGAGACGCCGCTTAACGCTGCCAGATCGTCGAGCGTGCGAGCGGGACCACTCTCGCCATCACTCGCCTTCGGGGCCCTCCGGGCCAACCAGACCCTCCAGCGGACGCTGATGGACGCTGATCGAGGTCTGACGTTTCTGAGCGCGAGGTTGGAAGCGCTCTCATGCTAGGGGCGGTTAAGGGAGGTTGTCATGGGCCATTCGGCCCTACTCTCGACCGCTCCGGACGACCAAGATTCCGCGAGAGCGCTCCCAGAAACTGGTGACCACGCGTTTCGTGCCGGCTGCGGCCGGGAGCGTGTGCGCTCCGATCAGGCAGGAGGCGTGGGTGACCGTTCGACCGGGTCACGGAATGGTGGCGACCCGCCCAGGCTCCAGTGCGTCCCTGCCATGGGAGGAGCGCCCACCCGGCTCCAGCGCCCTCGTGTGGCGGTCGTCACGCAATCCGATCATCCCGCGCGATTCCCTGCCACGATCGAACAGCATCTTCAACTCGGCGGTCGTTCCGTTCGGCGACGGGTACGCGGGCGTGTTCCGTGTGGACGACACGGCCCGGACGATGAACCTGCATGCGGGCCTGAGCCAGGACGGCATTTCATGGCAGATCGAACCGGACCCGATCAGCTTCGTGCCCGCCCACGGACGAGTGGCCGAACTCCAGGCCACGTTCGAGCATGCCTACGACCCGCGCGTCACGTGGCTCGAGGACCGCTTCTACGTCACGTGGTGCACTGGCTACCACGGGCCGACCATCGGTGTCGGCTGGACGCACGACTTCGTGACGTTCCACCAGCTCGAGAACGCATTCCTGCCGTTCAACCGCAACGGCGTCCTCTTTCCGCGGCGAATCAACGGTCAGTTCGCCATCCTGAGCCGCCCATCCGACAACGGGCACACACCGTTCGGCGACATCTTCTACTCGGAGAGCGAGGACCTCATCCACTGGGGCCGACACCGTCACGTCATGGCGCCGGTGCCCTGGACGTGGGCATCCACCAAGATCGGAGCGGGGCCCACGCCGATCGAGACCGCCGAGGGTTGGTTGCTGCTTTATCACGGCGTCCTGACGTCGTGCAATGGCTTCGTCTACTCGATGGGCGCCGCGCTGCTCGACCTCGACGAGCCCTGGAATGTCGTCGCCCGCGGGCGCGACTACCTGCTCTCTCCCCAGGTGCCGTACGAGCAGATGGGCGACGTCCCCAATGTCGTCTTCCCGTGCGCCGCGCTGGTCGACCGCGACACCGACCGGTTGACGATCTACTACGGCGCAGCGGACACGGTGACCTGTCTCGCCCACGCCCACCTGTCGGAAATCGTCGGGTCGCTCCGGCCATGAAGTCGCCGCGCGAGGGCGTCGCTGAACGAACGCCCGATGGAGGAATGTGATGACAGCGGACAAACGGCCGCCCAGTCGCGCAGCCCGGATGGGCCAGTCTCATTGGTCCCGGAACATCTGGATCGCCGTCATTGGCGTGTTCGTGCTGCTCGCGGCGCTCGGATCGGCCATGAACCGCCAGTCGCTCGTCGCGGAGCAGACGGCTCCCCCCGAGGTCGGCGCGTCCGACGCGATCCCGACCGATCCGGGTACCGGTGAGGAAAGCCCGCCCGCCGCGACGGGGTCGACCCTGATCGCCATCGAGGGATCGGGGGCCATGACCTCGGAGCCGTTCGTGGCGAGCGGCGAGAGTGTCGAGCTCACCTATGAGTATGCGTGTGCCGAGGCCGCCAGCTTCACGCTCAACTTCTACGGGACCTACGACAGCCCGCTGCTCCCCGATGTTCTCGTCAGCGAGTTCGGGGAGAGCGGGGCCGGCACGGCCACCGAAAGCCTTGGCGGCACCACGGGGCCATTCACGGTCGAGGTCGACACGGTGTGCGATTGGTCGATCGAGGTCGTCGGCATACCCTGATCCGGCGAGGTGGTCGAGCCACAGCGACCATCGGCCGCGGCGTCAACCGCCCTGACGAGCCTTGCGTCCCCGTCCGGCTGGAGTCCGGTGCCCGGGCGACCCAGAACCCGCGCGCTCGTCCGTCGGGCAGACCGCGGTGCGATCCTTGCCGCTCCGCTTCGCCATGTACATCGCGTAGTCGGCGCCGGTCAGCAGCCCGGAGGCATCAGTCGCGTGTTCGGGATAGAGGCTGATCCCGACACTTGCCGTGACGGCGTGGCTCCGGCGCTGGAACGTGATCGGGTCCGCGGCCGCCAGGCGGATACGATCGGCCACCGCGGTCGCCTCGGCCAGGCGCGCATGCTCGAGCACGACGACGAACTCATCGCCGCCCAGGCGGGCCACCGTGTCGCTCGCACGCACGCAGGCCAGGAGTCGCTCCGCGATCGACCGTAGGACGCCGTCGCCGGCCTCGTGACCGGCCGTATCGTTGATCGCCTTGAAGTCGTCGAGATCGACGAAGAGCAGCCCGCACGACGAGCCGTCACGCTCGGCACGCGCGAGGACCTGGTTCAGGCGGTCCATCATGAGGAAGCGATTTGGCAGCGCGGTCAATGAATCGTGGGTGGCCAGGTACTGCAGGCTCATCTCGGCCTGCTTGAGCTCGTTGATCTCGCGGGTGATCCCGAGCAACCCGATCACGCTGCCCGCTTTGTCATGGATCGGGAGCTTGGTCGTGAGCGTCCAGTTCAGCGCGCCGTCGTCGAGCTGCCGACTCTCGATGAGCCCGGCGATCGGCTCGTCCGTCTCCATGACCCGCAGGTCCTCGATGTACGTCCGGTGGCCGAAGTCGGCACCGAACAGGTCGACATCGCTCTTCCCGACGAGCTCGCCGCGGTCGGCGAGGCCGAGGTTGCGGACCATGCTCAGGCTGACGCGCAACAGGCGAGCGTCCCGACCTTTGACGTAGACGCTGTCGGGCATCGAGTCCAGGAGGGCGCGGAACAGGAAGCCATCGTCGAGCGAGTCCGTGGGCGCCATGCGGATCCATCCTCAGTGCCCGATCCGGCGGTCGCCGGCGGGCGGCACGCTAGACGGCGTCGCCCGCGGCGTCAAGGGCCGAACGGGGACAAGCCGGGCGCCGGATCGGTCAGGCCGTCGCCGCTACCGGAGTGCTGCCGGCCGCCGCCCGGCGCCGCCCCGTCAGGTTCCAGGTCTCCATCTCCCCCTTGCCCTTGATCGTCACGGTTCCGCGCGGCTCGCACTCGAACTCGTCCTCCAGGAGCTCGTACGTCGCCCGGGTGATCTGGATCCGACCGGGCGTGCCATGGGATTCCATCCGGCTGGCGGTATTCACGGCGTCGCCCCAGAGGTCATAGAGAAACCGCTTCCGACCGATGACGCCGGCGACGACGGGACCCGAGTTGATGCCGATCCGCAGGTCCAGGCCGAGGTCGCCCATCGCGTGCCCGGAGCGCATCGCGTCGACCATGTCCAGTGCCATGAGGGCGAGAGCGCGGGCGTGATCCGGCCGCGGGCTGGGCACACCGGCCGCGACCATGTAGCAGTCCCCGATCGTCTTGATCTTCTCGAGCCCGTATCGCTCGGCCAGGGCGTCGAAGTGGCTGAAGAGATGGTCGAGCACCCCGACGACCTCTGCCGGCGACAGGTGTTCGGAGTGGGGCGTGAAGTCGACGACATCCGCGAACAGCACCGAGGCGGCGGTGAACTGGTCGGCGATGGTCTGCGGCTCCGCCTTGAGCTTCTCGGCGATCGAGCGCGGCAGGATGTTGAGGAGCAGGCTCTCCGCCCGGTCCTGCTCGCTCCGGAGGGCGATCAGCGCGTTCTGACGCTGCTTCGCGAAGAGCGCCAGCAACGTGAACACGATCGTCCCGCCGACCACCACGTTGAGCGCCAGCATCGTACTCAGGAACCAGGCCGGCAGCGCGTCACCGCTGCCCATGGCCTCTGCCGCGATCCCCGACCCGAGGAAGACGACCAGGAACGCGACGAACCAGCGGACGCCGGATCGGGCGTCAGCGAAGACGAGGGCGCCCAGTGGTGCGAGGATGCCCCACAGCCCGACCCCGCCGGAGGCGAGGAACCCACCGACCGGGATCATCGACAGCGTCGGCGCGATCGCTGAGATCGTGCCGAGCCACGGGCCGAACCGTTCGGCCAATTCGGCTGCCGGAGCGTGGACGACGACGCGCGCCTGGTGGCGCCGGGCATCGACCGGGACGCCCCGAGCAATGAGTTCCTCGACGGCGGCGTCGGTCAGCTCCCGCGGAGTGAAGCGATCGCCGGGCGACATGCCTGGCCGGATCCGGTCCACGCGGAACGTTCGCCAATCGTCGCGATCGAGGTCCCAGGCAGCGAGGTCCGGGCAGGCGCTCCTGGAGGGTCGCCCGCGCTCGCTGCAGCGCGCTATTGATTGCCTGGACGCTCGTATTCAGGGCCGCAGCGGCCTACTTCGCCGACCAGCCGAGCGTGTGGCAGAGGACGAGGGCCGCCCGCTGACGGGGCGGCAGGTGCTGGATCGCCGCCATGTAGGTGAGCTCTATGGTCTCGCGCGACGCGACGGCTTCTTCCGGCTCGGCCTCCTGCGGAGCGGCAGGCTCCAGGAGACTGTCCGGGTAGGGCTCGATCCACCGAACGCCTGGTGCGCCGGCGGCGGGACTGAGGGTGGGTCGGTCCATTCCGAGTCGACGGTCACCGGAGCCTGAACCTCCGGCACCGTCGTGCGACGCGGGGCTTGTCGCGGCACGCGGAGGCACGCCGTCGGCGTCCTCGACCGAGCCGAGCATCCGGTAGCAGTGGACGTGGAGTTGGCGTCGGTAGCGCTCGAACTCGGCCGCGAACGCCGCCTCGTCCACGTGCGCCGGTTTCATCGCCATCGATCGAACCTCACCCGGCCGAGTCAAGGAAGAAGTCCATGAGGATCGGTGCGAGGCTTTCGGGCGACGCGGTGTGGCTCTGGCCCTCGAACCGCTGGCAGGGCGTCGACGAACCGCGTCGATCGCGCGCAGGGTTGCCAGCCTGGGCTCGGCGCGATCGAACCCGGATCCTGAGGCGGATCGTGCCGTCGGCTTGCCACGGGCGGCCTCGACTGCCCGCCAGCTTGCGCCTACGATACGGCCGTGCGATCCAC
>JBBEBL010000209.1:0-2303 GCA_040882345.1 Chloroflexota bacterium
CCGACCCTACCCGAGGCCGCATGACCGACCCACAGGTACATCAGTAGACCCCGAATTACTCGTGCCTGCCGGGCACATCGGGCTCGCGACCGGACGCAACGCGGTCCGCACGACCGTCCCTGGCCTGACCACCTGGCTCGAGGAGCACGACACGTGAAGCTGCGACCGCTCACCCGGGACGACGCCGCGCTGGCGGTGGCGTTCCTCGACGCGATGCCCGATGGGGACCGCACCTTCTTCAAGGAACCGGTCGGCCTCGAGACCGTGCAGCGCTGGTGCGACGAGCCGACCAGCTCGCGCTGGTTGCTGATCGATGACGAAGGGGCGGCCGTCGCCTACCTCGCGGTGGTGCCCGGTGTCGGCTGGAGCGCCCACGTCGGCGAACGGCGCCTGATCGTCGCACCATCGCACCGCCGGCGTGGGCTCGGCACACGGCTCGCGCGCGAGGGGTTGGTCGCCGGTGTCCGCGCGGGGCTGCGCAAGCTCACCGTCGAGGTGGTGGCGGACAAGGTCGGCGACATCGAGATGTTCTCGGCCCTCGGCTTCGACCCGGAGGGGTTGCTGGTCGACCACATCCGGGACCGGTCCGGGCACCTGCGGGACCTGGTGATCCTCAGCCATCAGGTCGACGACGTGGCCGACGACCTGGCGCGTATCGGCGTCGATGGCGAGCTGGATGTCCCGGCGTCCGGTCCGGGACCGACGCGATGAGCCGGATCGACGCGGGGGTCGCCCGCCATCAGGTCCACTGGAGGGCGCACGGCTCCGGGTCGGCGCTGGTCCTCTTGAACGGTTACGGCGCGGCGGGGACCGCGTGGCCACTCGCGTGGCAGCGGACCTTGCGGGCACGGCACCGGGTCGTGACCCCCGACCTGCGCGGCAGCGGACGTTCGCGGTTCTCGCAGACCCCGTTCAGCATCGCCGACCTCGCCGACGACGTCGTTGCGGTGCTCGACCAGGCAGAGATCGAACGCGGCTGCATCCTCGGGCTGTCCATGGGCGGGATGGTCGCCCAGGAGTTGGCGCTGCGGGCACCCGAACGGGTCGCCGGACTGGTGCTCGCGGGCAGCCGGCCGCCGGTGCCTCGCTTCACGCGACCGCCGCTGCGCTCGAGTCTCCGCCTGCTGCTGCCGTCTGGCCCCGGGAGGACCCTGGCCGACTACTACCACCGCCAGTGGACCTCCGCGACGGCACCCGGGTTCGCCGACGACCACCCCCATCTGATCGATGAGCTCGTCGATCAGACCTTGGAAGGCCCGACATCCCGACGGATGCTGCGCCACCAGGTGGCCGCCATGATGGCGTGGGGCCACGCCGAGCGCCTCGAGCGGCTGCGGGTCCCGAGCGCCGTGGTGCACGGTTCGCTCGACCGGTTCTCGCCCGTCGCCAACGGCCGGGCGCTCGCCGAGCTGATCCCCGACGCGACCTACGACGAGGTCGCCGGTGTGGGCCACCTCTTGCCCCTCGAAGCACCGGACCGGCTCGATGCAGCGATCGCGGACGTCCTCGCCCAGCGGTGAGCAGGTTGCCCGGACGCGTCGGTCGACTTACCCTTCAGTAAGTAGCCGCGGCCCTGGCGTCGACGCCGACCGGCGGCTCGAGCTGGGAGATGTCCGGATGGAACGCACCGTCTACGACGAGGAGCACCTCGCCTACCGCGACAGCGTGCGACGTTTCGTGGCCGACCAGATCGTCCCCCACCGCGAGCGCTGGGAGGAAGCCGGACGCGTCGACCGCGAGTTGTTCGAGGCGGCCGGGTCCGCTGGCATCCTCGGCATCGCGGCGCCCGAGGCCCACGGCGGCGGTGGCGTCGATGACTTCCGTTACAACGCCATCCTCTCGGAGGAGCTCGCCCACGCCGACGTGCTGTCCGCCGGGCTCGGGCTCTGCCTCCAGGCGGACATCGCACTGCCGTACTTCCTGCACCACTGCGATGACGAGCAGGCAGCCCGTTGGCTGCCGGACATCGTGGCCGGTCGCTCCGTCCTCGCCCTAGCGATGACCGAGCCCGGCGCCGGCTCCGACGTCGCGGGCATCCGCACGACCGCGGTGCGCGATGGTGACGACTACGTCGTCACCGGCGCCAAGACCTTCATCACCAACGGCCTCAACGCCGATCTCGTGGTCACGGCGGTCAAGACCGACCCGGACGCCGGCCACCGGGGGATCAGCCTCGTCGTGATCGAGTCCGACCGCCCTGGCTTCTCCCGCGGCCGCAAGCTCGCGAAGGTCGGCCAGCACGCCGCGGACACCTCCGAGCTGTTCTTCGACGACGTCCGCGTGCCGGCGGCCAACCTCCTCGG
>JBBEBL010000210.1:0-2301 GCA_040882345.1 Chloroflexota bacterium
TTTGAGGGGCGTATGAGGCAACTCATCCGGGTTCAAGTCCCGGCCTGGGCACCACACTCCCGCTCTGACCGACGACCGCCGATGAGGCGGTCGCTCTGCGTCCGGCGGTGTAGGCTCCGCGTCCCGGGCGGTTAGCTCAGCTGGTCAGAGCGCCTCGCTTACACCGAGGATGTCGGGGGTTCGAGTCCCTCACCGCCCACCAACGTCACCGACTGCTAGACTCGACGGCCACGGGTGCCGCCTGGCCGACCCGACCGGAGGAGGGGTATGGATCTCCCGATCATCATCGTCATCGGTGTCGTCGTACTCCTGGTCGTGTTCGCGATCGGGATCTACAACTCGCTCGTCCAGAAGCGCCTGCGCATCGACGAGGCGTTCGCCCAGATCGAGGTCCAGCTCAAGCGACGCCACGACCTGATCCCGAACCTCGTGAACGCCGTCAAGGGCTACATGGGCTTCGAGCAGAAGGTGCTCACGGACGTCACGAACGCCCGCGCCAACGCGGTCGCCGCCGGCGCTCAGGGCCCCGCCCAGCAGGCCGCCGCGGAGAACATGCTGACCGGCACCCTGCGCTCGCTGTTCGCGGTGGTGGAGAACTACCCGGAGCTCAAGGCGAACCAGAACGTCCTGGAGCTGCAGGAGCAGCTGACGACCACGGAGAACCAGATCTCGTTCTCCCGTCAGCACTACAACGCCACCGTGCTGGACTACAACACGGCCATCCAGGTCTTCCCGAATGTGCTGGTGGCGGGGCCCCTCGGCTTCACCAAGCGCGAGTTCTTCGACGCGGAGCCGGAAGCGGCGAACGTCCCGAACGTCGATCTCAGCCTGAGCTGATCCACCTCCCGCGGGAGGCATCGTGGCCAGGAGCACGTTCTACGACCAGATCTCCGCGAACAAGCGGAACTCGTTCTTCATGGCCGCGTTCGTCGTGGCGCTGCTGGGACTGCTCGGGTTCGCGATCGGGTTCGCGGCCTTCGGTGACCCTGCAGGGGGCGTGATCACGACCGTCGGCGCCATGGGCCTCGGCGCCATCGCCGGCGTCGGCACGTACTTCGCCGGTGATTCGCTGGTCCTCTCGGTGAGCGGTGCGAAGGAGGTCAACGAGGCCGACGCGCCGCAGCTGATGAACGTGGTTCGCGAGATGGCCATCGCCGCCAACATCCCCATGCCCCGGGTGCACCTCATCAACGACACGGCGCCCAACGCGTTCGCCACCGGACGCGATCCGAAGCACGCGTCCATCGCCGTGACGACCGGATTGCTGGAGAAGCTGGACCGCGAGGAGCTGCAAGGGGTCATCGGTCACGAGCTGGCGCACGTGCGCAACCTGGACATCCGCTTCAGTCTCGTGGTGGGGGTGATGGTCGGCGCCATCGCGATCCTGGCCGACTTCTTCCTGCGCTTCACCTTCTGGGGTGGCGGGCGGGGGAGCCGTAACCGGGATTCCGGAGGCGGCGGCGCCCAGGTCATCGTGTTCGTCATCGCCATCGTGCTGGCCATCCTTGCACCGCTCATCAGTCGCTTCATCCAGATGGCGGTCAGCCGCCAGCGCGAGTACCTGGCGGACGCGTCGTCCATCGAGCTGACGCGTAACCCATACGGGCTGGAGCGGGCACTGGCCAAGATCTCCGGCGATCCAGAGGTCCTGGAGGTCGCCAACCGGGGTACCCAGCACATGTACTTCACGAACCCCATCAAGAAGTTCGAGGAACGCTCGACCAGCCTGATGTCCACGCATCCCGCGATCATCGACCGGATCAACCGACTCCGGCAGCTGACCGGCGACCCGCCGCTCGGATCTGCGGAAGCGGCGGCGCTGGTGGGGCTGGAGTAGGGGAGCGACGGGCCGCCGAAGTCGGCGGGCGTTGCGTGCGGTGGCCGTGCGCCCCGGGTCCGGACTCGGCGGGCGTGCGCTCAGCGCACGCAATGGCGAACCGCGCCGGCCGGCGGGGCCGCTCTCCGGCCCCGCGTGCGCTCAGCGCACGCAATGGCGAACCGCGCCGGCCGACACGGGAGCTCGTTGGCCTGATGTGCGCTCATCGCACCGAATGCCTCCGGAGCGCCGGGCTGGCCGGTCGCCGCCGGTCGTTGCGTGCGGTCAGCGCATGTGGTCGGCCCGGATCGTCGCGCCGGCGGGGCGCTTCGAGTCGATTCGGTGGCTCGGACCGGGCGGTTCGGCTCTGGCACGCCCGCGAGGGCGCATGGTATCCTGCGGTCCGCCGACGGGCAGCCAAGCCTGGTTGGCCATCGGGCCGAGATAGCTCAGTTGGTAGAGCACGCGACTGAAAATCGCGGTGT
>JBBEBL010000211.1:0-2292 GCA_040882345.1 Chloroflexota bacterium
GTCGCGGCTCGCGACCGGCTCGCCAACGAGGCATTCATGGCCAAGGCGCCGCCGAACGTCGTCGACGGCGCCAAGGCGCGCGAAGCGGAGCTGGCCGACCAGGTGGAACGGTTGCGCGATCGCCTCACTCGCTAGCTGAGCTCGGGCCCCGTACACTGGGACCGGTTCCAATCGCTACGAGGTTGCCGATGGGTGTCACCATCACCGATGTCGCACGGCTCGCCGGTGTCGGGCGCGGGACGGTCAGCCGCGTCTTGAACGAGCGGGCGAATGTGGATCCCGCGACCCGCGCGAGGGTCCTCGCCGCGATCAAGTCGCTGGACTTCGTCCCCAACCAGACCGCCCGTCGCCTGAGCCTGCGCCGTACCCAGACCGTCGCGGTCATCCTGCCGTTCCTGACGCGCCCATCGGCGGTGGAGCGGCTGCGCGGCATCGAGCTGACGCTGGCGGCGTCCGGCTACGACATGATCGTGTTCAACGTCGAGACGGTCGAGCGACGCGACGCGGTCTTCCGTGACCTGCCGCGACCGGAGCGCGTGGACGGACTCATCATCGTCTCGCTGTCGCCGCATGCCGCCGAGCTTGAGCGCATCCAGCGGACGGGACTGCCGACGGTGCTGGTGGACGCGCACCACCGCGCGCTGCCGCGCGTCGTGGCGGATGACGTGCTCGGCGGGCGACTCGCCACTCAGCACCTCATCTCGCTCGGGCATCGTCGCGTCGCGTTCATCGGGGACATCCCGCGGACGCCACTCGCCTTCACATCCAGCCGTCTCCGTTTGACCGGCGTTCGACAGGCGATCCTGGCGTCCGGCTACCGATTGCCGGCCTCGCTCGTCGGCATCGGCGACCACTCGCGGCGTCGAGCGGCGGAACTGGCTACCCGGATGCTGACGTCCGCACTACCGCCAACGGCGATAGTCTGCGCGAGCGACACCCAGGCGGCGGGCGTCGTGGAGGCCGCCGGGCATGTGGGGCTGACGGTGCCCGGGACGCTGTCCGTGACCGGATACGACGATCTGGATCTGGCCGACCACCTTGGGCTGACCACCATCCGACAGCCCCTGTTCGAGTCCGGTGTGCGCGCCGTCCAGCGGCTCCTGCAAGCGGTGGACGGATTGGCGCCCGGGCCGCTCCGGGAGGTCCAGGACATCAGTCTCGTGATCCGCCGATCCACGGCCCCGCCGGCCGTTTGATGGCGCCGGATCGCCGCCGCCGTTGAAGGTCGCGAGCCGTGGGCGAGACGGTTGTTGCGGGGTATTGACAGGTCTTGGTAGGCTAGCGGCACAGCAGCGTGGAACCGGTTCCACGCTTTGCTTGACCGTTTGGCCGCGCGAGATCGGGCGGCCCTGAGGAGGAGCGCATGAAGAAGCGATTGTTCGTGGGCCTGTGGGCGACCGCGTTCGTCTTTGCCGCGTGCGGCAGCGACGGGGGCAGTTCAGCGGCCCCGACGGGCGGCGGTGGTGGCGGCGGCGATCTGGCCGGCAAGACCATCACGGTTGGTGGTGCGTTCGTCGACACGGAAGCCGCGGCCTTCGAGGCGGCGGTCAAGCCGTTCGAGGATGCGACCGGCGCCGACGTCGTCTACAACGGCGACAAGTCGTTCGAGCAGAACCTGAACGTGCAGGTCCAGGCGGGCAATCCGCCGGATGTCGCCCTGCTGCCCCAGCCCGGAGGCATGAAGAATTACGCCTCGCAGGGCAAGCTCTTTCCCCTGCCGGCGGACGTGACCGCCTCCATCGATGCCAACTACGGCGAAGGCTGGAAGGCGATCGGTACGGCGGATGACGGCAACGTCTATGGCGTCTTCCACCGCGTCAACCTCAAGGGCCTTGTCTTCTACCCGAAGGTGACCTTCGAGGCCAAGGGCTACGCCGTTCCGACCACCTGGGACGAGCTCAAGACCCTCCAGGACAAGATGGCTGCGGACGGAACGCCCGCCTGGTGCATCGGCATCGAGAGTGGGGCGGCGACGGGCTGGCCGGTCACCGACTGGCTGGAGGAGATCATGCTGCGGACCGTCGGCAAGGAAGGCTTCGACCGGTGGGTAAGCCATGACATGCCGTTCAACGATCCAGCGGTCAAGAACGCCACCCAGATCCTCATGGACGTGTGGGGCAACCCAGATTACGTCTTCGGTGGCACGGCGTACATCGTCCAGACGAACTTCGGAGAAGCGCCCAAGGCAGCGTTCGACGATCCGCCCAAGTGCTGGTTCACCAACCAGGGCAACTTCATCACGTCGTTCTTCCCAGACGCCGTGCAGGCCGACCTCGACAACCAGGTCGGCGT
>JBBEBL010000212.1:0-2272 GCA_040882345.1 Chloroflexota bacterium
ACCGACTACGCGGAGGCCCAGCCGGACCCGGATCCGGCGACCGCCCTCCGCCATGTCTACGCGGCCGACGCCGACGACGGGGACGGTGCCTGATGCCGGCCCGCACGTTCATCGACGCCATCCGCGAGACGCTCGCGGACGAGATGCGCCGCGACGAGTCGATCATCGTCCTCGGCGAGGACGTCGGGAAGAAGGGCGGAGTCTTCCTCGCCACGGACGGCCTGTGGGCCGAGTTCGGCGACGAGCGCGTGATCGACACGCCCCTGACCGAATCGCTGATCGTGGGGGCGTCCATCGGCGCCGCCATCAACGGCCTGCGCCCGGTGTGCGAGATCCAGTTCGCCGACTTCATCTTCCCGGCGTTCAACCAGATCGTGTCCGAGGCTGCCCGGATGCGCTACCGGAGCAACGGCGGCTACGGCCTTCCGATGGTCATCCGGGCTCCGTACGGCGGTGGCGTCCACGGGGCGCTCTATCACTCGCAGAGCGTGGAGGCGTACTTCACCCACATGCCGGGCCTCAAGGTCGTCGTCCCATCCACGCCCCACGACGCCCGGGGGCTGCTGCGCTCGGCCATCCGCGATCCGGATCCCGTCCTGTACTTCGAGCACAAGAAGATGTATCGGTCCGTGCGCGGCGAGGTGCCGGACACGGATTACGTCGTGCCGCTGGGGCGCGCCAAGGTGACCCACCCAGGGTCCCAGGTGACGGTCATCGCCTACGGGCTCATGGCCCACTACGCGCTGGAGGCCGCCGACAGGGTCGCGGAGGACGACATCAGCGTGGAGGTCGTGGACGTCCGGACCCTTCGCCCGCTCGACACGGACACGATCCTCGAGTCGGTGCGCAAGACCGGCAAGTGCCTGATCGTGTACGAGGACAACAAGTTCGGCGGATACGGAGCGGAGATCGCGGCGATCGTCGCGGAAGAGGCGTTCGACTACCTTGACGGGCCGGTGACGCGCGTGGCCGGGCCGGAGGTCCCGGGCGTGCCCTACAACCACGTCCTTGAGGACTGGTTCATGGTCTCCCCGGAGAAGATCGCCGACGGTATCCGGACGCTCGCCGCGTACTAGCGCCCGCGCTGCCCGCCATCGCGATCCACGACCCCCGGTCGTGCTACGCGAGCATTCACGCCCGCGCAGGCTTCACGCAGGCTTGGCCAGGTGCCTCGCCCGCACGAACCGTGTGCCCTCGCCCGCCGGACCGCGCATACCACGACCCTGGGTCGTATCCCGCGATGCTCGACCCCGCCCCGCGCCAGCCCGCGCCGGCCCGGCCTGTCCCCGCCCCGCGCCAGCCCGCGCCTCGCGATCCGGGTCCCCGATCCTGGGCCCGGCCCGTGCCGCCGACCCATCGCCGAAACCGCGGCCTACGACTCCCGGTCGTATTACGCGACAGTCGCGGCCAAGATCGGCCTCCCCAGACCGCTACGCACGCACGGTCCGCACGCCGAGTCGCTCCCAACGTCGCATTACACGACCCCCGGTCGTATCTCGCGACTTCCGCCCCTGGGGCCCGGTCCAGGCAAGTCTGGGGTGAGCGCCGTTCGCGATGATCCGGTCATGAATGACCTCGCCGTCGGCCGCATCGCCAGGTACCTACGCCATCGACTCCAGCTCCGCCAGTCCGATGCGGGTGAACGGGCGGACATGAGCCAGGGCCTCGTCTCCCTCATCGAGCGCGGACGACTGGACCGCATCTCCCTGCGTCGATTGCGCCGGTTGTTCGCCGCGTACGACGCGGAGGTGGTCGTGTCGATCCGGTGGCGGGGCGCCGACGTCGACCGCCTCGGCGATCGCGCCCACGCCCGACTGACAGAAGTCATGGCGCGCCTGCTGACGGATGCTGGCTGGGTGGTGTGGCCGGAAGTCTCGTTCTCGATGCGCGGCGAGCGAGGCTCCATCGACCTCCTGGCCTGGCATCCGGAGACTCGGACCCTGCTCGTCGTCGAGGTCAAGACGGAGATCGGAGCCGTCGAGTCCACGCTGCGCGTCCACGACGTGAAGTGTCGACTCGCCGCGACCATCGCGCGCGACCGGTTCGGCTGCGAGGCGGCCGCCGTCGCGCGCCTACTCGTCCTGCCGGAGCACCGGACGCCGCGGGACCATGTCGCGCGCCATGGGGCGCTGTTCGGCCGGGTCTATCCGCTTCGGACGATCGCCGTACGTCATTGGCTGAAGCGGCCAAGCGGGCCGATGGCCGGCCTGATGTTCCTGCGGGATACGACCGGGAGTCGTGGTACGCGGCCGCCCACCGCCCGCAAACGCAT
>JBBEBL010000213.1:0-2266 GCA_040882345.1 Chloroflexota bacterium
GGCGGTTTCCGTGCAGGCGGGTGGGGGACGACCTTCCACCGTCGGTGCCCCGAGCGTGGTCGTGGCGATCGCGAGGACCGCGGCCGATGCCGCGACCCCCAGACCGAGTCGTCTTCCCCATCGTGTCTCCAGCGTGGCCATGTGGCCTCCTCCGGCGGACGTGTGGCGGGAGGAGGGCGAGGTGACGATCGTAGGGAAGGTGCCTTCACTCGCACTTATCTGGGCGCGGCCGGGCGGGCCCGGCAAGCGTCCCCGAGCCGGTACGCCACCCGAGATTCGCGTTTAGAAGCCACAGCTCTACGAGCGTCGGCCGCGCCTCGATGACCTGGCTCCGGGTCCCGATTCGGGGGCACTCAGAAGCCACAGCTCTACGAAGCCATCTCCGTGGGTCTGATCCTTCTCCCGTAGAAGCCACAGCTCTGAGAGAGCCTCCCGGCGGGGGCCGCCCGCCCCGAGCGTTCCGGCCCGCCTCCTGTGCTACGCTCCGCCCCGACATCAACGTCAACGCCGCGTGGTCGCGAAGCCGGTGAGAATCCGGCACAGTCCCGCTACGGTGACCACCCCCCAGGTGGGGGTGGAAGTCCGGTCGCCGACCCCACGGTGCATGCTCGAACCTTCGAGAGAAAGGTAGGCAGGACCGTGCACTCGACCAGCTGACCCCTCCTTCGACCGCCGTTCGAAGCGAGGGGTTTCGCGTCTCCAGACGCGACCCCTCCGGACCATCCCGCCCCTGTCTCCCGGAGGATCCCCGTGCACTCCCTGTCCCGACGCCGTGTCGTCGCCCTCGCGCTCTCCCTTACCTTCGCCATCACCGCGTGCTCTGGCGCCACCGCGCCGCGGACCCTGCCGCCGGACGCGACCGCCTCCGCGATCCCGGCCGTCACCGCCACCCCGGTCGCGGCCTTCCCGGTCACCCTCGTCGACGACGAGGGCACGGAGGTCGTGATCGCCACGGAGCCGGAGCGGATCGTGTCACTGACCCCCGCCAACACGGAGATCGTCTTCGAGCTCGGCGCCGGCGCACGTGTCGTCGCGACCGATAGCGGTAGCGACTACCCGGCCGAAGCGGCCGCGCTGCCCGACGTCGCCGACTTCGCCTCAGTGGACGTGGAGCAGATCGTGAACCTGGACGCCGACCTCGTCATCGCCGGCGGCCTCGGCTTCACGCCGGCTGACGCGATCACCCAGTTGCGCGACCTGGGCATCCCGGTCGTCGTCCTCTATGCCGCGACCATCGAGGCGGTCTACGAGGACATCGAGCTCATCGGGACCGCGATCGGCGCCGTCGAGCCCGCGGCCGCCCTGGTCGGCGAGATGCGCACCCAGATGGATGCGATCGCCGCCGCCGCCGGCACCGGGGTCCGTCCGCGCGTCTTCTACGAGATCGGCTACACCGACACGACGGGCCAGATCTTCGCCCCTGCCGACGACTCGTTCGTGGCCGAGATGGTGACCATGGCCGGCGGCGACACGATCACGACCGGTGACCCGGCGAGCTACGAGATCCCGCTCGAGACGCTCATCGAGCGCGACCCGCAGATCATCGTCCTGGGCGTGAACCCGTTCTACGCCCCCACCCCGGAGGCCGTCGCCGCGCGGACCGGCTGGGGCGTCATGAGTGCCGTCAAGGACGGCGGTATCGTGACCGTCCAGGACACCGAGATCACCCGGCCCGGCCCGAGACTCCCGATCGGCCTGCGCAACCTGGCAGCGGCCATCCGGCCGGACGCCGAGCTGCCCACGGCACCGTAGGGCCGGGCCCCCAGGATCACGTGGCCGCCCCCGCCATCTCCCGCGACCTCGCCGCCCCCGGCCTCGTCGGTCGGCTGCGGGGTCGCCCCGTCGTCGTCGCGGCGATCGGCCTGGTCGTGCTGATGGTCGTCCTCGTCGCCGGGGTCGGCCTGGGGTCCGTGCGGGTCGGCCCGCTGGACACCATCGGGGTCGTCCTGTGGCGCACGATCGGACTCGACGTCGGAGGGACCTGGACGCCGGCCACGGAGACGATCATCTGGGAGCTCCGCCTCCCCCGGGTCCTGACCTCGATGGTCATCGGGGCGGGGCTGGCCGTCGCCGGGGCCACGTTCCAGGGACTGCTGCGGAACCCGCTGGCGGACCCGTTCGTGCTCGGGACCGCATCGGGCGCGGCCCTCGGCGCATCGGTCGCCATCCTGCTGCCGGTCCAGGTCGTGTTCGTGGCCTTCGGCCTGATCCACGCCCTGGCCTTCGCCGGGGCACTGGTCGCCGCGTGGGTCGTCTTCCGGCTCGG
>JBBEBL010000214.1:0-12701 GCA_040882345.1 Chloroflexota bacterium
AGGTCGTCGACGAACGACGCCTCCGGCTTGACCTCATCCTCGTCGGCGCCGAGCTGCTCGACGACGATCTTCTTGAGCCGGTCGTACGTTGTGGCCACTGACTCCCTCCTCGGAGTTGGGTGG
Source organism: Chloroflexota bacterium (assembly GCA_040882345.1). Classification (GTDB taxonomy): domain Bacteria; phylum Chloroflexota; class Limnocylindria; order Limnocylindrales; family CSP1-4; genus SPCO01. The sequence goes on from JBBEBL010000214.1 coordinate 124, forward strand.
GGCGATGCGCCCGAGCACCCCGTTCATGAGGCGCCTGATCGGGTCTCCACTGTAGATGCGTGCCAACTCGACCCACTCGGCGATGGCCACCCGGGCCGGCGTGCCGGAGTGTAGCACCTCCCCGATCGCCGTTCGGAGCAATGCGCGATCCATCTTGGCGAGACCCGTCACCGGGTACTGCGGCGCGAGCCTCGTGATCGTCGCGTCGATCTCGTCCCGGTGGCTGACCACCGCGGCCACCAGCTCGCGGGCAAGGATCGCGGCCGTGGCGTCACGCTCTGACTCCGCGAGGTGCCGCTCCAGGATCGCTTCCGCCGTACGCTGGCCGAAGTCAGCCTCGAAGACCGCCGCCAGCGCGAGTCGGCGACCCGTCCGCCGTCCCCGCTGGCCGTCAGCCTCCGACACCGTCGACGATGACGGTCACCGCCCCGAGGTCCAGGCCGAGGAACCGCTCCACCGTGGCGGCGACCGCCGTTCGCACGTGGGCCGTCAGCGGACCGATGGCGTGCCCGGGCCGGGCCACGATGCGTAGTCGAACGATGACCTGGCCGTCGTGGACGCGGACCTTCACCGGCGGGTTGACGAGGCCGGCGAGCCAGGCGCGCCAGGGCGGTCCGCCATGGCCGACGCGCGCCACCCCCGGGACCTCGAAGGCCGCCAGCGGTACCAGCTGGGCGATGACGTTGCGCCCGACGGTCAGCTCCGGTCCGATCGCGCCGCTCATGTCGTGACCTCCTGTGGCCCGGTCTCCTGCGCTCCGGTCGTGCGCCGCGATGCCGCTTCCGTGGCGAGCGCTTCGGCGATCAGTGCCGGCACCCCGGTCCGGGCCGTCGTGGCCGCCACCTCGCAGGCGAACCCGACCATCCGTCGGCGGGCTCGTCCATGGGTGATGATGACGGTCCCCTTGACGCCGAGCAACGGCGAGCCGCCGACCCTCTCGTAGTCGAACACGCCGCGGATGCGATCGATCCCTGGGCGCATCAGCAGCCCGGCCAGCTTGCCCCGCCACGAGCCGCGGAACTCGGTCCGCCACAGGTCGAAGATGAAGGTGCTCAGGCCCTCGTAGAACTTGATCACGACGTTGCCCAGGACGGCGTCACAGACCACGACGTCGGCCATGTGCCTGGTCAGGTCCTTGCCCTCGACGTTGCCTTCGAAGCGCAGGCCGGACGCGTCCAGGAGCTCGGTCGCCTGCTGGATGCGCGCGTCCCCCTTGCCCTTCTCCTCGCCGATGGACAGGAGCGCGACGCGCGGGTCCGCGACCCCCAGGACACGCTCGGCGAAGATCGCGCCCATCCGCGCGAACTGGACGAGGTTCTCCGGCGTGGAATCGGGGTTGGCGCCGATGTCCAGGAGGACCATGGGTCCCGAGTCGGTGATCATCTGGACGGCGAGCGCGGGTCGGTCCACGCCGGGCAGGCGGCCCAGGCGCAGGACCGCGGCGGCCATCCCGGCGCCAGTGTGACCGGCGGTGACGACGGCATCCGCCTCGCCGCGCTTGACGAGGTCCGTGGCGACGAGGATGGACGAGTCCTTCTTCTCGCGGAGGGCGAGGGCCGGGTGGTCGTCCATGTCGATGACCTGGCCGGCATGGACGACGCGGACGTTGGCCGGGAGGTCGCCGGCGATGGAGCGGACGGTCGCTTCGTCACCGACGAGGATGAGCTCGTCAGCCGGGTGCGAGCGGGCGAAGTCGAGGGCGCCCGGGATGACCTCGGACGGGCCGTGATCGCCGCCCATCGCATCGACGGCGAGCCGCACGCGGCCGCCGCTCGCGGTCGTCCCGGGGGATCCGGGACGAGGGTCGGTCACCGCGTCAGCGGCTGGTGTCGTCGGTGGGGGCAGCGCCGCCGGCCGGCTTCAGCTCCACGGCCTGGCGACCCTGGTAGTAGCCGCAGTTCGGACAGACATGGTGCGGCAGCTTCATCTCGTGGCAGTGCGAGCACTCCTCGAGGGTCGGCGTGTCGATCGCGAGGTGCGAGCGTCGCTCGCCCTGGCGAGCATGCGAGACGCGTCGCTTGGGTACACCCATGGGGTCGTCGGGCTCCTTCGTATCGTTCTGAACGTGATGGGCCGCCGGTGGCGCCCGGGACTGGGGCGCGCAGCCACACCGACGCCGGAGTGTACCGTGGATGGGTCGCCGCTGTCGCTCACGGTGGCCCGGCGTCCGCGCCACGTGCCGGCCGGGATCGTCGCTGGATGATCGTTACGTCACGATGGGCCCGCATTCCGGCGTGACTGCCGCCCGGCGCCGCGCCGACGCCCCTGTCCCCGATCGCTCCGCGCGCCCGATTCACTCACAGCGAAGCCCTCGGAGGGTCCAGCCTGGTCGGGGTTTCGCCGCTCCCTGGACCTCACCTGTGGTGAACGTTGGAGCGCTCAAGCGCCTCGTGGCCGGTTGCGAGAGGTCCTTGCCGCCAGGGCGTTCAGCGTCAGTGAATCCAGCCGGCGGATGGGGCGGTGGGGCGCGGCCTGGCCGGCGCGCACGTGCGCCTCATCCCACCTGGGTTCACCGCAGGTGAACTGGGCAGGACACGAGGCGCACTCAAGCCCATCTGTTCGCGGACGGTGAACGCAGGGCGACGGTGCGCGTGATCCCAACCTCGCACGACGGCCGCCGCACGACGGCCGCCGCAGACGGCCGCCGCAGACGGCCGCGCCGCAGACGGCCGCGCCGCCCGCCAGCAACCTCGACCGTCGTGTCACTCCTCGCGAAAGCCGCGCAGGGCCTCGAAACGCGGATCGATATCGTCGACCGGGTGGTCGTGGACGCCCTCGTCGAGCGGCAGGCCGCAGACGATGCAGAGCCCGGGACAGTCGGGTCGGTCCAGCGGGGCGATGGGCTCCGCCAGCGAGATGGCGTCGCGGATGGACGGCTCCAGGTCGATCTCGTGGTGGTCGGTCAGGCGCAGCGCGTCCGGCTCCTCGTCCAACTGGACCGGGCGGCCCGTGGCGAGGTCCAAAGACGGCAGGTACTCCTCGCGCAGCCGGATCTCCACCGGGGTCTGGAGGGGCCGCAGGCAGCGGCTGCACTCACCGGCCAGGGCGGTGGTCAGGACCCCGTCCACGAAGACGCCGCGGTTCTCGTGAACGAGGCGCACGCGGCCCCGGATCGGCGCGGCCAGGACCAGCTCGTCCGGCAGCTCGATCGTGCTCGTGTCGATATCTACCGTGCGCTCCGCGCCGACCTCATCGGCCAGCAGCCCCGCGACGTTGACGATGAAGGGGCCGTCCGGCGGGCGGACCGTCACGAACGACCCGAGGCGGGGGCGCCCTCCTGCTCGTCCTCCCAGGCCTCGTCGTCCGCGCCACCGCCGCCGTCGCCGCCATCCCCCGCGGCGCTAGTCGAGCGCGACAAGGCCATCCGGCGCTCGTCCAGCAGGGCGATGCCGTTCTGGATGCTCTCAAGGGTCTTGTTGACGTCGCCTTCCAGGCCCTCAAGGACGCTCACCGCGTACTCGTCCGCGCCGGACCGGATCCGGTCCGCATCCTCGTGGGCCTCCGCGATGATGCGCCGACTCTCCGCCTCCGCCGCCTGGGTGAGTCCACGTTCGTCGATGAGGAAGGCGGCCTGCTCCTGGGCCCGGGCGACGACGCGCTCCGCCTCTTCCTGGGCCTTCTCGATGATCCGCTCGCCCTCCGAGTTGATCCGCTTCGCGGCACGGACCTCTTCCGGGACGGCCACGCGCAGCTCGTCGATGAGGCCGAGGGCCGCGTTCTGGTCCAACACGACATTCGTCGTCAACGGCAGCTTCTTGCCGTTGGCGATGAGCGATTCGAGGCGCTCGACGAGGAAGATGATGTCGATGACTCGGGCCCTCCTGCTGGGGCGATCCGACGGCCACGTTCCCGGCGCGCTCGGACCGTTGGATTATGGCACGGGCCGGACCTGAGGGCGGGGGCGCTACGGGCGACGGATCGCCGCCGCCAGCGCCGTGGCGACGGTGCCCGGCACCATCCCGCTCACGTCCCCACCGAAGCTCGCGATCTCCTTGACCAGGCTGGAGCTGACATACCCGTGCTCCAGCGCGGTCATGAAGAAGACGGTGTCCACCTCCGGCGCCAGGACGCGATTGTTGTGGGCCAGCTGCATCTCCGATTCGAAGTCACTGATGGCCCGCAGGCCGCGGACGATGGCGGTCGCCCCGTGAGCCCGGCAGAACTCCACCGTCAGGCCGTCGAATGCCGTGACCTCGATCCGGTCCAGTGCGGCCCCCGTCTCGGCGAGAGCGGCACCGATGATGCGGATGCGCTCCGCCACCGCGAGCAGCGGCGACTTCCGGGGGTTGGCGAGGACGCCGATGATGACCCGATCGAAGACGGTCGTGGCCCGGCTGACGATGTCCACGTGCCCGTTGGTGATGGGGTCGAACGAGCCCGGGTAGACCGCGACGCTCATGGGTCCTCCGTGTACGTGGCCACTGCCGTGCGGCGATAGAACGTCAGCGCCGTCTCCCCGAACCGGCGAGCGCGCTCCGATGCTAGCAGCCCCACCCGGTCCGGCGGCACCTCCCGCCAGAAGTGCTTGGCGACGGCCCGGCCGTCCGGCGCCAGCAGGCGCCCGACCGCATCCAGCGCCCGCTCCAGCAGGGCCGGCTCGCCGTATGGCGGATCCAGCAGGACCAGGTCCCACCGCGGCTCGGCGTCCCGTGCCGGATCGCGCAACCAGCCCACGACATCCTGGCGAACCAACGTCACGCGGTCGGCGTCGCCCAGATGCGTGCGCGCGAGGTTGGCGACGATGACCCGAGCCGCGCCCGCATCGTGCTCCACGAAGGCGACGTGCGACGCGCCGCGGGACAGGGCCTCGATGCCCCCGGCGCCGCTGCCGGCGAACAGATCCAGGAACCGGGCGCCGGGCAGGTCCCGCTCCAGGACCGCGAACAGGGTCTGCTTGACCCGGTCGCCGAGCGGCCGCGTACCCGCACCCGGGGCGTCCAGGCGGATGCTCCGGGCCGTCCCCGCGATGACCCGGCCGGCGTCAGCCACGGGCGATCACGAGCCACTCGCCGGTTCCGCGGCCACGAGATGACGGAGCCAGCCCGAGCGCAGTTCCGCGGCCAGCGGCCCAAGATCCGGGCGACGTGCCACGTCCAGGGCGCCCGCCCCGTCAAGGATCGCCTCGGCGTGGTCGCGCGCCTGTACGGCGAGTTCCTGGTGGTCGCGCCGCGTCAGCGATGCCACCCGCAGGCCGGGCAGGCCACTCTGGACGAAGCCCAGGACATCCCCCTCGCGGCGCAGCTCGAAGTCCCGCTCCGCGAGTTCGAAGCCGTCGCGCAGTTCGGCGATGGCCCGCAGGCGCGCCCGGGCCGTGTCGTCGTCGGCATCGGACACGAGCACGCAGTAGGACTCGGCCGTGCCCCGGCCCACGCGCCCCCGCAGCTGGTGCAGCTGGGCCAGGCCGAAGCGCTCGGCACCCTGGACGATCATCATCGTCGCCTCCGGCACGTCCACGCCCACCTCCACGACGGTCGTCCCGACGAGGACGTCCAGCTCCCCGTCCCGGAAGCGCCGCATCTCCGCGTCGCGGTCCGCCGGCTTCATCCGGCCGTGGACCATCCCCACGCGCACCGGCGCCAGCAGCTCCGTCAGGCGGCGCGCCTCCGACTCGGCCGCCACCGCACCGGCGCCGGCCGCATCGGCGACGTCCACACCCTCCTCGATGAGTGGGACCACGACGAAGGTGCGGTGGCCGGATGCCGCCTCCTCACGGACCTTGTCCCAGGTGCGGCCCAGATCCGCGGCACGACGGATGCCCGTCCGGATGGGCACGCGACCCACCGGCGGCGTTCGCAGGTCGGACACGTCGAGGTCCGCATAGAGCACCTGGCCCAGCGTCCGCGGGATCGGCGTCGCCGTCATGAGCAGGACATGCGGCACGCTGCCGTCCCCGGCCTTGGCTTCCAACTGGCCGCGCTGCTCCACGCCGAATCGATGCTGCTCGTCGATGATCGCCAGGCCCAGGCGACGGAAGCTCACCGCCTCCTGGAACAGGGCGTGCGTCCCGACCACGACGGAGGTCTGCCCGGAGGCGATCGACTCCAGGGTCCGCGTCCGCTCCGCCGCCTTGAGCGAGCCCGCCAGCAGGAGGACGTCCACCCCGAGGTCCGCCAGCAGCGCGCCGACGGTGTCCAGGTGCTGGCGCGCCAGCAGGTCCGTGGGTGCGAGCAGGGCCCCCTGGTACCCGGCGGCGGCTGCGGCGGCCAGGGCGTACGCCGCGACCGCGGTCTTGCCGGAGCCCACGTCGCCCTGGAGGAGTCGCAGCATCGGCGTCGGCCGCACAAGGTCCTGCCGGATCGCCGTGATGGACGATGCCTGATCGGCGGTCAGCTCCACGGACGCCCCGATCCGGCGGCTCAGGGCCTCCCGGAGGGCATCCCGGATACGCGCGTCGGCGGTGTCGTCCACGGCGATGATCGGCGCGTGGTCGCGGCCCCGGGCGCGTCGCCGTCCCACCATCCCGAGCTGGAGCGCCAGCAGCTCGTCGAAGGCGAGTCGTCGGAGGGCCGCATCCCGATCCTCGAAGGACGGCGGATAGTGCGCGGCCTCAAGGGCCTTGGCGACCCCCACGACGTCCGCATCCCGGCGCACGTCGCCCGGGAGGTACTCCGGGTAGGCGTGTCCGGCGACGTCCAGGGCCTCGCGCATGGCCACCCGGAGGCGCGCGGCGGTCAACCCGGCCGTGAGCCGGTAGACGGGGACGATCCGCCCGGCCATGAGGACCGCCCCGTCCTCGCCGATCTCCTGGAACTCCGGGTTGTCGATGACGAGATCTCGCCCGAACCGCTTGAGTCGGCCGGAGACCACGATCTCGTCCCCGGCGTGCAGCCGACGCTCGATGAAGCGCCGGCCGAACCAGGTCGCCTTGACCGTCCCGGTGGCGTCCTCCAGGCGAGCCACCGTGCGCTGGACCCGGCGTCGCCAGGTGGGCTCCACGACGATGTCCGCGACGCGGACCTTCGCGGACACGACCGTCCCGTCGTCCGACGGGACGAGGTCGCCCAGCCGCTGCAGGTCGCGCAGGTCGTCATAGCGCCGCGGCAGGTGGAAGAGCAGGTCGCGGACGTCGTACCAACCCAGGCGGACGCCCGCCCGTCGAAGGGTGGGGCCAGCGGTCAACCCGGCCTGGTGGAGCGGGGTCTGGAGGAGCTCGACCGGATCGGTCGGCGGCTTGACCGCCGGTCGCGGCGGGGCGCGGCGGGCGGTCACCACCTATTCGGCCGAGATGAGGTACCGATAGAACGGCTGGCCACCATGGTGGACCTCGATGTCGATGCCCGGGATCACCTGGCCGATACGGCGCGCCATCTCCTCCGTCTCGGCGAGGTCGGCGCCATCTCCGTAGTACATCGCCACGAGCTCGTACCCCGGGGTCAGCGCGGCCATGGCGGCCAGCACGCACTTCTCCCGGTCGCTGTCGACCGCGACGAGGCCGTCGTCCGGGTCCAGTGCGATGGTCTGGCCCTTGCGGACCTTGCGGCCACCGATCGTGGCATCGCGGACCGCCTCCGTGACGACGAGACTCTGGATGCCCCGTCCGGCGTCTGCCATCAGGTCCCCGTTGTCCGCGGCTCCCTTGTCCGGGTCCATGGCCATCAGGGCCGCGAACCCCTCCACGGCGTTGCGCGTGGGGACCACCGCGACCGGCCGGTCGCTGAGTTCGGCGACCTGGCGCGCGGCGAGCACCACGTTCGGGTTGTTGGGCAGGAGCAGGACCTCGCGGCCCGGGACGGCCTTGATGGCCTCCAGCAGCTCGCCCGTGCTGGGATTGGCCGACTGGCCCCCCTGGACCACGGCGGCCACGCCGAAGGAGCGAAAGATGGTGGCCAGGCCGTCGCCCGCCGTGACCACGACGACCGCCAGCGAGGGGATCTCGGAGGCCGGCCCCGTGCCGTTCGTCGACGATCCCGCCTCGCGTGCCAGGCTCGCCTCCGTCGGCTCGGGCGGCGTCGCGCCCGTGAACTCGGCCGCCCGCGTCTCGCGCACGTCCCTGGCCTGGTTGTCCAGGTTCTCCACGGTGATCCGGCTGAGGTCGCCCAGCGTGAGGCCGTACCCGATCACCAGGTCCGGGCGCTCGCTGTGGACGTGGACCTTGAGGGCTCGGGCATCGCCGGCCACGAGGACGCTTTCGCCGATCGACTCGAGGTGGTCGCGGATCGCGTCCACGTCCAGCATCTGATGCCCGGCCGCGCGCAGCAGGAACATCGTCTCGTACCCGAAGCCCTCATCGGCATGGGCGACCAGCGTGCTGGGTTTCGGCCCGGCGCCCGCCCGGTCACGCGCGGCGGCGAGCGGTGTCCGGCCGGTCAGGTGCAGCAACGCCCCCTGGAACAGCCGGTAGACACCCTGGCCACCGGAGTCCACCACGCCCGCCTCGCGCAGGATCGCCAGCAGACTGGGGGTCCGCGCCACGGACTTCTCCGCGGCATCCAGGGTGGCCGTCAGGACCGCCTCGATGTCGTTGTCCCGTTCGGCAGCCGTGACCGCCGCGGCGGCGGACTCGCGGATGACCGTCAGGATCGTCCCCTCGACCGGCTTGGCCACCGCACCGTAGGCGGTCTTCGCGCCCTCGGTCAGGGCATGGGCAAGGTCCAGGCCGTTGAACCGCTGCTTGCCATCCAGGCCCTCCGCCATGCCCCGGAAGATCTGGCTGGTGATGACGCCGGAGTTGCCGCGCGCGCCCATGAGCGCCCCGAAGCTGATCGCCGCGGCGATCCGGTCCGCGGGCTGGCCGGCGACGGCCTCCGCCTCGTCGAGCGCGGCGCGCACGGTCGCCAGCATGTTGGATCCGGTGTCGCCGTCCGGGACCGGGTAGACGTTGAGCGCGTTGATCTCGTCGACGTGCGCCTCCAGGTTGGCGACGGCCGCCCGGAATGCCCCGAGCAGGCCCTCGCCGTCACATGCCCGACGGGCCATTCAGGCGACGTCCGTGCCGCTGTCCGCGAGATCGCGCGAGCGGATGGACGTGGGTGCCGTGGTGTCCACCTCCGGGACGGAGCCGCCGGGATGGACGCGCAGGCCGTCCACGTGGATGACCAGCCTCACGACGTCGAGGTCCAGGGCACGGCGGACGGCGTAGCGGATCGCCGAATCCACCTGTCGGGCCACCTCGGCGACGGGTACCCCCAGCGCGACCGTCAGATCCAGCTCGATGGCCAGGCCGTCATCCATGCGCACGGAGACGCCCGGCTGGGCGATACCCAGCCAGCCGGCGAATCGATGGACCGGGCTGCCGGAGAACCCGGTGACGCCATATGATCCGAGCGTCGCGGTGCGCACGATGTCCACGACGGCTCGCCTCGTGACGAGCGAACGGCCGGGAGTCGGACGGATGGCCACGAAGGCGGGTCCTCCTGCGGATGGTCGTCCGGAAGGATCGGGCCGGACCGTGTGCTATCATACCGCCCCGCTCGGGCCCAGCCGCCCGGGCCTTCACGTGTCACCCACTTCTCGAGGAAACGCATGGCCCGCTCCTGCGCGATCTGCGGCAAGGTCTCGATGGGCGGCTTCAACCCGCAGTCGTCGGGGATGAACCGCGTCCGAGCCCACCGTCGCATGCAGCCCAACCTGCAGCCGCTCGTCATCGAGCAGAAGGGCGTGCCCACGAAGGCACTCGTCTGCACGCGCTGCCGGCGAACGATGCTCAAGTCGTCCAAGTAGGCGCCGCTAGCGGTCGTCCGTGTCCAGCCAGATGGTGAACGGCCCGTCGTTCACGAGCTCCACGGCCATCGCCGCGCCGAACCGGCCGGTCGCGACCTCGACACCAAACCCACGCAGCGCACCCGCGAGCTCCAGGTAGCGACGCTCTGCCTGCTCCGGGGCGGCCGCGCCGGTGAACCCGGGCCGTCGGCCGCGACGCGTGTCGGCATACAGGGTGAACTGCGACACGACCAGGGCCGCGCCACCCGTGTCCACGAGCGAACGGTTCGTCCGGCCCTCGTCGTCGCCGAAGATGCGCAACTCGCTGATCCGGCGGGCGAGGCTCAGGGCAACGGACTCGTCATCCGCCGGAGCCACGCCGACGAAGACGACCAGGCCCGGACCGATGGACCCGACGGTCGCCCCGTCCACCATCACCGATGCTCCGGTCGTTCGCTGGAGCAGCGCCCGCATCAGTCGTGCCGGACGGCAGTGTCCCCGGGGGATGCATACCCCAGGCGCCACGCGTCAGCCTCGGCCAGCAGGTCGTTGCGCAGGTCAGCGTGCCGGGCCAGGACATCCGCCTGAACCGTGGCCGGGACGAGCAGGTCGTAGTCGCGTACCCCATCCGGGTTGATCTGTCCGTCTCCGCGGAGCATGACGACCGGGATGCCGCCCGCCTCGACTGCGCGTCGAAACCGCGTCGCAAGGTGCTTGGGCAGCGCGGCGACCTTGACCATCAGGTCGCGCGGGATGGGTGCTACCCCGTCGTTCATCCCGTACTGGAACCCCTCGTCCGCCAGCGCCCTGATGAGGCGCACCTCCCGACCCATGTCGCGGCCCCGGACGAACAGGGCGGAACCGACCACCAGCACGTCCACGCCGCTGGCACCCACCGCCTCGGCCGTCTCGCGGTTGACGCCACCATCCACATGCACCTCACCGCCGTACGCCTTGTGGCGCAGGAGGTCTCGCGCACCAGCGGCCTTCGCGACCAGGACGTCGGCCATGAACCGCTGGCCGCCAAAGCCCGGTTCGACGGTCATGATCATCACGATGTCCAGCAGCGCGGCATAGGGCTCCAGCGCGGACAGCGGCGTGCCCGGTCGCAGGGACAGGCCGGCCGCGCGGCCGGCCGCCTTGATCGCCCGCAGCGTCGGCTCGATCGGCTCGTCTATCTCCACGTGGATCGTCACCGAGTCGCAGCCCGCGTCGAGGTACTCCTGGAGGTAGCGGCCCGGCTCGCTGATCATGAGGTGGGCGTCGAACGGGAGCTCCGTCCGGCGGCGGAGTGCCTTGATCGTCTTCGCGCCGAACGTCAGGTTCGGGACGAAGTGGCCGTCCATGACGTCAAGGTGGACCCGATCGGCACCGGCGTGGCCGACGCGCCGCACGGCGTGGGCGAGATTGCCGAGGTCGGCGTCGAGGATGCTCGCCGCGATGCGCGCCCGTCCGGTCCCCACTCGTCTACTCCCCTGCCCCGCCAGCGACACCAGCCGGGACGGGTTCGTCGCTGCGGTCCCCGCGCAACGCGGCGGCACTCGCGGTCACCAGACGCTCGCGACGCCGCGCGACAGCCGGCGCGGGAGGCTCACCGGCGCGCTCCGCGGCGAGCTGACCGCAGGCCGCGCCGACCTCCTGTCCACGGTTGCGACGGATCGTCGTCCCGATGCCGGCCCGCTGCAAGGTCGCCGCGAACGACTCGATGACCGGCATCGCGCTGGCCTCCCAGGGTGTGTGCGCCACGGGGTTCATCGGGATCAGGTTCACGTGGGCATGGTCACCGCGGAGCAGGGCCACAAGCGCGTCCGCATCTGCCGAGGTGTCGTTCACACCGGCGATCATCGTGACCTCGTAGCTGATGCGCCGACCAGTCGCGCGGGCGTGGTCGCGCGCCGCCCCCACGACCTCCGCCACCGGCCAGCGGCGGTTCAACGGGACGAGCACGTCGCGGAGCGCGTCACGGGCGGCGTGCAGCGAGACCGCCAGCGTGAACTGCGGTCCCAGGGCGGTGAGGCGCCGGATGCCCGGCACCACCCCGGATGTGGAGACGGTGATGTGTCGCGCGCCGAGCCCGAATCGGGCGGGGTCGTTGAGGGCCTCTACGGCCTCCAGGACCCGGTCCAGGTTGAGCAGCGGCTCACCCATGCCCATGAACACGATGTTGGTGATGCGCTTGCCATCGACCGCGAGGCGACGGGCCGCGAGCCGGACCTGGTCCACGATCTCCGCCGTCTCCAGGTCCCGCCCGAACCCGAGCTCACCGGTGGCGCAGAACGGACACCCCACCGCACAGCCGGCCTGGCTCGAGATGCACAGCGTGTGCCGCTCCCGGGAGGCGCCGCGCGCCGGGTAGTGCATCAACACGCTCTCGATGAGGGCCCCGTCGACGAGCCGATGGAGAGCCTTCTCCGTCAGGCCGCCGTCGGCGATGCGCAGCTCCGTGTCGCTCACCGTGTCGAAGCGGACGTCCGCGCCAAGCGCGTCGCGCAGCGGGGCGGGGAGGGTGAGGATATCGGCCGGATCGGTCACGCCACCGTCCGTCCAGACGGCATCGGCGATCTGGCGGACGCGGTATGCCGGCTCGCCGCGGGCGGCGACCCACGCGGCGAGCTCGTCGTGCAGGAGGCCGGAGATGCCGGGCCTGGTCGGGGTGGTCACGTCCGCGATGCTACCCCACGCCGGCCGGAGCGCGGCTCGGCGCGCGGCCGGAGCGCGGCTCGGCGCGCGGCCGGAGCGCGGCTCGGCGCGATCCAGGGGCCTGGCGCGCGGGTGGAGCGCGGCTCGGCGCGATCCAGGGGCCTGAGCGCGGCCGGAGCGCGGGCCGCGCCGCGTCTGGCCCGGTCGGCACCATCATCCCTTCCCGCCATCGGCTTCACCCGCGGCGAACGCACAGCGCGGAACACCCCACCGATCGACACAGGTTCACCGTGGATGAA